>NZ_JVOW01000001.1:0-56128 GCF_001055995.1 Corynebacterium sp. 239_CJEI | reverse complement strand
AAGCCATACCGGACCAGCGACTATCCCCATTATCGGGGACACTCACAAGGTAACGGGCAGTAATGGCACTGATTTGGGGCTTGAGCAGTCAGCCGCTCAAGCCCCAAAAAATGCCCAACTTCCGCCCCCCCCCCACAACTCACCCCCAAATTTTCACTTTCCCAGAAACAATTGACCGTTTTCACACACTCGGTTAACACCGCTTCAAATGCTTAAGTCCCTAAAACGGGGTTGCATGAACTGGCGTGTTCCAATCATTATGGAATAGTGACTTCTCTCCTGTGCATCCTGTTCGTTACGGCAGCGCTTGCACCATGGACGATTAAGTGGCTCGGAACCCGCGGGTTCCTCGTACTCAGCCTCCCGCTGGCAGGCGGTGCCATCTACACCGGCACCCATCTCGTTCGCTTAGCTCTAGACAATGGCAACGGGGAAACTTCCGCACTCACGCAACCCGCCGTCACGCATTTTTCGTGGATGCCCATTATCCACTTGGATGTAAACCTGCGATTAGGTCCTATTGAATCGCTCTTCGGCACGCTGGTTTTGACCATCGGCTTTCTCGTACTGGTGTACTGCTCCGGTTACTTCATCAACCCGCCACTCGGCAAACGTCGCCGCGTAGGTTCCTTCGCAGCCCAAATGATCGCCTTCGCTGCGGCGATGTACGGCCTGGTCATCAGCGACAGCATCATGCTGATGTTCGTCTTCTGGGAAATTACCTCGGTTCTGTCCTTCCTCCTGGTGGGCTACTACGCCGAGCGCGCCTCCTCCCGTCGCGCAGCAGGCCAGGCGCTCCTGGTCACGACGCTGGGTGGCCTCATCATGCTGGTCGGTATCGTTCTGATGGGAGTGACCACCGGTTTCTGGAACTTCTCCGAACTCACCGCGCCTGGCGCTCTGACAGCGGCACAGCTGGACTCCACGGCAGTATCCACGGCCGCAATCCTGCTGGTCGTTGGTGCGCTGTCGAAGTCCGCTATCGCGCCCTTCCACTTCTGGCTACCCGGTGCAATGGCCGCCCCTACCCCGGTTTCTTCCTTCCTGCATTCGGCAGCGATGGTCAAAGCCGGTGTGTTCCTGGTTGCCCGGCTCGCGCCGACCTTCAATGACACCAACGCGTGGCAGCCAATCATCATCCCGCTCGGCCTCTTGACCATGATCATGGCCGGCTGGATGGCCCTGCGCCAGAAGGATCTCAAGCTGATTATGGCGTATGGCACTGTCAGCCAGTTGGGATTCATCATCACAGTCGCGTCGATAGGCACGCGTGCGACGATGCTGGCAGCCCTGGCGCTGACTCTCGGCCACGCCATGTTCAAGGCCACGCTGTTTATGGTCGCGGGCACAATTGACAGGCTGACTGGTACGCGCGATATCCGTGAGCTTTCTGGGCTCGGTAGAAAGTCGCCGCAGTTGCTGGTGATTTCGGTTCTCGCGGCCGCCTCGATGATGGGTGTGCCGCCGTTCTTCGGCTTTGTCGCGAAGGAAGCGGCGCTGGAGGCCACGCTCAATGCTGAACCACTGCATGGTATGCCGTCGGTGTTTACCACGATTGGCCTGGTCGTAGGGTCGATTCTTACCGTGGCGTACTCGCTGTACCTGCTGCGAGCCGCGTTTGCGACTAAGGCCGACACGCACGCTAGCGGTGGTGGCACTTCCCCCGTCGTCGCCGAGATGGATTCCCCGACATGGGATCAGATTGGCCCGGCTTGGCTGCTCGCGCTGGCAGGTTTGGTTTTCGGCCTGGTTCCGCGCGTCCTTGACTCGATTATCTCGCCTTACCTCACCAGCGCATTCCCGAATACGGAAGCAGAATCGCACCTGGCTCTCTGGCACGGATTCACCCTTCCGCTGGCGCTGACGGCCACAATTCTGCTCGCGGGTGCCATCATGCATTGGCAGCGTAATCTGGTGCGTCAGCTGCAGTTTGATCAACCGGCTCTCGGTAGTGCGGATGCGCTTTACGACGGAATCCTGGACTTGGCCCGCCGTCTTTCTCTCCGTGTCACTGCCGCGACCCAGCGTGGTTCCCTCCCGTTGAATGAAGCGGTCATTCTGCTGACCCTCATCGTGCTGTCCATCGGCGCGTTGTTGCTCGGCGAGCGCGATGAGCTGCGAATGGAACTGTGGGACTCAGCTCCGCAGGGTGCAGTTGCGCTCATCATGATTATCGCGGCGCTGGCCGCTACCCGGCAGAAGAACAGGCTTTCCGGAGTCATCCTGGTAGGCGTGACCGGCTACGGCTTGGCCATTATTTTCGCCATGTACGGCGCTCCTGACTTGGCTCTGACGCAGCTGCTGGTTGAGACGGTCTCAATGATTATTTTCGTGTTGGTGTTGCGTACGCTCTCCCCGCGGGCGCCGGCATCGAACCCGAGGTGGACACGACACCGTGCTTGGTTGGCCATTGCAGTCGGTGTCACGGTTCCCGTGTTGGCCGCCTACGCCATGGGCTCCCGTCGTACTGAGCCAATCTCGGGCGACATTCCGCCGCTGGCGCACGATATTGGACACGGCCAGAATGCAGTCAACGTACTGCTTGTCGACATCCGCGCCTGGGACACCTTCGGTGAAATCACCGTGCTGGTGATGGTGGCTCTGGGGATTACCTCACTGGTCTTCCGCACGCATACCATGCATATGCGTTCAAAGATTAAGCCGCAGCGGAATCGAGCTCGCCGCACCAACCGTTGGTTGAACACTCTCGATGAGTCCGGTGAAGCCGAGCGGTTGCGCTACCCGATCATGGTGCTGGTGGCATCGCGCGTGCTCTTCCCCGCCATGATGGTGGTTTCCTTCTATCTCTTTTTTGCCGGCCATAACGATGTCGGCGGTGGCTTCGCCGGTGGTCTCGTGGCTGCGCTGGCACTGACCATGCGTTATCTCATCGGTGGTCGTCGTGAGTTGGCGGCAACTCTGCCGATTCCTAACGAGATACTTCTCGGCGGCGGTTTGCTGGTGTCGGCACTCAGCGCGTTGTGGCCACTGTTTGTGGGGTGGGCACCGCTAACTTCTACGTATGGCTCGCGGGAAATTCCGCTGGTCGGCGATGTCACTGTTGTCTCCCCGATGCTCTTTGATCTGGGTGTGTACATGATTGTGGTTAGCACGATTGTCTACATCCTGCGCAGTTTGGGCGGTGGCATCGATGCTCAGATAAACCTTCGCGCTGAGCGTGATCGTTCACGTCGTGTGAATCGAGCCGCACTCGGCCAGTCCCGCCAGCTGCGCAGCAAGTTGGCGGCGGCTAAGCCCGCAGGTGTTAAGTCCACAGGCGCTAACCCCGCAAGCGTTAAACCTGCCGGCACTAAACCCGCAGGCTCTGCCAACACAGCCACCTCAGAGGCCTCAGAAACGACAGCCCCAGCTAGGACCGAAGGAAAGGACACACACCCGTGATTCTCAATTTTGTTCTGCTAGCTACTGTCGGCACGCTGATTGCTACAGGGGTGTACCTGTTCCTCGATCGTTCGTTGACAAGGATGCTCATGGGACTGTTGCTGATGGGCAACGGTATCAACCTGCTCATCCTGCTTGGTTCCGGTTCCCCGGGGCAGCCACCGATTTGGGATAGAGAATCGCTAGTCAGCGATGCCCAGGCCGACTCGCTGCCTCAGGCCTTCATCCTCACCGCGATTGTTATTTCCATGGGCATGACCGCATTCCTGTTGGCTCTGCTCTATCGCCAGCACCGCTACCGCATCGGCGATCACGTGCAAGATGACCACGAGGACCGCAGCCTGGCAATGCGTCGGGCCAGCGACCCATCAGCTGCTCCGGATCACGACAAATCCGACGACCCCACCACCGGTCGCCCCACAGAGGCCGGCGATAGCTTCGGTCCGGCCAGTTTCGAAAAGCCCGTGACCCCGCCATCAAACTCCCCGGGAGGTGACGACGATGACGACTGAGCAACTAATTCTGGCACTAATTCCGCTGCCTATCATCGTCCCCGCCGCCACCGCCGCGATTGCACTGCTGCTGGCGCGTTTCCCCAAAGCACAGCAGGCGATCGCGCTGTTTTCGCTCGGCAGTCTGCTGGGAGTCGCCAGCGCCTTGGTGTATCTCATCTACGCGCACGGCGTCCACACTGTCCAGGTGGGCGGCTGGGACGCACCAATCGGCATCACGCTCGTAGCCGACAACCTCGCAGTGTTGATGATTACCGTCTCTCAGCTGGTCCTCTTTGCCGTGATGTGGTTCGGCATCGGTCAGGGTATTAGCGATGGTGACGAAGATGAGCCGATCTCCGTCTTCGTTCCGACGTACATGCTGCTCAACATGGGCGTCTCAATGGCCTTCTTGGCTGGCGACCTGTTCAATATGTATGTCGGTTTCGAGGTTCTGCTCGTAGCCTCCTACGTGCTGCTCACGCTGGGGGCATCGTCGTCACGCACGCGCGCAGGCGTGTCGTATGTGATGGTCAACATGCTGTCCTCGATGGTGTTCCTGCTGGCGATTGGCCTGGTTTATCAAGCGGTCGGCACGGTGAACTTCGCACACATTTCCCTGCGCATGGAGGACATCCCCGATGGCACCCGCACCGCGATCTTCGCAGTGCTGCTCGTCGCCTTCGCGGTGAAGGCGGCGGTGTTCCCGCTGTCGGCGTGGTTGCCAGACTCCTACCCCACCGCACCGTCGATGGTTACCGCGGTCTTCGCGGGGCTGCTGACGAAGGTGGGTGTCTACGCGATCATCCGCACGCGCAGTGTCGTTTTCCCAGACGGCAGGCTTGACGACGTCCTGATGTGGGCCGGCCTAGCGACAATGCTCATGGGCATTCTCGGTGCCATGGCCCAAAATGACATCAAACGTCTCTTGTCATTTACGCTGGTATCCCACATCGGATACATGATCTTCGGCATTGCCGTCGGCAATACGCTGGGGCTCAGTGGCGCGATTTTCTACATCGTCCACCACATTCTGGTGCAGACGGCATTGTTCCTGGTGGTCGGGCTTATCGAGCGCCAGGCGGGCTCGTCCTCCCTGCGCAGCCTCGGTAGCCTGGCCAAGACGTCGCCGCTGCTGGCGTTGCTATACCTCGTGCCCGCGCTCAACCTCGGTGGTATCCCACCGTTCTCAGGCTTCCTGGGCAAGGTCATGCTCATTGAGGCCGGCGCACAGAACGGATCCGCCACCGCATGGATTCTGGTTGCGGGATCTATCATCACCAGCCTGCTGACCCTCTACACCATGATTCTCGTCTGGTCGAAGGCCTTCTGGCGCGACCGTTCCGACGCCCCCGAGGGCGACACCGTGCTTGCGCAGCCAGCCGCGCTCCGGGAAAGGACTCAGATGGTTGCTATCGCAGAGCGTGACGACGTCGGCAAGATGCCACTCGGCATGGTGATGCCGACGGCCCTGCTGGTGATTGCCTCTGTGGGGGTTACCGTTCTGGCCGGGCCGCTGTCCAATGTAGCTACCGAAGCGGCAAGCAACGTCGCGAATGTTGATGAGTACCGCGCAGCGGTCCTCGGTATCGACTCGGCCGATGACAAGGGCCTGGAGCAGCTGGAAAACCCAGGCCGCACCAAGAGCCCATGGAAGTCGGATTCGGCGACCGAACGTGCCACCAGCACGCTGGAAGGAGCAGGTGAAAGCTGATGAGTAAAACGCGCGCCAAGGTGGCTGCAAAGCGACCACCACGTATTTCAATCCTGCTCTTCTTATTCACAGTGATTATTTGGGTCATGCTGTGGGGCGAGGTGACATTTGCCAATGTGCTCTCGGGAATCCTGGTAGCCACGTTGCTGAACCTCGCCATGCCTATCCCGCCAAGCAGCGCACTGGACATCAACTTCGGTGGCATGGTGCGACTGTTCGGTTCTTGGACAATCGACTTCGTGAAGGCCTCTATCAGTGTCGCCTGGCTGGCCATCCGACGAGATAATCCGCCACCGACTGCCATTATCAAGGTCCCCATGCGGACCAATGACGATATTTCGCTCACGACTGCAATGGCACTAATTAATCTGCAGCCGGGCGGCATCATCGTGGACATCGATAAGCGAAAAAAGACGCTGACCATGCATCTTCTCGACGCTTCGTCGACAGGCAAGGTAGCTGAACAAATCAACCAGTTGACCCGAATCGAGCGACGGGTGATTCGCGCGTTTGAGAACCGCGATGTACATGAGCAACCGACTAAGCCAGGCTCTGGCGAAGAGCAGCCGAGCAGTGCGAAAAGCGGCGAGCAAGGCGAAACGAGCAGCGAAAAAAGGGGAGAAAGGAGTAGCCGATGAACCCGGAAGTTTTTAACATTCTGCTCGGAGTGGCTGCCGCAGGCTATTTCATTGCGGTGATGATTACCCTCGGGCACATGATCGCAGGACCAAACTCGCTGGACCGCCTGGTGGCGCTGGAGTCCATGACTGCAATGTTGCAGGGCATGCTCGCTGCGTTCATGGCCTGGAGCTTGGACACTTCGGTGGTCTACCCAATGCTCATCGTTGCGCTGCTCGGTTTCCTGTCTTCGCTGGCAGTCGCCAAGTTCCGTGTCCCAGACGAAGGAAAGAAACCCGCGAAGAGCGCTCGGAAGGGCACGGGGAAAGCTGCAAGCAAGGTCGCCACAAAGAAAACCGCACAGAAAGCAGCGCCTAAGGCAACGCCAACAGCAGCTCCGACAACCATAAAGGGAGAGCCCAAATGATTCTCGTGGCAGACATTATCGCCATCGCACTCATTATCACCGGAATGCTACTGTGCGTTGCAGCGTCCGTGGGATTAATACGCTTCCGCGACACCATCAGTCGCATGCATGCATCCTCCAAGCCACAAACGCTGGGGCTAATTCTGACGCTGTCGGGTTCGCTTTTGCACGTCGCCACGCACGCGTCAGCTCACACAACTACTAGTAGTGACTTGGCTCTGTTGACCCTGATTATCCTGTTTGCTCTGGGTACATCGCCAATTGTCAGTAACCGCGTTGGCCACGAGGCGTTCAAGGAGAGGCTCGTCGACGAGGACAGCCTCGCCCGCGATGACAGCCGGGAATAACGAGAGGACACTCCCCGTCAAGATTCGACCCCGATCTGGAGCGGAACCGGGTTCGACCGGGGCCGCCCGGGGCGCCTTTCTTCAGTTAGTGGCTAGGTTTATGCACCCCAAAAGTGCTATAGGCCTAGTCGCTAATTTTTGTCTAGGCACACACCGCTTAACGACGGCTAGTCGTCTACTTGCTCGTGGAAATCTGCAGGCGCTATCGGATGCCCGGCGCGCAGTTCCTGCACCGCAAGATCCACGGCGGCACGCCACGGGGTGTGGCCAATGCGCTCTTCGTTCGCCCGTACGTCGTCTTCGGTAGCCATGGAAGGCAGCGCCCCGGCCGCATCCGCCACAGTGCGCTGACGCTCATATGCCGCGCCCATTTCCACGATGTTGTTGACGAATTCCAGTTCGGCTCGGCAACCCAGTTCGTCGGCAAGCGGGGCGAGTTGAACCACAAGTTCACGAAGTTCGTCGCGAACCCACCGCTCGTCGGTATCGCGATTGACGATGACCAGCGCGTCCATGCCGTAGCGAGCGGCGCGCCACTTGTTTTCGGCGATGTGCCAGGACTGTAGCGACGGTAGTTCCTCGCCAGCCTCCCACATGCGGTCGTAGTAAACCGTCAGACAGTGCGTCAATGCCACGATAGCGGCGAGTTCCTGCAGGTTAGAGGTAGCGTCAGCGACACGAATCTCAATGGTGCCGTACTTTGATGCTGGGCGAATGTCCAAGTGCATCGAGCCGGTGTGGTTGATGACGCCGGAGCGGGACTGGTCGTGCATGTAGGACTCCCACTCGGACCACGTGTAAATCGCCGGCGGCTGACCAGCGGTGGGAAGCTGCTGGTAGAGCAGGCTTCGGTTGGAAGCGTAACCCATGTCCTCGCCGTTCCAGGCCGGTGAGGAGGCAGACAACGCCAACATGTGCGGCAGCTGCGTTGCCAGGGCCTGAATGATCGGCCAAACGCGTTCGGAATCCTTAATGCCAACGTGGACGTGGACTCCCCAGATGATCATCTGGTTGCCCCACCACTGAGTGCGGTTGATGATTTCGGAGTAGTGCCCCTTGGCGCTGACCTGCTGAGCAGTACCGCGGGCGAACGGATGCGAGCCCGATGACCACACATCCACCCCAACGCGGTCAGCGGCATCGAGAACCATGTCCAGCTGGCTTTGGAGCTCCGCTACGGCATCGGGCACGTTCGTGTGCACACCGGTGACGAGCTCTACGGTGTTGGCGAGGAACTCTCGCTGGAGCCCATGTCCGGGATGCTCCGCATCGATGATGTCGAGCACCTCGGCGGCAGCGGGGGCGGTGTCGCGCGTTCGTCGGTCAACGAACGCCACTTCCCATTCTACTCCCAGTGATGGCTGCGCCGATCCGGAAAATTGCTCAGTCATACCGCTATTTTTTCACACTAGGAGTCGTTTTCCTCAGTTGGCTCCGTCCAGGTGACGGTTTTTGCGCAGGAGGCAAGGTCACCGTTGGAATCGACAAGCGCAACTGTGGTGAAACTGTCTTCATCCACCTTGGACGGAACGTTCCAGACATCTGCATTCCGTTTGTCATCGACGTGCACTTCGCCGATGACACCCAACCCTTCGGTTGCGGGGCTGCCGATGCCACTGCAGCCAGATGCACCGCGCGCCTGCACTGTGTACTTGCCCTTATCCAAGGTAGTGAACTGACCTTTTTCGTCGGACAGTCCCATCCATCCCTTGGCGCTCATGACCTGTACAGTTGCCAGCATTTTCATTGATCCGTCGTCGTTTGTTCGGATGAAGTTATAGGCGCTGACTCGCTCGGTCAGCTTCGGTGCAGCCGGATCTACGCTCACTGGCGCAGTGCTTGTCGACGCGCCTGCGTTCCCGTCCTTGTCGCTGCTGGATTCAACCCCCGAGCAGGACACCAACAGTGTTGCAGCACAACCCAACGCGGTGGCGACAGCAACACGACGACGCTTTACGGCGAACATAAAAACCTCACAGACCTCACTGGCTACTAGCAGAATACTAGTACCCCTTTTTCAGCCGTGATCTGTTTGAGACTGCAAAATATGCAAAAGCCCCGCGTAGGCCATGAAATGTGTGGCTTACGCGGGACTTGGAAAGCTATGGGGCTTCGCACCACGGCGGCAGGTTTTGAGACTTAGGCCGCAAACCTTAGTGAGAGACCAAAGCCTGGTGGGCCGGGAGTCTAGTGAGCCGGGTCAGTGGCGACCACGACGATTCCCGCCGGAGCGTCCCGGAGGCGGTCATCGCGAGGTGCGGCTTCCCAACCGTTGTCATGCGCGATCTGCTCAGCGGCGGCCTTTTCCTCTTCGTTCCTCGGGTCGAAGTAGACGGTGGTCTTCTCCCACACACCCATCTTCTCTTCAGGAGCATTGCCGGTCTCGCCGGCGCCCCAGCCCTGCTCGCCCATCTGCTTGGACAGGTCATCGGCGAGGCCCACGACCTCAGAGTTATTCAGGACACTGACCTTGACAGTCTTGCGGTCAATCTGGGGCGCTTCGTTGGCCTCATCCTGTGCCGGCGGATTCTCAGCGGGAGGAACCGGTTTGCCTGGCTCATTTGCCGGTGGCGGCGGCGGAACCTCGCCGTCACCATCTCCAACAGCACCATCCTTTGCCGGATCACTGCCGTTGGCCGAGTCAGCAGGCGCACCAGAGTCAACCGGAGCGGATGCCGAGGTGTCATTCTGGCCGGTGTTCTCGGCATCGTCGCCACGTGTGCTGAGTGCATAGGCACCGTAGGCGACCAGGCACACGCCGATAGCGAGCAGCACGATAGCGAGAACGCGCATGTAGCGGCCATCACCGGCACCGTCGCCGATGTCGCCGTCATCAACACCATCAGCAGCTGCGGAATTGCTAGCAGCCCCAGCGCTGGCACCGGTCGAGGCGGCGGTGGCACCAGCAGCAGCTGCACCAGCGGCGGGAGCCGCAGATTTTGGCGCTGTGTGTTGAGCATCCGACGGCTCGGAGTACGCATGGGCGCCGCCAGCGGCGGGAGCCTCCGCGTAATCGCTGTACTCATCGAAGTCGTCGAAGTCGTCATCGAGTCGATGACGGCCCGGACGCGGCGAATTCTGAGGGTTTAGTTGGTCAGACACATCCCACATCCTATATGTTCTGCCGCCGAACCGTGAAGTGAAACTTGAACCTTATGCGTCTTGGTTGTCCCGCACGGCGCGCAGCCGATGAACCAACACGGGTTCGGCCGCTTCGGCTGCCGGAGAATCGAGAAGTCGCGAAAGTACCTGGTGGTAACGGATTGTGTTGTTGCCGAAGTCCTCGGCAAAGCGACGCCGAATTGCCTCCTGCCGCGCACCGGCCATACGCGGCCCACGGCGGGCAACTTTCAGCCATTCCTTCTCAAAATCCAGCATTTTCTGCGCCAAAATGGGCTCAATGCCGCCGGTATCGCCCGCGAGTCCGGGATGCTCGGATGAGTCAGGCCGCAGCTCAGTCTCAGGTTCGTGGCTGCCGCCTATGGGTTTCTTGCTCACCATTTTCCGCACCCCGCTTTCCTTCCCACTCGCCCTGATTTTCTATTCTGCACAACACTGCCTATGCAGATACTTAGCGAAGATACATGGTAAGGCCCAGCCGCCCAGCCCTACATACCACTTCCGACATCGCCCAACGTCTCCAAGACCCCTGACATCACCAGGCGATATAGAAAACATGGACGCCGAGTAGAATCAGCGACATGACTATCCGTCCCATTGTGATTGCCGGAGACCCCGTTCTCCACACTCCTACCCAGCCGGTAACCGAGGACATCTCCGAGCTGCGTGAGCTCATCGAGGACATGTACGAAACCATGGACCGCGCCCACGGTGTGGGGCTGGCTGCCAACCAGGTGGGCGTCGGCAAGCGTCTGTTCGTCTACAACTGCCCCGATGATGACGACGTCTGGCACCGCGGCTGCGTCATCAATCCGGTGCTGACCACCAGTGAAATCCCGAAGACCATGCCTAATGACGACGGTTCCGATGACGAAGGCTGCCTCTCTGTACCCGGCCTGTCCTTCCCCACCAACCGCGCGGAGAAGGCTGTCGTCACCGGCCTGGATGAAAACGGCGAAGAGGTCCGCATCGAGGCCACCGGTTTCCTCGCTCGCTGCATGCAGCACGAGGTCGGCCATCTAGATGGGTTCCTCTATACCGATTGCCTCACCGGTCGTTGGAAGCGCATGGCCAAGAAGGAAATCAAGCGCGCCGGTTGGACCGAGGGCGGCCTGACCTGGATGCCGGGCGTGGATCCGGATCCGTTCGGCCACGAGGATTAGATCGTGGCGGATAGGCAATTGGAGTCGTCGGCAAGCGAAAATGCAGCACAGAAGCTACCGATTTCCCGCTGGGGCGTCGGTGAAGTGGCGGTGGGACGTCGTGTCATTGTGCGGCGCGCGCTGACCGATGAAGAAGCATTGGCCAGCGGCAAGAAGACTACGGACGTCATTGGGCATGTGCTCAGCATGGATCCGTTCGTCGTGCGTCCGCAGGTTCGTGCTGGCGTGCGTGCCGACGAATCCGTGGCAGCGGTGGACTTTAGCGATAAGCACATTTTGATTGTGAAGGCCCTGCCGGATCATCCGGTGCGCAATTCGGATATTCGCGCCGTGGAAACTGCGACAGCGAAGGCCTTCCCGGGTATCGCGCATGTGGTGGAGTCGGGCTGGCTGCTGCGAGCCGGCGATGGCATTACGGAGCGTTCCAACTCCGCGCTGCCGCTCGAACCCGGAGCCAGCACTCAGCCGGTGCCGTTGGAGAAGATTAAGTCGTTTTACGATTCCCACGATTTGCCGGTGCGGATTGCGATTCCGGATAGAATCGCCAAACCTGCACAGGCGCTGGTCGCGGGGCCGGAGTGGACGGTCGGGCCGGACATTGTGGTTATGACGCGCTCACTCGATGGGGATTTGCCGCCTGCTGAATTGGCAGCTGAATCGCACAGCGCCGTACAGGTGCTTGATGAGCACAGCGCCGAACAGGTGCTCGATGAGCACAGCGTCGAGCTTGCAGACGTGCAGGTGGATATCGCTGATCAACCTGACGACGACTGGCTGGGGCTCTACCATTTCCGCGGTACCACGCTGTCCGAGCATGCACTACAGCTTCTGCGCAATGAAATTGATGGCCGCATGTGCTTCGGACGCCTGCAAGTGCCTGCCAACAATGCGCCTGAAGGCATACGCACGGTAGCCATTACGCGCGGCACGCTGACCGAATCGGACGACGGCCGTGTGTGGCTCGGGTTCTCCGCTGTGGAAGTCGCAGCCGATATGCGCCGCCGAGGACTTGGCACCCTACTGGGAATTCACATGATGCACTGGGGCGCACAACACGGGGCAGATTCTGCATATCTGCAGGTATTGGGCTCAAATGAGCCTGGCATTGCGCTATACCGGACACTCGGTTTTACCGAGCACCACCGGCACCGCTACGCGGAGCTGACAGGGGCTTAGGGGCCGGGGGTTACGTTTCGGCCCTGCGCTGCTCGCCCTGATCGCCCTACTTCCCGCGCTTAACCCTTTTAATCCGCTTCAGCTGCTTGCCCTGCTGCTCTTTGCTACCCATGCGATTGTCCATGCGGCGCTGCCCGCGCGGCAGCTCGCGCGTCTCCGGCTTTTCCACCACACGGGTGTGGACCGAGAGTTCATGACGACCTCTCCCCAGCGGATCGCGGGACGCACCCATCGCAATCCAGCCAGCCAGGCCCGCAGAGACAAACCAACCGGCGACCGGAATCATCGACGGCAGAATCCAGGCATTGCGCACAAAACCATCGCGGGCTGAGACTGGCATCCCGTGTGCACCTTCGATTTTCATGCCCATGGCGTGTTTACCCGGCGACCCGTCGAAGATGGAGTCCCCCGCCACGCGGTAGAGGTAAAAACCACCGGGACCGAGGAAGAGGCTGATCAGCATCACCATTACGCCGCTGTCCGATGTCCCCACGATGCTAGTGAGAACTGCAATGGAGGCAATCAATGCAGTGTAGATGACAGAATCCACCAACAGCGCACCACCACGACGTGCCACTGAGCCATTGGCCAGATTGGGGTCAAAGCCCAGGTGTACTGCCATTTGAGCGGTCAGCGGCGCGACTTTGGGATTAGCACTGAGCTCACCGAAGGAAGACACCCCATAGCTAGCGGGGTACCCGCTTTCATAGCCGACCGGAATGTTTGCTACCGGATATGGCACTTCCTGATACGGCATTGCCGCATCGTACGCCGCATATGCGTCGTGTTCCCGATAAGCGTTCCTGCCACTACTACCCAGGTAATCCGTCGGACTGTACTCGCCGCCGTAACGGCGATCGTCCCAGTTAGCCAACCTCGAAACTCCCTTTCCTACCGGGCTTCCGCCCACCTTATCCGTTTTTGTCCGCCTATTTTGTCACTGCTTTGTTCAACGCATGAGGCCGCCGTTTCGTTCCCCTTTTACAATCGTTGATATGCGAATCTGTGTCTGGAACGTCAATTCGGCTCGAACTCGCCTCGACCGAATGGTGGAAATGCTGCGCCGGAATGACATTGATGTCCTGGCCGTCCAGGAAACCAAGTGCAAGGACGACCAATTCCCCACCGCTGCTTTTGAAGAGCTGGGATACCAAGTCGCCCACCACGGCCTGAATCAGTGGAATGGCGTTGCCATCATCTCCCGCGTCGGCCTTGAGGACATCCAGGCAGAGTTCCCCGGTCAGCCCGGTTTCAACAAGGACCCCGACGCAACTCCCGCATTGGAGGCCCGCCATATCGCCGCTACCTGCGGTGGCGTGCGCGTCCATAGCCTCTACATCCCGAACGGCCGCGACATCACCGACCCGCACTTCGAGTACAAGCTCGAATTTCTGGAGCGGCTCCGTCAGCACATCATCGCCACGCTTGACGACGACCCGGAGGCCACCTTCATGATGGGCGGCGACTTCAACATTGCCCCGACCGACGGCGATGTCTGGTCAATGGCAGCCTTCGCAGGGAAAACACACGTCACACCGCCTGAACGCGCAGCTTTCTATGCGCTGGAGCAGGCGGGCATGAAGGAAGTAACTCGCCAATTCACCCCAAACCAGTGGACCTACTGGGATTACAAGGCTGGCCGCTTTTTCAAGGATGAGGGCATGCGCATCGACTTCCAGCTCGCCTCCCCCGACCTCGCGGCAAAGGCGTCCGCCGGATTCATCGACATCGAAGAGCGTCAGGGCAAAGGCGCATCCGACCATGCTCCGGTGATTGTGGATTACGAAGTGTAGATAAACGGGCGGAAAAGCGCGTAGGCCTAGTTCCTACTAGGGGGTGTCGCTGGGGCCGTCGTAAAGCGGAGTCTTTGCTGCCAGCCCCTAAAATCAGGGGCAGAAATGGGTGATAAAGCACCCGCACAACACTTATGAGTCTAACTTTTTGTTCAATCTACAAATTTTCACCACAGAAAGTTATTTCGACGATATAAGGTGTTTATTCAGAACATCAATTCATTACGTCGGGAAGGAAGATCATGACTTCTGCACGCTCCCCTCAGCGCACCACTACCCCGGAGCCAGCGAGCGGCTTCCCCACCGCGGATGACTCGACTGAGTCCGATGAATCCCTGCGCGAAAGCGTGCAGAAGATTTCCATCGGCCTGTATGACTTCCTTGCATCGACTCGCCGCCTCGGTGAGCGCCCGAATGCCAGGATGGACATTTCCCAGTCGGAAATGGAAGTACTGCACTTTATTTCAACCCACCCGGGCTGCGGCGTATCCGACATTGCACGCCTGCGTTTCCTACGCCCGTCCAACGTTTCGGCAACAGTTCGCCGTCTACTCGACAACGGACTGATTGAACGCGAGAACAACGCAAAGGATCGCCGTGCGCAGAACCTCTATGTCTCCAGCGATGGCGAAACGCTGCTGGAGCAACTTATCGACCACTGGGGTGCGCTGGTGTACGAAATTGTGCGGACAATGTCGCAAAAGGACGTTCGTGCGCTAATTAAGGCACTGCCCTCGCTACTAAAGCTGGCGGAGCACTCGGAAAGCTATGTTGAGGAGCACCAGCGCCGCCAGGAGCCGTTCTAAAAGCGCGCCGCCAAGCCCTTCTTACTAGGTACGATGATGCTTATGGCTATTACTTTGAAGAAGGCAAAAGACGTAAAGACCGCTCCGCTCGTGGCCACTGGCCTCATCGGCGGCTGGCTCACCGCTCGCGAAACAGGCATTCGTCCGCTCGGTGGCGTCATCTTGGGTGCCGCCGGCGCATACGCAGCACGCACCTGGAATGCAAAGACCGGCGCCCTGGGTGCCGCCGGCCTAGTAGCCGCCTACCTCGGCGCTTTCGGCCTCTCACACCCGCTGGCTAAGAAGATTGGCGCATGGCCGTCTGTCCTGACCGTCACCGCGCTGGCCGCTGGCGCGGCAGCAGTTGCCGACTCCAAGTAGTCGACGCAGAGAGCGCCGGTAGGTGCGAAGCCGACACCTAGTCAAGGGCCTCCAGCAGTTTCTCGAGGTGCGCGCGCACCCGGGGCCACGATTCCACAAAAGGCGGCAGCAGATCGAGGCTGTCGACGTCGTCAAGCGGAACCCAGCGCAACTCTAGGGACTCCTCGTTCGGATTCGTCTCCAGCTCTTCGGCAGCTAGTGCGTAGACCGTGTGGTATTTCCAGCCGCCGGCGAGCTCGGGGCGATTCGGATCGGCTGGGAAGGGACCGGTGGTGACCTGCGTGTCGAGGATGCGAAGCTGATGCTCCAGCAGCCCAGTTTCCTCAGCCGTTTCACGCAGCGCGGTCGCCTCAGGAGCCTCATGAGAATCACAAGCCCCACCAGGAACACCCCACGTTAGGGGGAACGATGTCCAGTCAGCTCGATACTGCATAAGCACAGTGCGCTGAGGGCTCACAATCAGCAGCCCTGCAGCTCCGAAGCGTCCCCAGCAGCGCGTACCGTTGGGGCCGGCTGCCCAACCATTTCCATCCTGAAGCATGTCTCCACCCTACGCCAGATACCCTTGTGTTTTCCGTCACAAGCCCGAGCGACTAAGATTTGCAAGGAACTAACGTTGCTCTGAGCGGAGAGATCGTCGCGGGCGACTTCGGTCACGTCGGAAGGACACGTGCACATGGGTGAAACCACTTCAAGTGCGCCTCATTCCCGTGCCCACGACAAAAACCGAAACCCATTCCACCGCAAGAATCGTGCTCCACGCCGAACTCGTTTCAGCGGTCGCACCACTCCTGGTGGCGAAAGCTTAGACACACACACTGCGGCTCAGGCGGCAAAGGAATCGAAAGATACTCCCGACACCACCCCGGCTACCGAGAGTGCGGCACCATCAACTGCTCTGGAAACTACAGAGTCCTCGGCTAATGCCCCAGCAACGGCCACAACCCCAACAGTCCTAACAGACTCTCCGCGTGATACCGACCTGCGTGTGGATGCCCTGGAAATTGGCCCGCGCAACCGGAGATTGACACGTTTTCTCGGTGAGCGTCTCTACGACAAGCTCGGCCCGTCGGCCACGTATGTGCGCCGGTCAGCGTCATTTTTGATGACGTCACCGGGCCGATTGACCACAGTCGCCCTCATCCTCATCGTCGCTATTCTGGCCGCCGGCCTATCCATGTGGCAAACAACCTCGCAACGCCAGCAGCAGCTCACCCGAATTTCGCAGCTGAGCGAGCCGATGGCCAATGCCTCGCAGAATCTCTATGCCTCGCTGACGATTGCCGATGCGTCGGCCAACACCGCCTTTTCCCGCGGCACACTCAACAGCAGCCAGGACTTGGTCAGCAACTTCGACGATGTCATCGCACAAGCATCCATGTCCGCTACCCGCGCAGCTACGGGCATTGAAAACGTCGATGCCCCAGAGATGAAGAATATCGCGACTGTACAGCGGCTGTTGCCGGTCTACACCGGCATGGTCGAGACAGCTCGCGCGAATGCGCGCCAGGGCAATCCCGTCAGTGTCGCGTACCTCGCCTCTGCCTCAAACTTGATGCAGGTCCAGATTCTGCCAGCTGCAAAATCGCTCTACGAACGCACCAGTACCACCACTAATGATGAGCAGCGCCAACTATCGAAGCCACCTCTTTTCCCGATGTCGGGCCTGGCAGCGGCAATTTTGATGCTGCTAATCACACAGTGGTGGCTGACTCGCCGCACCGGTCGACTATTCAACGTCGGCCTGTTTGGTGCAACCATGCTGATGGCCATCGCACTTGTCGGTGTGGGAATTGCCACCACTCAGCCGTGGCAGTCCAACTCTCTCTTCGGAGAGCAGCGCCCGGATGTTCATGCCCTAACCCAAGTACGCATTGATGCCCAGCAGCTACGCGCCAGCGAAACCCTCGGCTTAGTGCGCCGTCAGCCCGCGGATGCGGAGTCCTTCTCGCAGTCGGTGCGCACCCTGGTCGGCGAGCTGGAAAGAGTGGACGCCAATGCGCCGGACGACGATGTCAGAGCCGCCATCCACGGTATCTACAGCTGGGAGTCCGGTCACAACCTGATGATGGAGCACTTGAGTTCAGGCGACTACGCCGGTGCGGTTCGCATCGCGACCGATGTGGATAATGCCAGCTCGTCGGCGGCTGCGTTCAACCAGGTCGATGAGTCGCTACAGAATTCCATCGCCGAGTCCCGCCTGACCGCCCGTGAGAACCTCGACCAATCCCGTCGCGCTATCGCGGCACTGTCCCTCGCCACGGTTACACTGACCGTCATCGCGGCAGTTCTGGTTGTTTTCGGCTTCCGACACCGGCTTCTGGAGTACCTATGATCGTTCCGTTCTCCCCATCGCTCCGCGGTCTCGCCGGCTGGCGGCGCAGAGCCATCCTTGGTGCACTCACCGTCGCGGGCCTCACCGTCAGTGCCTGCGCGACCGATTCGCTTGCCGACGATCCCTACTCGCGCACAATCCTGGAGGCCACCGGTGACTTTCCCCTGCCACCGGGCGCGTTCTACGACAAAGCCTCCTCGAGGAAGCCTGCGGCAGAAGCCAACACCCCAGATCTGTCCACACTCGCCCCCGATGACCAAACACCGGAAGAGCGAATCCCGGAGATTTACCAGCGCGGCCGCATCATCGTTGGTGTTGACCAATCATTGAACCTGCTCAGCTTCCGCGACTTCAGCAGCGGAGAGCTCTCGGGGTTTGAAGTATCCCTGGCACAAGAGATTGCCCGGGACATCTTTGACAATCCCGATGCTGTCGAGTTTCGGTTCGTCGACAGCAACGAACGCACTGCCGCACTCGAAGACGGCACTGTCGATGTCGTTTTGCGCACTATGACGGTCACCGATGCCCGGCGCGAAAGGGTGCTGTTCTCCACACCGTATTTGACAGCACGAGCTGGAGTTCTAGTCTCTTCGCCGGGTGGCGATGCTTCCCCCGAGGACGTCGAGGACGGTCGCATCTGCGTTTCCCGGGGATCCACTACCGAGGATTTGATTCGACGGCTCTCGCCGAACAATACGCTGCTGTTGGTCGGTAACTGGTCGGACTGCCTCATTTCACTTCAAAACAGCCAGGCAGAGATTGTCGTTGCCGATGACACCATCCTCGCTGGTATCAACGACCAAGATCCGGCTACCGCCATTGTCCAGCGGGGCTTGAACGAGGAAAGCTACGCGGCCGGTGTATCCAAGGGGAACCCAGGCCTAGTTCGCCAAATCAACGCGACCCTGGAGCGTATGGCCAGCGATGGCACCTGGCAGTCCCTCTACGACACTTGGTTCGGCCCCTTCCTGCCAAGCGGTACACAGCCATCGCCACAGTACGGCGACGATGAAGACATACTTGGAATCTCCCCCACACCGGAAGCTGCTCCAGAAGGCGAGGTGGATAACCGATGAGCGACGAAAACCAGTTCTCCGAACAAGCCCAGCAATCCGAGCAAGCCCAGCATCCCCAGTACACGCCGGAGCCCCAGGAGGATGCTCACGCAGAGGCAGAGGCAGCTGCCACTCAGGCCGTCGCCTTCGACCCATTCGCCGATGAAGACGACGAACAAGAGCCCGGCACTGCCGCTGTCGCCTTCGACCCTTTTGCGGACGATGATGACGATGACGAAGAGTTCGATATCGCCGAATTGTTGGGGCGCGGAGGCTCGTCGTCAAGCGTGACGACCCAACCCGGCACCCAGGCACCAGATCCGTCGATGGCCTCGCACCGGAAAGCGTTGGAGGACTTTCGCCGGAAGCGATCGACTGCGCACCGTGGACGCACCGTCGCCGACGGCATGGTGCACCTGCCGTACATCACAACGCAGGATCCGCGCGATGCAGTAATGAGTGATGAGAAGATTCACGCGACGAATAAGCCGGCGCCGAGCCTGAAAGCCGGCGATATCGTGGCGGATCAGTACGAAATTGTGGGCCCGATTGCCCACGGCGGTCTCGGCTGGATTTATCTGGCGATTGACCACAATGTCTCGGATCGCTGGGTCGTGCTCAAGGGCATGATGGCAGCGAAAAATGAGAAGGATTTCGCCGTAGTCCAGGCAGAACGCGAGTTCCTCGCGGAAATCTCGCATCCGGGAATTGTGAAAATCATCAACTTCATCGATGAGACGGACGCCAACAGCGCCACCGGCTTCATTGTGATGGAGTACGTCGGCGGCCCGTCGTTACGCAAACAGCGACGGAGCTACCCAGACGGCGTCATGCCCTGTGACCTGGCAATTGGCTACATCCTGGAGCTGCTCCCCGCGCTGGATTACCTGCACTCGCGCGGCGTTGTCTACAACGATTTGAAGCCGGACAACGTGCTGCTCAGCGAAGACCACGTCACGCTTATCGACGTTGGCGCGGTCACCGGCATCGGCGCCTACGGCCATATCTACGGCACGCCCGGTTTCCAGGCGCCGGAGATTGCCACGACGGGACCGACGATTGCCAGCGATATCTACACAGTCGGCCGCACGCTGGCCTCCCTGATTCTGAAGTTGCCGGCGACCAACGGCGTCTACGACCCGGGGCTACCCTCACCTGTCGAAGAGCCTCTATTCCGCCGTTTTTACTCGCTCTACCGCTTCCTACTACGCGCTTGCCACGAGAACCCGGAGGCTCGCTTCGGTTCTGCCGAAGAGATGAGTGTGCAGCTCATCGGCGTATTGCGCGAGATTCTGGCGGTGCGCGACGGCGTGCAATTCCCGCAGGCGGTGTCGAATTTCTCGCCGCAGCGTTCCACGTACGGCACCAAGCACCTGGTGTTCCGCACCGATCAGCTTGTCGACGGCATCACCCGCGGCGTGGAAATCACTCCGCAAGAAGTGACCTTCGCGCTGCCTGTACCACTGATTAACCCGACAGATCCGGGTGCGCGCATCTTGAGTGCCTCGTCGTTTACAGAGCCCAACGAACTTATCGAAACACTGACCAATGCGCTGTCCGAACCCGAGTATGGCTCTTCCGTGGAAATTCCACTGGGCATCGTGCGTGCGAAACTGGACCTCGGATTAATTGATGAGGCCCGCGACAGCCTCCGCGATGTCTCTGAACGTTTGCAGCGCGATTGGCGTTACCACTGGTACGAGGGCGTGACTTATTTGCTTCTCGACCAATTCAACGATGCCCTCGCCTCGTTCCACCACGTGCTGACGATGCTGCCCGGCGAGCCCGCCCCGAAGTTGGCGCTGGCAGCGACTCTCGAGTTGATTCAACAGCGCTTGGGCATCGCCAACGCATCTCTCCTCGAGCCCGCTGTCGCCCGCGCCGCCGCGAACTTGAGCAGCGCGCTGGATAATGTCGCTGCCGATACGCCCGAGATCTTCTCCCCCGCCTGGGCCAGCGAGTCCCTGTCGCCTCAGACGATTCGTTTCAACACCCTGCGTCTCTACGCCGTCGTGTGGGCGGCCAACCCGACGACGGTATCCTCCGCCTTCGGGCTAGCTCGTCAGCTGGCCTCTGAGCGCCAACACGAAATGGCTATCTCCCAGCTTGACCGCGTACCCGGTAACTCCCGTCACCATCGCATGGCACGTTTGACGACGATTCTGATGCTCACCTCAGGGATGCCCTCCGAGTTAACTGAATCGAGAATTCGCCGTGCTGCGCGTCGTCTGGTGGAGCTGCCGACGAATGAACCGCGCATGCCACAGCTGCGCATCGCCGTGATGGCGTCCGCGCTGAACTGGTTGCGCAGCTCGAACCTCGACCATGCAGCTAGCTCCAATGGTCTTTTCGATGCGCCCTTTACCGTGGCCGGCCTGCGTGAAGGATTGGAAAAAGACTTACGGATGCTGGCACGCTCTTCGCAGTTTCCGCGACACCGCTACAACTTGGTGGATATCGCAAATCTCATTCGGCCACGGACTTGGCGTTAGCTCTCTAACAGCTCCTTACCGAACCTGGTCAAACATGCTGTTGTGGGCCTGAGCGCCACCCCAGAATTGGTGAATAAAGAGAGAATTGCCTTTCGTGGTTTAAGATATCCTCTATGTTTGCCTCTTCGAAATCCTCTCTCCGCAGCGCTAAGCGCGTAATTATCAGCGCTGCAGCCCTCACCACCGCCTTTGGTATTGGGGCCGGCACTGCCGTTGCCCTGCCGGTTTCTCCAGACCTGCAGTCGCTTAGCCAGAGTGTTCGGGACCTCAAGCTGCCGGAGATCTCGACTCTGAATTCGGGCGACCTTGCCCCTGAGCTCTCTGAGGTACTGGATTCCTCTTCGGTGAAGCTGCCGGATTCGGTCGTCGCTCTGATTAATGAAAACTTCAAGTTCGCTGAAAACAACAAGCAGGTGGCGGACAAGGTCAAAACTCAGCTGCTGAACGCCATCGACAGCCTGCCGTTGCCAGCTGCACAGAAGGCCGAAGCCACCCGCGTCGTCAACGAGATTTTCGGTTTGCTGGGGGGCCAGGACGAGCCGTCGCAGCCTGAGCCGGCGCCTGCCCCTGCTCCACAGCCAGAGCAGAAGCCACGCCCTGAACCACGCCCAGAGCCAAACAACCCGTGCCCGCCGAGCGCCCGCGCATGCGTTGACCTGGCTAACCAGAAGACCTGGCTGCAGGAAAATGGCAACATCACCTACGGTCCGGTGCCAATGTCCTCCGGTATGCCGGGTTACGAAACCACCCGCGGCCACCTGAGCGTTACCCGCAAGGTCCGCGATGAGTGGTCCCGTCCTTACAACGGTCCGATGCCGTTCTCGGTGTACTTCACCAACGACGGCGAAGCTTTCCACGAGGGCTCTGTTAATCAGATGTCCCACGGCTGCATCCACCTGAACCACGATGATGCTGTGAAGTACTTCGATACCCTGCAGGTCGGCGACGGCGTCTACATCTGGTAGTTAGCTGCGCTGATGCGTTGAAACGATGACCGGGTGACTGAGCCTGTTGAGGCATAGGCGCAGTCGCCCCGGCGGTGAAAAATGAGCTCGCCCCACTAGGTTCTTCCAGTTTGGAAGGCAGTGGGAGCGAGCTCATTTTTGTTGAGTTACAGCTGCCGATTCAACAGATGGGGCATCTAGCAGCCGTCGATTACGGAGGGTTACAGGAGCCCCTGCCTACTCGTCAGTGCCCCTGCCTCAAAACCTACTCCACGAAGCTCATTGCGTAGCGAGCAATGGCCAGTTCCTCATTGGTCGGTACCACGAAGACCTTGACCTTCGAGTCCTCCGCCGAAATCAGACGCGGGCCGTCATTCGGCTGGGAGTTGAGCTCGTCATCAATCTTGATACCGAAGTTCTCAAGCTCAGCCATCGAATCACGGCGAATACCGACATGGTTCTCACCGACACCTGCGGTGAAGGTGATGGCATCGAGGCGGCCGAGAATCAGCATGTAAGAACCAATGTAGCGGCGCAGCTGGTGGACATACATCTGGTATGCAGCCCAAGCATCCGGGTCGTGGTCATCCATGCGCTCCTGCAGAACCCGGAAGTCATTGACACCAGAGACACCCTTCAGACCGGACTGGCGGTTGCACAGATTGTCGATCTCGTCGATGCTCATGCCGTTGCGGTAGAGGTGGAAGATGACGCCCGGGTCAATGTCACCGGTACGAGTGCCCATCATCAGACCAGCCAGCGGGGTCAGCCCCATCGAGGTATCCACCGCCTGGCCACCTCGGATAGCCGCACACGACGCACCATTACCCAGGTGCAGCGTAATCTGGTTGATTTCCTCTGCCGGCTTATTCAGAAGGTCCGGCACCTGCTTGGAAACAAACTCATGCGAGGTGCCGTGGAAGCCGTAACGACGGATATCAAACTTCGATGCGACCTCTGCGTTGAGCGGGTACAGAGCAGCAGCTGGCGGCATGGTGTGGAAGAAACCAGTGTCGAAGACGGCGACGTGAGGCACGTCCGAAAGCAGCTTGCGAGACTCCTCGATGCCTACGATATTGGCCGGGTTGTGCAGCGGCGCCAGCGGAATAAGGTCGCGGATCATGCCGACGATTTCGTCGGTAATCAGCTCCGGTCCAGAGAACAGGCGACCACCGTGAACGACGCGGTGACCGACGGCCGCAATATCCACCGACTCCGGACCAACACCGTGCTCATCCATCAGCTCGAACGCGCGGTCAAGACCACTGGCGTGGTCAGCGATCGGCTCAGTGATTTCAATCTTCTGTCCGGAGAACTTCAGATTAATAATGCCGTCTTCTTCACCAATGCGCTCCACCAGACCGGAGACATACGGCGGCTGCGTTGAGTCCTTCTCCGGATCTACCAGCTGAAACTTGATAGAGGAGGAACCGGAGTTCAAAACAAGTACGTGACGGGACATAATAATTAGTTTCCTCCAGCCTGAATAGCGGTAATTGCAACCGTGTTGATGATGTCCGGCACCGTGGCGCCACGGGAAAGGTCGTTGACCGGCTTGTTCAAGCCCTGCAGAATCGGGCCGATTGCCAATGCACCACCACAGCGCTGGGCAATCTTGTAACCGATGTTACCGGCGTCCAGATCCGGGAACACGAAAACAGTTGCCTTACCCGCAACGGAGGAATCCGGCATCTTCTTCGCAGCCACAGACGGGTCAATAGCAGCATCGAACTGCAGCGGACCATCGACAGCGAGCTCCGGAGCCAGCTCCTTGGCCTTGGCCAGACCCGCCTTCACACGGTCCACATCCTCACCTGTGCCGGATACTCCAGTGGAGTAGCTCAGCATGGCGACGCGGGCATCGATGCCGAAGGAAGCTGCAGTCTCGGCGGATACCACCGCGATTTCACCCAGCTGTTCCGGAGCAGGCTTCGGCAGCACCGCACAGTCCGCAAAACCCCACAGCGAGTTGTCCATAACCATGAGGAACAGTGACGACACCGTGGAAGCCGACGGCTTGGTCTTAATGATTTGCAAGGACGGACGAATGGTGTGCGCAGTTGTGTGGGCTGCACCGGACACCATGCCGTCGACAAGCCCATTGTGAATCATCATCGTCGCGAAGTAGGAGATGTCCCGCATCGTCTCACGGGCCTGCTCCAGCGTGACCCCCTTGGCCTTGCGCATCTCTGCGAACTGTTCCGCGAACTGCTCAACATATTCGGAGGTCTGCGGGTTCCAGAGATGGGCAGCGTCGATGTCAAAACCCAGTTCGGCGGCGCGTGCCTTCATCGCATCCGGGTCGCCGAGGATAGTGAGCTCACAGATGTCCTCGCGCAGGAGGTAATCAGCGGCTTCAAGAATGCGGTCATCGTCCCCCTCTGGCAGCACAATGTGGCGTTTATCAGCCTTGGCGCGCTGCAATAGCCACCACTGGAAACGCTGTGGAGTCATCACTGCGGTGACCTCGCGGCTTACGACCTTGCGCAGCCCCTCAGCATCGTCAACGGCAACAACGGGAACGTCGAGCTCGAGAGTCTTAGCAGCCTCAGCTGCCTCCTCCCCTGTAAGGACAACTGCGAGTACCTCGCTGTGACGCTGAGCTGCACTGCTGAGAGCCAAACGAACGCGAGCCTTTGCGGCCTCTGTGTGGCAGCCCTCGCCGCCAGCGACAACGATGACACCGGCGCCGGCGACGGTGGCAATGCGGAAGTCAAAATCGAGGTTGCCGGAGCCGGTCAGAACAGCCGCCCCCTCGTTAGCAGCGCGGTCAGCCTCAACAGCACTGACGATGGTGTCAAGCGCGAATTCCGGATCCACAACAACCTGATCCACGGTGGCGCCGTGCGCCCCACCGACAGTGTGGAGGCAACGTGCCCCACCCAGTGCCTCAGACAATGCCGTAATGACATCTTGCAGATTGTCTGCGCGGTCCACTGAAGTAATCAGGACTGCGGAGTTGTTGGTGGACGCTTGGGCGTTCTTATCGCTCACCGACGTTCCTTTCTCGCACTGCGCTTAATCGTTGACTTATTTAAACGTTGACTTGGCTCGAGCCGTTGGACTGCCGGAGGCTCAAGATCATGCTGAGCTTCTAATCCTGCTGAATCTAATCCCGCTGAGTCCCAAATCATTATTTTCATCTTATTGTGAGTCACCTTACATCTCACGGCGGACTCAAACCTCTTTGGTTACCCCTGGTAGCCACACTTTTCCCCGCAGATTCCAACAATTTTCCCGCATAATCGCGGGTTTTATGCGGTTTTTCTAGTGAACTAGCCCAAATTCCCACATTAGACGTGACTAAGGTCACATTTAGTTTTGTATGCCTTCAAAAGCATCTCACCGATGATGTGATGCTCGCCTCTCGATTTTTCGTAAGTTATCGCTACGATTGGGGGCGCTACCATTGGGAATGTCGAATAAACCGATAGCTCACCAATAACTCCTTTCCCCCACGAGGTCACCGCTGGCAGCTACTTACGCCGCGGCCTCGTGGCCGTCGTAAAGCATTAGAGAAAGAAGGACACACTTCATGAATCGCCCGCTCCGCGTTGCCGTAATTGGCTCTGGCCCGGCCGGTGTTTATGCTTCCGATGCACTGATGAAATCCAGTACTGACGTGGAAGTCGATCTGTTTGAAAAGATGCCGGCTCCATTCGGTCTAATCCGCTACGGCGTCGCCCCCGACCACCCACGCATCAAGGGCATCATCATGGCCTTGCACCGCGTGATGGAAAAGCCGGAGCTGCGCCTATTTTCCAACGTTGAGTTCGGCAAGGACATCACACTCGACGAATTAAAGGAGCATTACGACGCCGTCATCTTCGCCACCGGTGCCGTCGGCGACCGCGCACTGCCAACGCCGGGAGCGGACCTGCCGGAGCACTTCGGCGCAGGCGAATTCGTGGGCTTCTACGACGGCAATCCACTCTTTGAGCGCACCTGGGACCTTTCGGCGGAGTCCGTGGCCGTCGTCGGTGTCGGCAACGTCGCGCTGGATGTCTCTCGAATCCTGGCGAAGACCGGTGAGGAACTGCACGTCACAGAGATTCCGGACAATGTCTACGAGGTTCTGAAGACAAATAAGGCCAAGGAAGTCCACGTCTTCGGCCGCCGCGGCCCGGCACAGGCAAAGTTCACTCCGCTGGAGCTCAAGGAGCTCGACTACTCACCGAACGTCGAGGTCGTTGTCGATCCGCGCGATATTGATTACGACTCCGCATCCGAGATTATGCGTCGCAACTCCAAGATCACTGACCAGGTCTGCACCATCCTGGAGAACTACGCCATCCGTGAGCCAAAGAACGCACCGCACAAGCTCTACATTCACTTCTTCGAGTCGCCAGTGGAAATCCTCAGCGAGGAGGGTACCGACGGCCAGCAGCATGTGACAGGCTTGCGCACTCAGCGCATGGAATACGACGGTGCTGGCGGGCTGCGGCCGACCGGCGAGACCACCGACTGGAAGGTCGGCGCTGTCTACTCCGCCGTGGGCTACCGCTCTGATGCGCTGCCGGGTATCCCGTTCGACAACGTGAAGAATGTCATTTCCAACGTCGGTGGTCGAGTCATCGAATCCGATAACACCGAGGATGAAGCAGCCGAGGCCATCACTGGCCTCTACACCACCGGTTGGGTTCGCCGCGGACCGGTCGGCCTGATTGGTAATACCAAGGGCGATGCCAACGAGGCCGTAGCCAATCTGCTGGCCGATGCCGCCGAGGGCAAGAAATTCAACCCGTCGAAGCCGGAGTTGTCCGCTGTCAACGAGCTGCTGGAGTCCAAGGGTATCGACTACCTGGACTGGGAAGGTTGGCACAAGCTCGATGCTGCCGAACGCACCGCCGGCGAGGCCGAGGGTCGCGAACGCAAGAAGTACGTCGAGTGGGATGAGATGGTCACCCACTCCAAGGGCGAGTAACGGCGAGTAACTAGGACGGATAAAAAGCGTCGGCTACGCCACTACCTTCACGTCCGTGTACGCGGCGCGCGAGTCCCAGCGGCAGCACACAATCGGCGCCAACAGCTCGGCCAATGGCTCACCAAAAGCCACCTGACCAGCACCGTCGGCAGCGCCTGCATCGATGACTCGATCCCACAATAGGCCCGGCGCGGTAAACAGCGGCACCACTACGAGTCCGCGTCCGCGCTTGGCCGCGCGCTCCTGCGCCGCGGCCACAGCATCGGCTCCCTTGATTTTCTCAGGACCGACCACGAATGCCGCGCTCACATGTCCCGGCAGCATCCCGCCAAGGTTTGCCGCAAACTGGTGCACCGCCGCATTGGCATCCTCATCAGAGGAGCCGACCCCCATCACCAGCGCATCGACCGGCCAGGAAAAAGATGCATTCTCCGCCGCTTCGATGATTCGCTTTACGACGGCGCGCTTCGTGCCGTCGCCAAGCCCGAGTCCTTCAGCCACTGTGATGTCAACACCATGCCGATCGCAGAGTCGAACCTGCTCGGGAACGTCGACTCGCGAGTGGAACGCATCGGTGAACAGCAGCGGTACGGCCAGTGCCTGAGTCTCGCCGGCAGCGGCGAGCTCGGCACAGACGGTATCCAGTGAGGGCTCGTCGAGGTCCAGCCAGGCGAGGCGAATCTGAGAGGGCGCATCCAGACGGGTGAGCGGCATCTTCTCGCGCACGAGCGCGACCACGTCTTCGAGCACCGGTTTGGTCTCTGAGTGCCGAGAACCGTGCGCAAGCAGAATCAGTGCGGTCATCGATGGTCTCCTCAGGCTCGCTAGCTGTGCTTTCTGGTTTCTCTACCTGGCAGCTCTACTGGGCAGCGCCACGCACGAGGCCTGCGGTGAGGGTGTCACCGGTGCCCGGCTCGATGAGCAGGAACGCACCGACACGACCACCGACGCGGTAGACATCGACCGGCAGCGGCTGTGCGACCTCGACGGTGATCTCAGCGACGTCGTTGACTGCAAGCTGATCAGCCACACCGGTGGGCTCACCGGTTTCGATGTCGATGAGCGCATCGACGGAAGCGATACGACCACGCACCAGCGCGGCACCGTAGCGCACCTCTACGACGCGACCGACTGCCAACGGCTTGTCTGCAAGGTGGACGGCCACGGCGGAGAAACGGCGCACGTCTTCCGGGCGCGTGCCACTGATGAGGTCGCCACGGGCTAGGTCGAACTCGGCATCCAGGCTGATGGCCACCGACTGGCCGGCCACGGCCTCAGTGACATCCTCAGCTGCCACGGTGATCTTCGTGACCGTAGCCTGACGGTTGGCGTCTACGGAGACAACATCGCCCACACGCACGCTACCTGCGGCGATACGGCCGGCGTAACCACGGTATTCAGTGGCGTGATCGCGAATGACATAGTCGATGGGCAGGCGCAGGTCAGCCTCGGCATCGGTTTCCAGGTCGGCACCGATGTTGAGGTTTTCCAGCAGCTCCAGCACGGTCGGACCCTCGTACCACGGAGTGTGCTCAGAAGAATCGACAATGTTGTCGCCGACCAGAGCCGACACTGGAACAACGAAGGTGTTCTGCAGACCCAGGCGCTCTGCTAGTGCTGCCACATCCGACTCAATGGCGCGGAAGGCCTCTTCGCTGTAGTCCAGCAAGTCAATCTTGTTGACAGCAAAGATTACGTGGCGAACACCCAGCAGACCGGCCACCGTTGCGTGACGCTTGGTCTGCGTCACGACGCCGTTGCGCGCGTCGATAAGCAAAACGACGGCCTCGGCGGTGGACATACCAGTGATGGTGTTTCGGGTGTACTGCTCGTGACCAGGGCAGTCAGCGAGGATGAACGAGCGGACGTCGGTGGCGAAGTAGCGGTAGGCGACGTCGATGGTGATGCCCTGCTCGCGCTCGGCCCGCAGACCGTCGACCAGCAGCGACAGGTCAGGGTTTTCCTGACCGCGCGCCTGTGAGGAGGCGACGACGGCCTCGTACTGGTCAGCGAGGATGTTCTTCGTGTCGTGCAGCAGGCGACCGACGAAGGTGGACTTACCGTCGTCCACGGAGCCAGCGGTGCACAGGCGAAGAGTGCGACGAGCGCGAGTGGCGCGGTCAGCGGTAATCAGGGTAGCTGGGGAATTTGGCTGGCTCATCAGAAGTAACCTTCCTTCTTGCGGTCTTCCATGGAGGATTCGGACAACTTGTCATCTGCGCGGGTAGCGCCGCGCTCGGTGAGCTTGGATGTGCGAAGTTCCTCCATGACCTCCGCAATAGTGGTGGCAGTCGATTCGACAGCGCCGGTGCAGCTCATGTCACCGACAGTGCGGTAGCGGACAGTGCGAACCTCGAGGGTCTCGCCGTCGCGGGGGCCACCCCACTCGCCCGGCGCCAACCACATACCGCCGCGGTTGAACACCTCACGCTCGTGGGCAAAGTAGATGGGCGGCAGTTCGATGTCACGGGCTTCGATGTAGGCCCAGACGTCGGCCTCGGTCCAGTTCGAGATTGGGAAAACGCGAACGTTCTCTCCGGCGGCGTGGCGACCGTTGTAGAGACCCCACAACTCAGGGCGCTGACGGCGTGGATCCCAACCACCGAAGGAGTCTCGGACGGAGAACACGCGCTCCTTGGCGCGGGCCTTCTCCTCATCGCGGCGGGCGCCACCGAGAACGGCATCGTAACCACGGTTGGCAATGGTCTCCACCAGCGGCACTGTCTGCAAGGGGTTACGGGTGCCGTCGGCACGCTCGGTGAGCACGCCGCTGTCGATCCAGTCTTGGACCTTGGCTACGTGCAGCTTGATGCCCGGCTGAGCGGCAATCTTGTCGCGGAATTCAATAACTTCGGGGAAGTTGTGGCCGGTGTCGACGTGGAGCAGCTCCAGCGGGATACCCGCCGGTGCGAAGGCGCGCTTGGCCAGCTCGAGCACGACGACGGAATCCTTTCCGCCGGAGAAAAGTAGTGCCGGACGGTCGAACTGACCGGCGGTCTGGCGAATAATGTCGATGGCCTCGGCTTCGAGCTCGGCAAGCCGCGGGTCGAGGCGGTTTTGTACGGAAACGGTGGTTGAGCTAGTCATGGGGGTTCTTTCTGTTGGGCTGTGTTGGCTGTTGTAACTGCGCTGTTTTAGCTGATATCGGTTATCGGCGGGCGGCTAGTGGCTGGCGGCAAGTAGCTGTCTGCTAGCCGCTCGAACTAGAGGTGCAATCCGCACTCAGTCTTCTCGGAGCCCGCCCAGCGACCCGAGCGCGGATCCGCACCTTCTGCCACTCGCGCGGTGCATGTCGCGCAGCCAATCGACGGGAACCCCTGTTGCGTCAGCGGATGCACAATGAGGTCGTTGTCCTCGATGTACTGGGCAACATCCTCATCTGTCCAGGTGGCCAACGGGTTGAGCTTGATGCGACCAGTCTTGTCGATCTCCAGTACCGGCGTGTGTGCGCGGGTCGGCGCGTCGACGCGCTTCAGACCTGTGACCCAGCCCTCGTAGGGGCGCTTCACGGCAGACAGCGGCTCGACCTTCCGCAATGCGCAGCATCGCGTCGGGTCGGTCTTGTACAGATCAACGCCCTCTTCGGCGTCCTGCTCGGCGCGGGTGCGCTTCGGCTCAATCGACAGCAGTCGGTTGTCGTAACGCTGTGCGACCTGCTCTGCCACGTCGAGGGTCTCCGGGAAGTGGTAACCGGTATCCAGGAAAATCAGATCTGCCTCCGGCGCGTGCCGAGCAGCCAGTTCCGCCAACACTGTGTCCTGCATCGACAGGGTCACAGCCAGTGGCGTGTGCAGGTGCTCCGCACCCCATTCCAGTACTTCCCCAGCAGTGGCGGTCTCCAGCTTGGAACCCCACTCCAGTGCGAGCTCAATCAGACGGCGAGCAGTTTCCGGGTTGTCCAGCGCGTCTTCACGCGCGAGCGCCTCCTGAGTCTTAATGACCTCAGCGGTTTTCAGTCCCGTGCTCATGACGCCACCTTTCTATCGATATGTCCGTGCAGTTTCACTGTGAATACCCGGCAGCATTCGCGGCATTGCCAGGCGTAATCGGTTTCCAGGTCGGGCCACAGATCATCACCGCCGCAGTAAGGGCAATGCATCACCGCACCCCGGTTCGGATTGGGGTGTGCGCTTCGGCCACCGATTCCCAGTCGCGCTGGCGTCTCGTCTTTTTCGCTTGACGACGGCCCCTGCGACCGAACCCCATTGGGAGATTCACTCACTTCAGGTCCTCCTCATCAGCGCGGACAATCCACTCGCGGAACTGTTCACCCTCGTGGCGCTGCTCCTTGAAGTGATTGACGACGCGCTCGATGTAGTCACCCAGTTCTGCCGAGGTGACCTTGTGTCCGCGAACCTTGCGGCCGAAGTTGGCATCGAGCCCCAGCGAACCACCGAGGTGAACCTGGAAACCCTCGACACGGTTGCCCTCGTCGTCGGTGACAATCTGCCCCTTGAGTCCGATGTCGGCAATCTGCGTGCGGGCGCAGGCATTCGGGCAGCCATTGAGCGCAATGGTGATTGGGACGTCGAGGTCACCGAGGCGTTCCTCCAAGTCGCCCACCAAATCAATTGCGCGCTGGCGCGTGGTGACAAGTGCGAGCTTGCAGAACTCTAGGCCGGTGCAGGCCAGGATGCCCCGTCGGAAAGCAGAAGGCTTGGCAGACAGGCCAATTTCGTCGAGTTCTGCGAGCAGGGAGTCGACCTGGTCGTCGGCGACGTCGAGGAGAATGAGCTCCTTCATCACGGTGGTGCGGACGCGGGAAACACCGTGGCGCTCGGCGATGTCGGCGAGCTTGACCAGGTCAGAGCCCGGAACACGGCCAACAGCGGGCTTAACACCGACGTAGTTGAGACCGTCGGCCTGCTTGTGCACGCCGATGTGGTCCCGGTCGCCCTCGAAAGGTTCGGGTGCGGGGCCGTCGATAAGCTTGCGGTTGAGGTAGTCGTCTTCGAGTACCTGGCGGAACTTCTCCGCGCCCCATTCGGCAACGAGGAACTTCAGACGCGCACGATTGCGCAGGCGACGGTAGCCGTAGTCCCGGAAGATGCGGCACACACCCGCCCATACCTCGGGAACCTCGTCCTCTGGGATCCAGGCGCCGAGACGCTGGGCGAGCATCGGGTTGGTGGAGAGACCACCACCGACCCAAACGTCGAAACCGGGGCCGTGCTCTGGATGATTGACACCGACGAAGGCAACGTCCTGGACCTCGTGGGTGACATCGAGACGCGGGGAACCGGAAACTGCCGACTTAAACTTACGCGGTAGGTTGGAGAACTCGTCGCCGGAGAGGTACTCCTCCTTGATGCGGCGGATGGCGTTGGTGCCGTCGACAATTTCATCGGCCGCAACACCGGCAACCGGGCTGCCTAGAATAACGCGGGGAACGTCGCCGCAGCCAAAGTTGGTGTCGAGACCAACTCGCTCAAGGCGGTCCCAGATCTCCGGCATATCTTCGACGCGAATCCAGTGCAGCTGGACGTTCTGGCGGTCGGAGAAGTCCGCAGTGTCGCGGGCGAAGTCGCGGGAAATCTCGCCGATGGTGCGAATGCCCTCGGTGGTGGTCTGGCCACCGTCGAGGCGGACGCGGAGCATAAAGTACTTGTCCTGCAGCTCGGCGTTGGTCTTCACGCCGGTGTGCTCACCGCTAAGCCCCTGCTTGCGCTGGGTGTAGAGGCCAATCCACTTAAAGCGAGGCGCTAGGTCCTCCGCGGGGATGGAGTCAAACCCCTGCTTGGAGTAGATGTCGATAACACGCTGCTTAACGGCGATGCCAGCATCTTCTTTCTTAATGCGCTCGTCGTCGTTAAGTGGCTCGCGGCCGTCGATAAGCCACTGCCCCTGTGGCTTCGGTGCGCGCTTCTTACGTCGGGTAGCCGCTGCGGAAGCTGGACGCTCGGCGGTTTTCGTAGGAGAGCTCATGGGGAATCTACCGAATCACTTTCGTTTTGTTCTCGTTGACCGAATTAGTTTCTAATCTTTATAGACCGTTTGGTCTACGTTGCATTGCAGGCAACATTAGACCGACCAGTCTGGCTAGTGCAAGCCGGGACACGCTCGGATACCTAGCGGACCCCCGCTTCGCCCACGCGGACACCGTTTTTCGCACCCACTTTGACACCTTCAGAAGCATCCTCGGCCCCGGCATCAACCGAAGCGGGTGATGGAGATCCAGAACTAGGCACATCAGCCGAGGAAGACTGAGAAGTCGGCTCAAGCTGGATCCGCTGACGAAAACCCGGAAGAGTGTCGTGCGAACGCGCCCACAGCACCAGCGCGACGACAACAAAAGCCCACACAAGCAGCACCGTTGCCAGCACGCCCCCAGAAACCAGCGACGAAAACAGAGTGCGAATATTCAGCCCCACCAACACGCCGCCGATCGCAATTCCAAGCAGCCGCGGATTAATGCGCCCCACCAGGTACGCAGCCAAGGGGGCCGCAATCACACCACCACACAACAAACCAATTACCGGTGCAGCATGCTGGGTGAATTCCTCCCGCAGCTTGGGCAAAAAGCCCAGTACAGCCGCCGAGGCAACGAGAAATTCCGCCGCAGAGACAGTACCGATAATCTTGCGCGGCTGGTCAGCCTCAGCGCCGAGCAAAGTTGAGGTGGTAACAGGCCCCCAACCACCACCTCCAGTGGAATCAAGCAGGCCACCAAAGAGCCCCAGCGGAGCGAGCTTCTTCGGCCCCCAGGCCTTCTTCTTGCGCTTAACACTGGCCAAAAAGGCGAAGCGGATAATCACCCACAGACCGAGGAAAAGCAAGATTGTCGAGGTCACAGGCGTCGCAGCATCACCGTCGAGATTCGCCAAAAAGGTCGCACCAATAAAGGCACCGATAGCACCCGGCACGCCAAGACTCAGCGCGCGTCGCCAGTCGACATTGCCGAATCGCCAGTGTGAAATACCGGAGGCCAGTGTCGTACCCACCTCTGCTACGTGAACCACCGCCGACGCAGTGGCAGCACTACTACCAGCGACAATAAACAGCGAAGTAGCGGTGACACCGAAAGCCATCCCCAGAGTGCCATCGACTAATTGCGCGCCAAGGCCGATTAGCACGAAGACTATGAGTTTTTCCATGACAAGCCCTTCCCCGCTTACCCAACCAGAGCCTGCCGTTGCCACGACGTCCGCACGACAAGCTCTTTTAGACCTCGTTCAGCAGAAGCAATACGCAGCAAAACCCTCTCAAGCCAAAGCAGTGATTCTTGCGGTGTTTTGTGTTTGCTTTTTGTAGACCAGTTTGTCTATATTCTGTTTCAGCAAGCATAGACCGATTGGTCTACGATAAGCAATCGCGACAAAGAAAACGTAGAAAAAGGATTCCACCCAATGACCAACGACCAGACTGCAGCCCAGAACACGGCCGCTTCCTCACTGCCCGATCTCGCCAACTCCACCACGCCGCTGCGTGTAGCCGTGGTTGGCTCGGGTCCGGCCGGTATCTACGCCTCCGACGCGCTGATGAAGTCCGGCCGCGATGTCGCCATCGACCTCTACGAGCGCCTTCCAGTGCCGTTCGGCCTCATCCGCTACGGTGTTGCGCCAGACCACCCGCGAATCAAGGGCATCATTAAGTCCCTCCACCGAGTGCTGGACAAGCCGCAGGTTCGACTACTGGGCAACGTGGACGTCGGCAAGCAGGTCAGCGTTGATGAACTGCGCCAGTTCTACGACGCCATCATCTTCGCCACTGGCGCGACCGGCGACCGTGATCTGAACATCCCGGGCTCGGACCTGCCGGAGCACTACGGCGCCGGTGAGTTCGTAGGTTTCTACGACTCCCACCCGGAGTTTGCTCGCGAATGGGACCTCTCTGCTGAGTCGGTCGCTGTGATCGGCGTCGGTAACGTGGGCCTCGACGTCGCCCGTATTCTCGCCAAGACTGCCGATGAGCTGCACGTCACCGAAATCGCCGACAACGTCTACGACGGCCTGGCAAAGAATGCCGCCCGCGAAGTCCATGTCTTTGGCCGTCGCGGTCCGGCTCAGGCAAAGTTCACTCCACTGGAGCTGAAGGAACTGGACCACTCTGACACCATTGAGGTTGTCGTGAATCCGGAGGACATCCAGTACGATGCCGCCTCCGAAACGTCCCGTCGCGAGTCCAAGATCACCGATCAGGTCTGTACGATTCTGGAAAACTACGCCATCCGCGAGCCAAAGGGCGCCCCGCACAAGCTCTTCATCCACTTCTTCGAGTCCCCGGTCGAAATCATCGGCGAGACCGGTGAGGATGGAGTACAGCATGTCAGCGCTATCCGCACCGAACGCACTGAACTCGACGGCGAGGGTGGCGTCCGTGGCACCGGCACGTTCACCGAATGGCCGGTCGGTGCGGTCTACCGTGCAGTCGGCTACCGCTCCGACGCAGTCACCGGCGTACCGTTCGACACCGGCACCCACACCATCCCAGATGCCGGCGGACGCGTGCTTGACGACGTCGACGGCAACCACATCCAGGGTCTGTACACCACCGGCTGGATTCGCCGTGGCCCGGTCGGGCTAATCGGTAACACCAAGGGCGACGCCAACGAAACTGTCGGCAACCTCATCGCCGACTGGGAGGCAGGCCGCCTGGTCGCACCTGCAAAGCCCACGCATAACGACGTCGACGAGTTCCTGGCCAACAAGGGCCTCCAGGTCACCACCTGGGAGGGCTGGCACGCACTCGACGCCGCCGAACGTGCAGCGGGCGAAGCCGAAGGCCGCGAGCGCAAGAAGCTGGTCGAGTGGGCCGACATGGTTGCGGCCTCCACGGTCGTCGCAAAGCAGCCAGATGCCGATGACGTGGCCGAAGCTGTACACGAAGCGGTTGTGGAGACTGTCGCCAGCTAGCGCGTCGGGTCTAACCGGGCAGTTGATTGTGCACGTCAGTCGGTCTTCGGATTAGAGTTAATACATGGCTTATCATGCAGACTCATCCAACCTGGACGTCAAGGAAGTTCTGACCTGGGAAGGCTTCGGCGTCGCCTCCCGTGAACTGGCACAGCAGATTGTCGATTCGGGCTACGAGCCGGAGATCATTATCGCCGTGGCCCGCGGTGGTCTTCTACCTGCAGGTGCACTCAGCTACACCATGGGCGTCAAGCTCTCTGACGCCATTAACGTCGAGTTCTACACCGACGTGGCGGAGACCCTACCGGATCCGGTTTTGTTGGAACCGCTGCTGGACATCGAGTCGATTTCCGACCGCCGTCTGCTGGTCGTTGACGATGTCGCAGACTCCGGTCGCACGCTGCACCTGGTGCTCGATCTGCTTAAGACCCACGGTGCGGAAGTACGCTCCGCTGTGCTCTACGGCAAGTCCCGCTCGGAGATTGCACCGGACTATGTCTGGAAGCACACCGATGACTGGATCGTCTTCCCCTGGTCGGCCGAGCCACCGGTACAGAAGTCCAAGTAGATCAAGTAGCTTACGCACCATAGCGGGCAAACAAAAAAGTGCGCTGCGGGGCCGGTTATGGCCGTACCGCAGCGCACACTAGGTCGTCGAACTAGCCCAGTTCGACGACCTTAATCTTTGATGCCGCCTCCGATGCACGCTCACGAGCAGCATCGACAGAATCCGCGGTTGAAACAGCAACGCCCATGCGGCGACGCGGGCCAGCGACCGGCTTACCAAAGATACGAATATCAGTCTCCGGAATAGCCATGGCCTCCGTCAGCCCGGTGTAACCCGGCTGCTCGATGTCAGCACCGCCGTAGACCACAGCGGAGGCTCCCGGGGACACCAGCGTGACGTCGATAGGCAGACCCAACACTGCACGCGCGTGCAGCTCGAACTCAGAGAAACGCTGGGTGCCCATGGTGACCATGCCGGTGTCGTGCGGACGCGGGCTGACCTCGGAGAACCACACCTCATCGCCGCGGACAAACAGCTCGACGCCGAAGATACCGCGACCGCCCAGCGCGTTGGTGATGCGCGCGGCGACAGAGCGCGCATTGTCCAGGGCGTTTTCACTCATGGCAGCCGGCTGCCATGACTCAACGTAGTCGCCGTCCTGCTGACGGTGCCCAATGGGCTCACAGAACCACGTTGCCCCCTCGCCGGTCTCCGGATCAACGGAGCGCACGGTCAGCAGCGTGATCTCGTAGTCGAAATCGACGAAGCCCTCCACAATGACGCGGCCGGACTCGACGCGGCCGCCACTCATGGCATAATCCCACGCGGCCTGGACATCCTCCGGCGAACGCAGCGTGGACTGCCCCTTGCCCGAGGAACTCATGACCGGCTTGACCACACACGGGAAGCCAATCTCATCGACAGCTGCGGTGAATTCATCAAAGCTGGAGGCGAAGTGATAGCGGGAAGTCGGCAGCCCAACCTCTTCCGCAGCCAGACGGCGAATACCCTCTCGGTTCATGGTCAGCTGAGTCGCCCGTGCGGTTGGAATAACGGTGACGTCCAGCGTCTCGTCTTCCTCAACCTCTTCCAGCACCTCGGTTGCCAGGGCCTCGATCTCGGGGACGATGAAGTGGGGCTTGACCTGGAGAATCAGATCCCGCAGTGCACTGGAATCCGACATATTCAAGACGTAGGCGTGGTGAGCGACCTGGTGTGCCGGTGCATGCTCGTAGCGATCGGCAGCGTGCACCTCAACGCCAAGACGTTGGAAAGCAATGGTCACCTCCTTGCCGAGCTCGCCAGAGCCGAGCAGCAGAACTCGCGTTGCTTCCGGCTGGTACGGGGTTCCGGTGACTTCAGGGGTGAACATCGAGATAAATTCGCTTTCGTCTACGGCACATACGCTGCGCAACCAGCAGCTGTTAAATTGATTGCCTCCAGCATACGACAGCGAGCTGATTCACCGCGGCGGGCACGGGCGGGAACCTAGCGCGGGAACACCCGCTGGAACTCAGCCAGCGCCACCTCACGGTCAGCGGCCAGGACAACATTCGCCACCGAACCGGCAGGATCTTCCACCACCTGTCCGCGGCGTGCTGGCTCATCTGCAAAGGTTCGCTTATCGACGCCCACGAGACGCATCTTCTCCACTTCCCCGGTCACCGCACCGACGGCCACCATCGCGGCAAAGAGGTCATGAACCTGCGCCTTGTAACCGACTCCAACTCCCTGGTGGAACTCAAAGTAGAACTTCAGTGAGCGACGCAGAACACGCAGTAGCTCCGGGTTCATACCGGCATCTCGCCAGGATTCAATCTCAGTATCACTAATGGTGATGGTCTCGGTGACATTGAGCGGAACCAGCGTCGGCACCGGCGCGCCTGCGGCGGTGGCGATGCTGCGCACGGCATCCTCCGGGCGCTCGACGGCCACAGCGCCCGCGGTGCCGAAGACCTCGATGACCGCGGTGGGGTCAACCCAGAAGTTCCATTCCGCAAACTCGGTAACGTTACCGTGGTACTCCACAGCACCACCCATAATGGTCACGCCGTCGAGCTCCCGCATGAGTTCCGGGTACTTCTTCAAAGCGGCCACGTAGGTGGTCATAGGGCCAGTGACCAGCAGGTGCACCTTCTCCCCCGTCGACCGTGCCTGCTCGATGACCTGGCGCCACAGCGCCAGCGGATCCGCCGCTCCTGCGCGCCCCGGTTCGTAGATGACGGCCGGTGGCGCCAGGTTGTAGCCCAGCCCGTACGGGCCATGAGTCTCAGGCGTGGTGGTCAGCTCACGGTCAGCGGGCCCCTCGAAACCGCTGACGACCGGAACCTCCGGACAACCACAAAGATTCAGCATGTACTTGGTATTACGGGCAGACCATGCCGCAGTGGTGTTACCACCTGCGCAGGTCACACCCACCAGCTCGATCTCGCCTGCGGTATGCAACCCCGCGAGGTAGACGAGAGCAAGACTGTCATCGATACCCGTGTCAACGTCGGCAAGCACTTTCAAACGCGTCATAAGGTCAAGTGTGACACGAAACACGCTCGGCCCGCAGAGCTAAACATGGGCAAAACAGGGATACAGACGAGTTTCCGCTGGTGCTGGCCGGGTTTACTAGTTCGTCGACATCGCTGCATCACCCACCGGAGCAGGCTCCGGCAGCGGCATATTCAGCTCGGCCAAGACCTCGCGCAGTCGCGTCGGGTAGTCGGTGATGATGCCGTCGACACCAGCGGCAATCTGCTCGCGCATGGTCTCCTTTTCGTTCACCGTCCATGGCACCACCTTCATGCCGGCCTCATGCGCACGGGAGATTAGCTCCGGCGTGGCGACCGGGTGGTAGTCAGCATCCGACGGTGTCTTGCCGTAAGGAATGCTGTGCGTCGGCGAGAGCACCTGCACGCCGAGCTGCTTGGCGGCCTCGATGATGTCGCCATTGACCTCGTCGTAATTGACATCGCCAATCCAAGGAGAATCCTTCTTCCAGGTGGTTTCGTCCCACAGCATGACCAGCGGAATCTCCGGGTTCCGTTCCGCGACCAGCGGCAACGAGCGCCAATCGAAGGATTGAATCATCACACGATCAGCCACACCCGCGCGGTCAATCTCGTCGAGAATCACATCGACGAACTCCTGCGGTTCTGCCGAGTCAGCGCGCTTTTCGCCCTCGATCTTGGTCTCAATGTTGAAGTGGATGTCCTGGTTATCCTTAGTCAGCTCGAACAGCTCCGGCAGGGTCATCATCCTATTGCCCTTGATTGGCTCCGCATCCGGGAAGTCCTCGAGCTTCTTGTCACAGACCAGGGTTTGTACCTGCTCATAGGTGAGATCATGTACGAGCTTGCCGACGTACGGGTACTGCGGGTCCCCCTCCGTCACTGGCTCGGTGTCCGAGCACTTGTCGTCTTGGATTTCCGGATCGTGCCAGACCATAGGCACGCCATCCTTCGTCAGGACGATGTCCAGCTCCAACGTCGTAACGCCCAGCTCCAACGAGTTGATCATCGCCTGCTTGGACTCCTCCGTCCACTCACCGCGACCACCACGGTGTGACTGCAGATCAAAACCCTCCGGCAGCTTAGCCATCGCAGCCGGCCGCACATTCGCGGCCGCATTCAGCTCAGCGACCTGCTGCTTTTCAAAGGTCTTCTCTTCGCTCGACGTAGTGCTAACCGCGCTTGCACTGCTTGACGACGATGCCGCGTCGTTGTCCGCATCATTGCTGCATGCTGCAATAGGAGAAATAGCAAACGCGCCCATAGCGATGGCCGCGATTGCGCGACGCGTGCCGTGGACGCGTGAATTCTGAGGCTGCTCGCTCTGCTTGGTCCGTTCGTCAAACATGGAGTCAGATGAGTTGCGAGAAGACATGGCCGGTGATTTTTCCTCTTTGGGCGTAGTATTAGCGACTTCATAGCGACGGCGCAGTACCGACAACACAGTGTCGACAAACTACCGTCGGAGGTTTACGGAACACAGAAATCTAGATGAAAACTGTGTGGCGCGCCACTACTTTAAAACGGCCTGACAGCACTCGCATCTGGAGAGAGTGCGGGGTGAGCGTTTAATTTCCCTCTGCTTTTGGAATCTCGCCTTCTTGAGCGACCTCTGACCCATCCCAGGAGTACGTAACGGGAGCGTTGTACTGGTCTTTAAAGGCGAAGGCACCGCCGTCTTCGATCATTTTATTGACATCGAAGAAATTGACGGTCACAGTTTTGCCATCGCCCTCGACCGAGTTGATTGTCTGCGGACCACCGGCGGTACCCACGTACTCGCCCTTATGAAACAGCAGCACTGCACCAGCGGTAGTTGAATGCGTAATTTCATTCTGTACTGCTGAGGCAAAGGTCAACTCGCTGGTGGTATCCCAGTTCGTATCGTCCGTGACTGTCCAACCGCTGCCATTGCCACCTTCCATTGAGTTCAGGTCGGCAACCGCTTCTTCGAAAGCCTCTTCCTGGGTTGGCGCAGAAGAACCCCCATCGGAGTCGTTGTCATCGACATCCGGATTGGGGGTATCTGCACTTTCACTGTCATCCTCGACAGTGGTGGTCGTAGTGATGGTCGTCGTTTCTTGATCTACCTGAGAAGCAGAGGTCGGTGCTGCGGTCTCATCAGTGGAGCAACCGGACAAAGCCACTACACCTGCGACCGCCGCGCTAACCAGCATCGACCCGCGACGAACTGAATGACCACTCATGGCTGGAACCTCTTCTGTTCTCTCAAGTTTTCTCAAGCACTGCGCTACGACGGAGCATTACTTTCTCATGTCCGACTCTGAATTGAGTTTACTTGGAAAAAATCAAGAGTCCCCGCGAGTGCCCAAGAATTCTCGAAAGCTCTCGAGAGTTCTCGGGAGCCGTTAGGAAGCGGGCTTCGCGCCGCCGGGAATCTTCCCCTCGTGAACGACGTGATCGCCGTTCCAGAAGAAGTGAACATTAGAGGTGAACTTGGCCACATCAGCGTTCGGCGCACCTGCGGCCTCCTGGGCCTCCCAGTCGTGGTAGATGACCGAGATGTTCTTACCATCAGGGGTCGGCGTCACCTTGTTGATGTGCTGAGGCCGGTCAGAGTCCGTACCAATGTATTCACCCTTGTGGAACATCAACAACACAGTGGAGGACTGAGCGTTACCCTGCTTGGCCTGATCTGCGAGAGCAAAGCTCAAATCGCTACACGGGCTGAAGTTGGAGGTGCCAGTGTACTTCCACCCATCATGGTTGTTCGGACGCTCCCTGTTGACCTTATCCAGGGCCGCCTGGATTTCAGGTGCAGCCGGGTTCGGGGTACAGCTATCCGCCTGCGCCGGAGCTGGAGCCGGTGCTGGTGCCGGAGCTGGTTTCGCCTGAGCCGCAGGAGCTGCAATTGCTCCACCTACTGCGGAGAAAACCATCGCGCCGGAAAGCACGGCGGAACTTGCCAGTCGTTGTACTCGGTGTCCTGTGTTTTGCATGAAAACCACACGCCTTCTGTCGTTTGGACTTCTGTCGTTGGACTACGCGGTGAGGCCTACGATACAAAAATGACTCTGGGATGCCAGGGGCAACTGACAATTCCCAGAGCCTTCGCGTGGTTAGCAAATGTTCTTTTTTACAGCAGCCAGCGGTTTCGGCACCGAAGATTTTTTATCTAACAGTTCGATAAAGCCGGGTCGAAAGCCGGACTATTTTCCGGTTAGTTCGCCACTGCCTCCAGGTTAAGTGTCCAGCGCTAGTTATCCAGCACGTCGTGAACAACGATGGTCTGGTCACGACCCGGACCAACACCGATGTAAGAAATGCGAGCGCCGGAGAGCTCCTCCAGTCGGTTCAGGTAATCCTTGGCCTTGTCCGGCAGCTCATCGAAGGTGCGGCAGCCAGTGATGTCTTCGTCCCACGCAGGCATGGTCTCGTAAATCGGGACAGCGTGGTGGAACTCCGACTGGGTGAGTGGCATTTCGTCGTGACGCACGCCATCAACGTCGTAAGCGACACAAATCGGAATCTCGCCGATACCAGTCAGGACATCCAGCTTGGTGATGAACAGATCCGTGAAACCGTTGACGCGCGCGGCGTAGCGAGCCAGCACCGAGTCGTACCAACCACAGCGGCGCTTACGGCCGGTGTTGACTCCGACCTCACCGCCGGTGGTCTGCAGGTACTCGCCCCACTTGTCGAACAGCTCCGTCGGGAACGGGCCAGCACCGACGCGGGTGGTGTAGGCCTTCATGATGCCCAGCACCGAAGTGATCTTCGTCGGGCCGATGCCGGTGCCCACGCAGGCACCACCAGCGGTTGGGTTCGAGGAGGTCACGAACGGGTAGGTGCCGTGGTCGACGTCGAGCATGGTGGCCTGGCCGCCCTCCATGAGGACGTGCTTGCCGGCATCCAAAGCCTGATTGAGCTCAAACTCCGAGTCGATAATCATCGGGCGCAGACGATCGGCGAAGCCCATGAAGTAATCAAAGACTTCATCCGGGTCGATAGCGCGGCGGTTGTACAGCTTGACCAGAATCTGGTTCTTCTGAGCCAGCGAAGACTCAATCTTCTGGCGCAGAATCGACTCATCCAGAATGTCCTGGACACGCAAGCCCGTACGGCCGACCTTGTCGGCATACGTCGGGCCGATACCGCGGCCAGTGGTGCCGATAGCGCGCTTACCCAGGAAGCGCTCGGTCACGCGGTCCAGCGTCTGGTGGTACGGAGCAACCATGTGGGCATTGCCGGAAACGCGCAGGCGGGAGGCTTTTGCACCGCGAGCTTCGAGGCCATCAATCTCGTCGAAAAGCGCCTCGAGGTTGACCACACAGCCGTTACCGATAATCGGCACAGCGTTTTCCGACAGCACACCCGCCGGAAGCAGCTTCAGCTCGTACTTCTCACCGCCGACGACAACGGTGTGGCCGGCGTTATTGCCACCGTTGGGCTTGACGACGTAGTCGACGCGGCCACCGAGAATATCGGTTGCTTTGCCCTTGCCCTCGTCGCCCCACTGGGCACCGACGATAATGATTGCGGCCATAGTCCTACTTCAACTCCTGGGATTGCAGACGACGCATTAGAGTGTAGTCCTATGCGTATTGTTGTGCTGCAGTGTGGCCCCGATGTACCCGCGTTTCCCCAATTGCTCCGCCAATCATGGTCTACATCAGCACCGTCCACACCATCAGCACCAGCTACTCCGGCACCACCCGCCTATGCGCTTCACGACGTCGCGATGATCCCCACCCGCAAGGAGCTGGCTTTCATCGACGACCTGGCCAAGGACGTACTGCCTGTCGATACAGCTCCGACGCCGGAGGAAATCTCCAAGCAGAAGAAAGTCGACCACTTAGGCGCTCCGCAACCCGCTCCGCAAAAGCCGAGCGAGCCGTTACGAATTGTGGTCGTTGGCACCGACGCGGCACTGGCTACCGTGGCAACCTACCTGATGCGCAAGAACCTCCTGTGGATTGAAGTGGCACATGTCCCCACCGCACCGTCGACCGCGGCCAAAAACTGGGGCATCGAAGGAGGAGAAGGGCTCGATGCGGCGACCGCGCTCACACGCCCGACGACGCCAGTGCCGCTGATTCGCGATGACACCGGCCACGCAATTGTTGGTTACGCCCTACTGACAGAGCCGGGAATTACCGGAGTGTCCTCGGCAAACGGGTTTACTGGCGAGGTCTATGTCGACGAGCATCAGATGTTCTCCGGCACATCCACCGGCCTGCAGATTCGCCCTACCCCCGACGCCCCGGGCATCGTTGCGGCCGAAGTTCCGGCTCCGGAAGCGGAAATCGGTAACGAGGATGGAGGCAACAAAGGCCTGCTGAGCCGACTCGGATTGGGGCGCGGTGGCCGTCGTAAAGCGAAAGAAGCCCCGGCCCGCGAGCTACACCGTCCGATGACGGGTCGGGCAGTTCAAGTTGGTGGCCTGGGCTTCCGATATGTGCGCGATGGAGTCGAGTCTCGAAAGCCGCGAGAGAAGACAACTCTGTACCGACACCTTCGCGACTTGCAGATTGTGCACTAACTGCGTCGGGGCAATAGCCACGGTCTGCCCGTGAGAAAGTGGCTTGCGCGAAAGTGGCCTGCGCGATAGCTCGAGTACAGATAACATTTGGGTGTTAAAGCCCCTGCCCGCCACTGCCTCGATAGGACAGCATCATGACTGACAACACCCCACGGCTACGCGCTGGCGACCAAGCCCGCCACACTGCGCTGGAACGCTTGGAATGGGCATTCCGCGATGGCCAGATTGACTTTGCGGAACTGCAGGAGCGCACCGAGAAAGCCCAAAAGGCAACGTACATTGATGAGTTGCCCACATTGACACAGGACTTGTCGCTGCCCGCGAACCTGGCCGAGCCGACTCCACATGCGCACCCAAACCCTAACCTGCGCCCGAACCTGCACAGCGTCCCGGACGAGCACCATTCAGTGGCACCGAATGCAGCCAGCAATCATCAACCAGCCCGGATTGATAGCTCCGCCGCGGCAACTGGTTCGAAGCTCTCCATCGGCATCTTTGGCGGCACCGACAAGAGAGGCCCTTGGACGTGCGCTCCCACGCACACCACGGTGGCGGCCTTCGGCGGGACTGGCTTGGATTTCCGCGAGGCCATCCTTACCGCGGAAACCACTGTCGTCAACATTGGCTGCGCCTTCGGTGGAGTCGACGTCATTGTCCCCGACCACTACCAGGTTGATGTCGACGTGCTGCCCATCTTCGGAGGCACGGATGTTACTGGAAACCCGGGACGTAACCTTCCTGCTCCTGGCGCAGGACAGGCTCCGAAGATTATTGTGCGCGGCTTCGTCGCTTTCGGTGGCGTCGAGGTCAAGCGCGTACCGCACTAGAGCACGCTGCAGTAGCACGTGGGCAGTAGCATGTGCGCCGGAGCACGTGGGCAGTAACCGCCTGGCGCCTAGCGAGCCACTACTCGCCCACGCCTCACCGGCTACTCGTCCCATACCTCCGGTGGCATTGCTGGGAACGGCGTCGTCGGCGGCAGCGTTGCCACAGCTGAACGTCTGGACAGGCCACACACCTGCAACAGGTCCACCACCAAGGAGCGGGACTGCGCAAACACAACCTGTTCCGACAGCGTTGCGTCCTCGATCACGCGCGGGTGCATTTTCGCCGCTAGACGACGCAAGTACCGAACCACGTCTTCAAGCTTGACCTCTCCGGATCCCTCGGAAAGCTGAGCGATAGCGATGTCGCCGGACTCGAAAGGCAACTCGCCCCACTCTGGGATTCGGCGCACGGCGGCTTCGTCGTCAAGCACATGACTGACCAGACGCGTACCTTCAGACACGCCGAGAACAAGTGCGCACAGTTCGGACGAGAAGTCGATGTGGTCCTCACGTGCTGTGATAGCGCGACGCGCGAGCACACGGATGTTGCGCATGGCGTTGTCGACGGGATGAACCATACGTGACAGCGAGTGGATTCGATCCCGGGAGCGCCAGAGCAACGGCGAGATACGGACCTGCTCGCCCGCGTCGGCGACAGTGCGGTCCATCAGCGAGACTTGCGCCTGCATGGAGCGCACCACGCTCAGTGCGGTGCGGATGCGATCGGTGTCGCCCTCTTTCATGCCGATGCCGATGTCATAAAGTACATCTGCACCCATGTCGAGGACCTTGGCCACCTTGCGGCGAGCACCCGCCAGCGGGCTTCGCGGCAATATCATGAGCACAATAATGCCCACCACACCACCGACGAGAGCATCGATCATTCGGTAATAAGAACCAGCGGTGCCCGGCGGAATAATGGTGGCGATGAGCACGGCTGAAGATGCCGCTTGGTTGACCACAAGCGGTCCTCGACCGACAAACACACCGATGACCATGGCGACGAACACACCGACGGTCAGCTGCCAGATACCCGAGCCGAGGATGGAGATAATCACATCACCAATGCCGACTCCCAACGAGGCACCGAGCACCAACTCCACAGAGTGCTTTAAGCGAGGACCTGCGGTCATCACGTTGAGGCTGATGAAAGCGGCCATCGGCGCGAAGAACGGGTTGGGGTGCCCCAGTACCTCAAGTGCGAACCAGTAGGCCAACCCAGCGGCTAACGTGGCTTGGACAATGAGCATCCAACGGGAGCGCACACGGTCAATCGCATGGAGGAAACGCGTGCGGGGCCTCACTTTCTGACGCAACTTGTTTGCTGCGCGGGAGGCCGGATGTAGGTACGTATTGCGAAAATCTTGGAAATCCGGGCGCGGATTATCCTCGACGAATTGCGTTTCCTTAGCTTCGACGAGGTCGTCGACATGCGCGGGAGCAAGGTCCTCTAGATTCCTGGCAGCTGCGGCATCCTTATCTTCCCCACCAGCTATGCCAGCCATGCCGAAGTCACCATCCTCATGTAAAAAACTGTGCGCTTTTTATGTACCCGTTGTGCTGTTGTGCACTCTTATGTGCCCGCTGAATCTCTGTGCGCGATTAAAGACCCAGTTCTGGCAACGCGGATTCATCACTGTCACGCAGCAACGCCATCATGCGATCGAATTCATCATCCTCGCCGATAGCCTTAGCAGCCTTAGCCAACGCTGCGAAGGCGCGAAGCACACCACGATTCGGCTCGTGCTCCCACGGAATGGCTCCGAACCCCTTCCAGCCGTTTCCACGCAGCAGGTCCAGACCGCGGTGGTAACCAGTGCGAGCGAAGGCATAGGCCTGAATCTCCTGGCCCTCGGACAAGGCGCTTTCAGCCAAATCCGCCCAAGCCTGGGAATCGCGCGGGCATGCGCGAACCACGGCCTCCGGGCTTGCGCCACCGTTGCGGGCAGCAACGGCCTCGTCAAGAACGGGGAGCTTCACGGGAGCAGGAGCCATCATGTCATTGAGTTTCATGCGTCCTATTGTGCCAGGCATCACGTGGCGATGGCAGGGGCTCAGTAGGTGACTCCCTGTTGGCAACGGCGGGCACAGCGCGGTGGTACAACGTCGGCAAGCGCCAGATGACGACCAACTAGCGTTCCCCGACTACTCCGGGCAGCTCGGCTTCGTCGAATCCAACGACTCACCATTTTCCAGCTTGGTCGCAACAAAATCGGCCACTCGGGCGCACGCTTCCATCAGCATCCAACCCGACAGTTGGACAGAGAGGTCACGCTCCTTAATCGCCGAACCGCGAACCGCGCCACCGACTGATTGCGCAACCGAACCGCCCTGTGGGAACTGAGCATTATCGTTCCAATCTGCGGGGAAAAGCGGCAGGCCATCAACCTCGAGGCGGTGGTACCAGCACTTCTCCCCCGAAGCCAGAACCAGTCGGCGAGCAATGCGAGCTGCCGCGCGATTCATGCGATTGTCTCCAGGCAAACGCACCGCCGCATCGGCGAGGTATCGCACCAGGATGCCGTTGAACAGACCACCATCGCCGCCACCGGCACCGGCGATAACATTGTCGGTGGTCGCCAAATCCTTTGCCACCGCGTGGATGAGGTTTTGCACGCGCGTGAAATACTTCGTCGCCTGTTCACGCTGGCCGTGCGCCCGAAGCGCAAGTCCCACTTCGAGGCAAGCGCCAATCATGACACCCTGGTTGTACGTAAACATGCCCTTCTGCACGACGGCACCTGCCATGGACAAGCGAATGCCGTCGTAGAGCAGCCCTGAGTCCGACAGGAGGTTGGCGTAAACCCAATCGATAAGTTCCTCTGCCTCCTTGATACGACCAGCCCGGGCCAGAGCGATGGCTGCAGGACCGTTCGAGGGAACGTTGAAGAAGAGGTCCTGCTCACGCCACGGCAGCACACCCGTGGACTCCTGCCGACCATCACCCAAGCATGAAATCAGCCGTGCTGTCGTCTTCTTGGGCACCGATGCGCCGAGGACCGCGTCGGCACGCCCGAGCGCCAACGCCATCCACGCGCGATCGTCGTAGTACTTGTTCTTGGTCAGCAGCGTGAGGTTGCGAATGCGGATACCCCGAGTGGTCTGGCGGATAGCGCGGTACTTCTCCTTAGAAGGCACGCGCTTGGCTGCGTCTACCAGGCAGTCGAGATACTGCGCCTGCCACCAGTAATGCCAGTTGATGAAGACCTTATGTCGCAGCGGCGCGGGCCAGGAAGCCATTGCCAAATTCGTGCCCGGAAGACCCCACAGCTTCGCCGCATGACGGTTGCGAATCGCCTGTTCAGCCACGTCCGCACGATAGGCCCACGTTTCGGCCTCCGGACGCGACATTTTTAGAACCACTGGCTCTCCTTAAAACGGCTGTGAAACAGCTCTAAAACAGCCTTCGAAATAAAACACCTAAGCAGACAATTACCAGGCCGCGGTGATATCTGCATGAGTACGAATCCAAGAGTGCATGGCAATACCCGCCGCTACCCCCGCATTTATCGAACGCGTCGAGCCAAATTGGGCAATCGACACCGTCAAATCCGCCGACTGCTGTGCTTCTTCAGTCACTCCCGGCCCCTCCTGGCCGAAGAGCAAAAGACAACGCTCGGGCAACTCAACGGTTTCGATGGGTACGGAGCCCGGCACATTGTCCACGGCCACGACAGCCAAATCATGCTCGCGCGCCCAGCTAATGACCTCCGACACCGTCCCGTGGTGCAGCAAGTGCTGGTAGCGGTCAGTCACCATCGCGCCGCGACGATTCCAACGCTTGCGCCCCACGATGTGCACGGCCTCCACCAGGAAGGCATTTGCGGTGCGTACCACGGTGCCAATGTTGGAGTCATTCTCAAAATTCTCGATGGCGATGTGCAACGGATGACGACGCTTATCCAGCTCCGCGACGATAGCCTCCATCGTCCAGTAGCGGTAGGCATCGACGACATTACGTCGGTCGCCCTCATCCAGAAGCTGCTCATCGTATTCTGGGCCGGTCGGCCGGGGTTCGTTCGGGTGCTCCTGCTCCCACGGCCCCACCCCGACACGAGCCTCAAACCATTCCGTCGGCCCCTTCCCGGGCTCAGGCGCGGTCAAGAGCCAACAGCCCCTCGACCAGGAACAACTGCGCCACGGTGTAGGTGTCCATCACTGCCGCATTCAGAAGCTTGCCGACGACGCCCTCCTCCGCAAACATCTTTCGAGCCATCAGTAGCGTGTCGGAGACGAGGAACAGGTTGCCACCGTGGCCGAGGCCGTAGGCGGCATCGGCAATCGGTAGGCCGGTCTGCTCATCAGTACCGACAGCACCGGCACCCTCCAGCAGCGCCGGGTCATCGGCCAGTGCGGAGGTCACAGCCAGCAGCGGACCGTAGCCAACAGCAGCGGGCAGCGCCTCGGGCTTTACAGCACCGACCAGCGGTACCGAACCAGCCCACAGTGGGAAGCGAATGGCAGCACGCAGCGCGCTAATCCGAGCTCCGGCACGCCACAGCAGCACGTGGTAGGCAACCTGGTTAACTGCGAACGGCACAGAACCGCGGTTCAGGTTCGGCTTATTCGGCATGAGAATCAAGTCGCCCAGCCAACCGCCGGCGAGGCCGATGAGCAGGGTGGTCGTCGTAAAGCGAGACGTCTCGTGGCGACGGCGCCAAACATTGGCCGCCAACAGTGGCATGAGGACAGTCTTGGAAACTCGACGTGGAGTCTCCCAGCCGAAGGCACTGGAGACAACGTTGACCGCACTGGCGGCGATGTAGCCGGCACGTTCTGGGGCACGGCGGGTGTCGGAGCTTGCGCTGGCGATACCGACGAGTGCGCCGAGGCCCTCGCCCGTGCGACGCACAAACATGTCAGCGACGGTTTCCTTTGTGCCGGGAAGTTTGGTCGTGGTGAGCTTGGACAGGAGTCCTGCGCGCTTGGTGGTCATGGGGATGTTCCTCTTTCGTGGGACTGCGTTGGGGCGGTGAGCTGGGTGAGGCTCGGCGAGCAGGGTGAGGCTCGGCGATAGCTCTAGCGCTCAGATTCTTAGGCCAGACCCAAGTCATCCAAACCGAGCAGGTAACGGTAGTCCAGGCCTTCAGCCTTGATGACCTCGTCGGCGCCCGTCGCGCGGTCAACCACCGTGGCGACACCGACAACCTCAGCACCGGCCTCACGTAGTGCAGCGACGGCGGTCAGCGGAGAGTTGCCCGTGGTGGTGGTGTCCTCCACAACCAGGACCTTCTTGCCTACAATGTCCGGTCCCTCGATGCGGCGCTGCATGCCGTGCTTCTTGGCTTCCTTACGCACCACAAAGGCATCAATTGGACGCCCTTCGGCGTGCATGACAGAGGTAGCCACCGGATCCGCGCCAAGCGTCAGACCACCGACGTGCGCGTAGTCCCAGTCTCCAGTGAGCTCTCGTAGCAGAGAACCAATCAGACGCGAGGCCTCATGATGTAGAGTGGCGCGGCGCAGGTCAACGTAGTAATCAGCCTCACGTCCAGACGACAGCGTGACCTTGCCATGAACAACCGCCAGCTCCTTGACCAGCTCGGCCAAACGCTGCAGCTTCTCCTGATTGACATTGCTCGTGTGGATGCTCATCTGAGGTTGTCTCCTAAATAAACGACTGTGTGCTCAAGGATATGTCTGGTTCTACTCGTCCGCGGAATCAGGGGTTACGCCCTTGTCCTCGGACATAGATTCGATGGGGTCGTCGCTGCTGTCGAGGTCTGGGGCGGCGTCGGTAAAAATACTGGCGGGCTTCACATTTGATCGCACCACACGCCCCTGGCTCGAGCGCATCCGGCTATGTTCGGGGTCCTCCCCAAGCGCAGGAATCTGCTGGCCAGAATCCCCAATGTCCTCCGACTCGCCAACGTTTGCACCCATCTTTCGTGCCGTCGACCGCGAAGGCAGCGCCGTCGGATCCAGCGGTATATCCCGCGTAGGGCGCCACGACGAACCGTCAATCGCCTGCACCACCGTGGGTTGTGCATTGCTTTGCGACGGCCACTGCGAATCATCCGTGGTTGCATCCGCGGTAGCAGCGGACGAGGACGAAGGAGAATCTGCGTAAACAATTTCCTCAACGTCCAGCGGCTCTTCACCCTTGCTATTCTGCGCGCTGTGACTCTGGGCATGCCCGTTCTGTGAGCTGTGATCCTGCGAATCGTGGTTAGCAGAACCGTTGCGACGCTGATCTGGTACCGCGTGCAAGTGCCCACGCCCGGTTCCATCCGAAATCAAGGAACCAGAGTCAACGGACTGCTCGGTGAGCTGCAAACGAGTGGGATCCCACTGTTTAGTGTCCGGAGCGACGGTTTCGCCTTCCGCTGGTGGCAACCTGCGTGCAATGTCGGAGAAGTCCGACAGCGATGCCAGTGCACCGTCCCAGTCCTCTGGCACCGAATTATCAATCAGCTGAGCCAAGGACCAGGAGTTTTCGGACCACATGCGGGTAATGGCCGGGTGCACGTCGGCAAGCATGCGGGTTGCACGGTCGTCGAAAATGCGATGAATGAGCTCTGGGTCGGTAGCTGCGACTACCAGGCCGGCTTCGGTAGCTACGTGAGGCAGCGTCGTGCCGCCGCTGCGGCGCAACTCGAAAACCTCATCGCTGGATACAGAACGGCGGATGGCGATGGTGGTGATGCCGCCGACATCGGCGAGGTGCATTTCCCGGCCAAAGGCGAAACCGGAGACCACGGCCTTGGCATCGCCGTCCGGCGTACGCTGCCAGTACGACGGCAGCTCATGGTCCACACGGTTATAGACAGAATTACGTTCCTGCGCCCAGGCTTTCCGCAAGTGACGCACACGGCGACCGCTGATACGTCGACGGATAGGGGCCACTGATTGCTGCTGAGCGCGCTGCGGTTGCGCGGGCTGGGTGGACACAGTGGGCGGGGTGGCCTGGGTGGCCTGGGTGCGCGCCGCACGATCGGATGATTGCGGCACTTCGTCAGTCTCAGCATTTTCGCCGGGCACAGCCTCGAATTCTGCACCGTCAACAGTTCCAATGCGAGCGTCAGGAGCAGTGGTGCTGTTGGCATCTATGGCACTGGTGTTGTCCACTAAACCTGTCTCGGGCTCATCCGTGGTATCGGTATCTTCAGCAGTCACCGACTCGGCTGGCTCCATGCCAGGCCCTGCTCCAGATTCTGTGCCAGACTCCGCGCCGCTTCGGAGAGTCACGTCCGTTCCCGCATTCAGATCAGCTGCTGCTTCCGATGTTTCGGCAGCACCCGCGTCTTCTGTTGCTTCGGGCATTTCAGCAGTGGCCGCCGGCTCGATTCCCGAGACAGATTCAGGCTCCGTCGGTGTCTTTTCTACAGCTGAAGTCCCCAGTTCTGTCGTCGAAACCTCAGTTTCAGAATCAACTTCAGCGGCGCTATCAGTCTCAGCGGCAACCTCAGAGTCAGCGTCAGCTGCGACATTCGGTCTCGCCACAGAAGTTGTCTCGGGGCTGCCTTGCTCCGAAGAATCCGACTGTTCGGACACAACATCTTCTGCCGCCACACCGGTTACTTCGCCGGTGGAGTCCGAGGGCTCGTCGTAAAGCGATGGCGATGACGGAGACGCCACAGCAGTCTCACTTGTGCTGCGACGGCGGCGGTCGACAACGAACAGCGCGACTGCGGCGATGATGAGAATCGCTGCGAGGGTGAATACTAGGGGAATCATTAATCTCCTAGCTTAAGCCAGAAGCCGTTCTATTTGGTCAGCGACAAGATGCCGTCCCCCGTCTGGCGCAATGCCAATGCCCGAGGAGAGAGCGTACGGGACTCTCTAGGACGGTAAAGGGCGAGGGGCAAAAGCCACATGGACGGCACATCTGGGGCCCTGGGGCGGTCGCCCTGGCCCGGGCCCGCTTAGAAGCGGACGATAGGCAGGCTCGGATTGCCAGCCCACTGGGACCAGCCACCGACATACAGAGAGGCCCCCGTGATGCCCGCTTCTTCCATAGCCTGAATGAACAGCGAGGAATGAAGACCGGAACCGGAGTAGACCGCTACATTGCGACCGTCTTCGATACCGACGGAGGCAAAGCGCTCACGGAGCTGCTCAACAGGCAGGAAGGAGCCGTCGGCATTTTGCAGACTGCGAGCCGCCAGGTTCACGGCACCCGGGATGTGACCTGCCTGCAGATCGACGCGCTCACTACGACCTTCAAAACGGCTGGGCTCACGCGCATCCACCAAAATTCCACGCTCAGACCAGGTGCGTACGTCATCGAGGCTGGCAACAGGCATATTGCCTTCACTCACCGCAATCGTTCCAGGCCGCGGCAGATTTCCGGGCCCGAAGGCAGTCTCGTTTCCATCTGCTTCCCAAGCAGCTAACCCACCGGTGAGGACACGCACATTCTCCAAACCTGCCCAGCGCAGAATCCACCAAGCACGTGACGCGAACAGTCCATCGCCCGCGTCGTAGACGATCACGAGATGCTCCGAGCGGACTCCCCATCGACGGACGGCATCGCGCACACGCTCGATATCCGGCAACGGGTTGCGACCAGCTTCTCGGCTTGGAACACCTGCTAGGTCCAACTCGGGATCACAGAACACGGCCAGTGGGATGTGAGCCGTGGCGTAGGAGTCATATGGTTTTTTAGCACGCGACCAGCGTGCGTCAACGACGACGATACGACCGCCGCCGGCAATCTTGTCACGAAGCTCTTGTACCGAGATGGATGTTGTCATAATTCCGGATTCTAAATCGATTGACTTGGTAGCGCGATATGTACGTTATTAAAACTAGGAGCTTGGGAAGGTGCCTGAAGATGCTGCCCACCTGGCCGTTTTCATCTCAGGCACCGGCCATGGAATCGGCTGTGCCACCGCAGAAAAACTACTGCACTATGCCGCCAGCGTCGGCACCCCTTTTCTTAACCGCTTCATTAACGCAAAGCTGACTACGAAACGGAAGATCAACCTCTAAGCCAGGCCCCGCCTCCCAATCCGACTACCCACCGGGATCCTGTCCCGTCCCACCATTGCCATCCGCTGTGTCCCTCGTCCGTTTCTCTCGCGCTTTACGACGCAACCAGCGCCCCGGGCTATCGAACGTATCGGGGTCCTCATTGGATTCCGCTTTCCGGTTTCCTTCCTCGTCTTTCGGGGGCACCCAGACCACACGATCAGTAGAGGCCGGCTCACACTCCCCGCTAACCCCGTCCCCTTCGTCAGTTCCTAGAATCTCCGGCACCTCATCCGGCCGGAGCGTCCACCAAGCATTTTCATCACATCGAGCATCATCGATCTTTCGATGCGTACCCGGATCCACCAACGTGAGATTATCCAGGTCAGTGCCACCACCGGAAGCCCACGACTGCACATGGTGAACATCGCACATAGCTCCCGGAGTGCCCATGCCCGGCGCGGAGGAACCTCCTTCCTCTCCAAGAAGGGCCAGATACTGCGGCAAAGTCCCCAGCCTGCGGGATCGACCAAAGTACAAGGTCTGCCCCTCATTCCCCAAGACTTGGAGGAACGAATTTCTATCGACCATCTGTTGCACGGCCTGACTAATGGAAATTCGCACTCCCGCGTCTGAGACCGCTTTACCCGATCCAGGAAGTACAAAATCTTCCCCCTCAGGCAGGGAGACTCCAGCTAACGCTGCCACATCTGCGATATGCGCGACGGTGACCACCGATGTCGTCCCCCGCGCCGGCTGAAGCTCACCGCCCGGTTGAAAGCCCCCATTCACCGCCGCTTCCACGGCATCATGGAAACGCTGCTCCGGATTCCGCTGGTCATCGGCACCTTCTTCGAGCAACCCGCCAGGTCGCGCATAATCTGCCTGCAGCCTTTTGAGCACCGCCGCAAACGAAGGCGTAACCACACCGCTCAACCGGCTCATGCCATCCGGCCCTTGAGCACCGATTTTTAGGCTTCGTTTCCGAGCACGGTCCTCATCCGTATACGGGTCATCAACCCCCAGCATCGCCCGCAGACGGTTCGGCAATTTATTGAGATCATCAACACGGATTTTGTCCACTAAATCTGCAATGTGCTTGTCCAGCAGCCTAGACAGCTGTGCATGCTCCGTTGCCGGCAGCTCGCGAACGGCTTTGTCAATCTTCGCAACAGCATCCGCACCGACAACACCTTCCTCAACTTTCTGACGAAGGTTCGGCATTCGCACATCCTCATTCGCCGGAGCAAACGGATCAACATTCCTACTCAGACGTCCGACGACATTGATACGCTGCCTCGCTTCTGCTCGCGAGATTCGCATCTCCTGCGCTAGCCACGCGATCCTTCGGTGCTCCGCGCTGGGCATCCGCCCTTTCATTGTCTCCACATAAGTCGCATCAATTACTGCGAGTCGTTTTCGCGCTTTCTCAATCGACTTATATGCGTCGTGCGCATGATCCGGTGCAAGTACTTCGAAGTTCTCCACGATGACTGTCGACAGAGCTTCAAACTGCGCAACCGCATCTAAAACCTGCGATGTCGAAAGCGGTCCACCGCCGTTTGACGCCGATGGTGTAGACATTTCCCCACCCCCCCTTTTAAAACGCTAGCAATCCGAATCCCCAAATGGACTAACTAATTTCCCTCCCCCACATTATCGCACACCCATTCGACACACCACAACCCCCTAAGTCAACTTTTTCGAACCTTTTTCCGAAACGCTGCCTCGCTTCCAGCGCCTAAACACCCCACCATCCGCCCTGAAAACCCCACCAACTCGCGCAGTCCCTCACCACCCGCGCAGCCCGTTACCTTGTGAGTGTCCCCGATAATGGGGATAGTCGCTGGTCCGGTATGG
>NZ_JVOW01000036.1:0-52417 GCF_001055995.1 Corynebacterium sp. 239_CJEI | reverse complement strand
GATAATACGTCCATGACTATTAGCCACGAGTCGATTTACCAGGCCCTTTACGTACAAGGGGCAGGCAGCTTGCGCAAAGAACTTGTGTTTGAAAAGTCCTGCCGGACTACCCGGCCAGGGCGTAAACCCCGCTCGCTTTTAGCCGGGGTGCCCAAGCCACGTGGAAAACGCTGGACTCATGATGCCAATATTTCACTTCGCCCAGCCGAAGCCAATGATCGTGCGGTACCCGGTCATTGGGAAGGCGATTTGATTATTGGCGCAGATGGCACCAGTGCTTTAGCGACGTTGGTGGAACGCCGCAGCAGGTTTGTGCTGCTCGGCAGACTCGGCACTGACCATACTGCCGCCAGTGTCAATGAGGTGATGGTACGGATGATTCGTCGGCTCAAAGAGTCGATGGACACCACGATTTCGACGTTGACCTGGGATCAGGGAGTGGAGTTTGCCAAACACACCGAGTTTTCTGTCGCGGAGAATATCCAGGTGTTTTTCGCCGATCCGCATTCGCCGTGGCAGCGAGGTAGCAATGAGCGGATGAACCGGGATATCCGGTTTTATTTCCCCAAAGGCACCAACTTTACCGATGTCACCGACCAAGAGGTCGCCGAGGCGGAAGCATTGCTGAATAACCGGCCACGGGTAGTGCTCGACGGGTTAACTCCCCGGGAGGTAATCTCTGGTGTTATCCATGATGCAATGACCGCCTGACCCTACCGCCTGAAAAATTGCCTGAAAGTGTCATAAACTCATACAGTTTCACATTTGCAGCCCGTAATCATATTTGGCGCCCGTAATTTTTGGGGTCTGCCCAGTCATTATCTTGAGAATCAGACATACTTTTGTCATGTAACGTTCTTTTTACGCTTGAAGATTTACGCTTGAAGAAAAGGAACCGACCACATGATCAGAAGAAGACAACTCTCAGCGGTCGTGCTCTCCATCTCCATGCTGCTGGTGCTCGTAGGCTCTTTTGCGGGAATCACAACAGGGCGTGCACAGGCGCAAGAGGCCGCGAGTACTATCTCGCCAACCATGGTGATCCTGGATGCTTCAGGGTCAATGCTTGCCGACGACGCGGGCGGCCAGACCCGAATGGAGGCAGCGAAGACTGCCACGAGTAAGTTCGCGGGATCGGTGTCAGAGGACTCCGAAATTGGGTTCATGGTCTACGGCACGGAAGTTGGCAATTCGCCGGAGGAGCGGGAAGCTGGCTGTCAGGACATCACCACGCTGCTGCCCGTGCAGGCGGGTAACTCGGCGAAGATTCCTGCTGAAGTAGGAAAGGTCCAAGCCTCCGGCCACACCCCGATGGGGCCTGCGCTGCGTCAGGCTGCCGATGAGTTGCCGAAAGAAGGGCAACGTTCGATTGTGTTGGTCTCCGATGGTGAGGACACCTGTGCTCCGCCACCGGTGTGCGAGGTAGCCAAGGAACTCAAGCAGCAGGGCATTGACCTGGTCATCAACACAGTTGGTTTCCTTGTTGATGCAGGTGCACGTGCTGAACTGGAGTGCATTGCTGAGGCCACTGGCGGTGAGTACCTGGACGCCCAGGACTCCGATTCGCTGGCTGAGTCCATGAAGACGCTGGCGACCCGCACCGCACGCACCGCGAAGTCCAGCGCGCAAGAGATACAGGGCGGCGACGCTCCTACGAGCGCTCCCCAGGTGCCTGCCGACGTGGAAACGTTCTCGACCAAGCTGCGGGAAAAGACTCCTGAGTCCGAGCGCAGCATCAGTAATCAGGAAGGCGACGGTGCTGAGTACTTCTCCGTCCCGGTCGCTGAGGGAGAGCGGCTTGCAATTAGTGCGGCTACCGTGCCGGGAGCGTCGTCAGGCGCGACGTTGATGGACCTAGATGTTCGTAACTTCGCGCTCACTATGCATTTGGATGACAGCAGTTGCTTCCTGGCCAATGATTTCGGCAATGGCATCATCGACTCCAATGGCCCCTTTTTCGCATCGATAACAACCAAGCAGTCCGGGGGAGCTGAGGGGGACTGTAAGCCGGGCAATGTGGTGTTCTCCGTGGCTCGGAAAGGCGGCTCCTTCGAGGGCCAGGACATTCCTGCAGAAGTAACCATCAAGCGTTTCGCCAACGAAAACCTGATTGATGTGCCGGAGGCGTTCCCGTCCGACAAGGAGAGCTTGAACCCTCCGCCCGCGACACCGGAAGCAGATCAGGCTAAGAAGGTCACCCCAGGTTCGTGGTTCGATGACGCCACGGAACTTACTGCCGACAACATCAGCAGCGTCACGGCCGACATTGTTCCTGGTGAGACGCACGTGTACAAGATCAAGTCCGAGTATGGGCAGCAGCTCCGCGGCGCCGTCAAACTCATTGACGCCCCAGAAGCGGACAAGCTTGCACAGATCTCCGGCCTGGATATCAAGACGCTGAACTCGGCACGCCAGCTCGCCGGCAGCGAGGAAAACCGTCCGGCCAATGAACACCAGATCGGTGAAGAGACTACATTTGGTAACTCGGCCCGGATTAACTATCGCAATCGGATCGGCGAAGATAGTGAAAAGTCGGGCGATTACGAGGCTGAAAGAGCCTGGTTGGATGGCGACCAGTACATCGTTGTCTTCTTCAACAACAGCTGGGGTGCCGGTCAATCCCACGATGTCGCGGGTGTTCAAAACGTCCCGGTGACTTACCAGCTGACCACGGAGTTGGTCGGCGAGAAGATTCCGGGCCCAGCTTTTGAACAGGTCGCGCACAAGTCGCCAAGTAGCGAGGCCCCGACTAGTAGCCAGCAGAATCCGAAGGGCACCGAAGAAAACGAGGATGACGGCTCTTCCAACATGATGTGGTTCTCTATTGGTGCAGTTCTGTTAGCCGTCGTCGGCGCGGCAATCGCGTTGACCCGTAAGTAACGCTAGAGCGTCCAGTACACGCCGAATCGGTCAGGCTTGACGACGGCTTCCGTGCCCTCGGCAACCTCAGCGCCTGTTAGGCCAAGCGCTTGGCAGGCGCTTTCGACCTCTTCGGCCGAATCGCTGGAGAGGCGCATCGCCACACCGTCGCCGAAGGTGAAATTGTGCATGCCCGGCGAGTCGAGCGTCATGAAATTCCCTGACCCGAAAAGCCGGTTGTATACCTCGGTGGCGGCGGCAGCCTGTGGTTCGTCGCCTGTCCACATGAAGTAGGGAATAACGGCGGGATTCGCTGTCTTTGCGGCAGCGTCCGTGCTTGCAGCCCCGCTGGTTAAGGAATCAATCATCAGTTGCCAGTTGACCCCATTGCCGTCGACCAACCAGCCAAAGAGCGGCGAGAAATCGTAGCTGGTCAGGGGCATGAGCGTAGCACCACCGCTGATGGTTTCATCACCCGCCATCAGATGCTCCCACAGTCTGCGCAGCTGGTTTTCCTGACCAGGGGCAAATCGCACCATAAAAGACACAGCGGGGGTTAATCGGCGGTTCCCGTTCTCAATGAGTTCAAAGTCCATCCCGCCGATGGTGAGCGTGGTGGAGTTGGGCTTGATGTTGGAGTGAAAACCTTCGGCGTAAAACCGCGCAGCGGCGCGGGGGTCGTCGTTAAGCGCGATCACGGCCGAGATAGAAACAGTCATGAAAATGAGCCTAACGACGAGCGCCTAACCGCGCAGAGAACGCAGCGTTTGATCCTAGTCAGTGAAGAATCTTCATACGGCGATATCCCCAGTAACGCTGCGCTGATTAGGGGATTTCAGTTAGTGGCGTGGGCTCTGCTCGCGAACTAGGTCTGCAAATCTGTTGATGTAGTCGCGAACAAAGTCCTCAGTGCTTGACGACGTGAATTCTCCTTGTTCGTCAATGAGTGTTGGCGATTGTCCCAGGAAGACCTCTGGCTGACCGAGCATCGGCATGTCGAAGTACGACAGCGCGAGTCGCAAGTTCTTCTGAGAGCTATAACCGCCCATACGGCCGACGGAGTGGCTGATAATTCCCGCGGGCAGGTTCTTCCATGCCACATCACCGTTGGGCTTAGATCCGATGTCAACGGCATTCTTCAGAGCTGCAGGAATTGTGCGGTTGTTTTCTGGGGTGACAAATAGGATGCCATCGCTGGCTTTAATGGTTTCCCGGAAACTGGTGTATTCCGCGGGAGTCGCAATATCGGACACTGCGGGGTCGTCGTAGTCGAAGTTGTAGAGAGGGAGGTCACGAATCTCGACGATGTCGACTTTGAAGTCATCGGGGAAGTACGTGGCTGCCTTGAGTGCAATCTTTCGTGCATAGGAGGCTCGACGCAAGCTTCCTACCAGGATAGAAATCTGTGCAGTCATGCGAATGTTCCTTTCTTAGGATGTATGGGGAAAGACGTGGATTTAGAAATCCCAGTCTTCATCTGCGGTGTCTTCGGCTTTTCCGATGACATATGCGGAGCCGGAACCGGAGAAAAAGTCGTGGTTTTCATCTGACCCCGGGGTGAGGGCGGCGAGAATTTCGGGCTTGAAGGCGGTCTCTTCATGGTTAAACCGCTGCGGGTATCCCAAGTTCATGAGCGCTTTGTTGGCGTTGTATCGAATGAAGTTGGCAACGTCGTCGTAGAGCCCGAGTGGTTGGTATAGGGCTTCGGAGTACCTCAGTTCGAGCTGGTATAGATCATCGAGAAGTTCGAAGACGAAAGCCTTCATCTGCGTTTGCGTGGCGGTGTCGTAGGTTTCTACGCCTCGCTGGAATTTGTAGCCGGAGTAATAGCCGTGAACAGCTTTGTCACGCAGAATCAGGCGCACCATGTCGGCGGTATTGGTCAGGATGCCACGTGATGCGAAGTGCAGCGGGAGGTAGAAGCCGGCGTAGAGCGAGAAGGACGAAAGAAGCGTTGCTGCCGCCTTTCGCTTGAGTGGAACGTCGCCGTAATAGTGTTTGAGCACAGCTTTTGACCGAGCCTGCAGGATGTCATTGGCGACTGCCCATTGGTAGGCAGCGTCGATGTCAGGGGTATTGGATAGCGTAGAAAATACTGAAGAATAAGACTTTGCATGCACTGCTTGCATGAAAGCGATATTCGTGTAGACGGCCTCTTCATGTTCGGTGCGGGCATCTTGAATTTGGGAAATCTCCCCGACAGACGCCTGGACTGTGTCGAGCATGGTCAGTCCGGTGAAGACCTTCATGGTCAGCTCGCGTTCTAGATCGGTGAGACGTCGCCAGTCTGCAAGGTCATTGGACAGCGGAACTTTTTCGGGCAGCCAAAAATTTGCTGTTAGGCGATTCCACACTTCGAGATCTTTGTCATCTTGCACTCGGTTCCAGTTGATTGGCCGAAGGCGGGCAGCTGGGTCCTTTCGAAAAGACGGTGGCGTAGTTGAATAGCTGTAGATGTTCAAGAAGTAGCGCTCCTCCAGAATTTTTCCAGGCCCTCTTTGACGTTCTCCACATCGTGGTCTGTCCCCAGTAGCTCATAGTGGTATAGCTCCGGAACCTGGCATTTTGCAGAAATGATGGCTCCGGCTATGCAAAAGTCGGTGCCGAAATTTGTGTTGCCCGAGGTGATGACACCGCGGATGAAACTCCTGTTGGTTTCGTCGTTGAGAAAAGCGATGACTTGCTTAGGTACCGCGCGGCGCCGACATCCGCCACCATAAGTCGGTGTGATCAGGACAAATGGGCTGCAAACGCGAATCATTCCGTCTTTTCGCGGATGTAACGGGATGCGTGCTGCTGGTTGAGCCAGCTTTTGGACGAACCGGTGAGTGTTTTCAGAAGCACTGGAGAAGTACACGATTCGGGGTGACTCCTCCGGTGGGAGTTCCGTGAAAGTCAGCGGCGTCTTCGATGATGAAGACACTCGATTACCTCCTATGTTCAATGGATTGAACATAAAATAGAGGAGTGAATGGGGTGTCAACAAGGCGTTGCCTACATGCGGTTGAAAAGTGCTTAGTCACGCAATTGCGAAGTAAAGCCGCGACTCTTCATTAACGGCGGAAAAACCCAGCAGCTGATCTTCAAGGCGGGAAAGTGGCGGGGTTGCCGGCCGGGGGGAGAGGGAGGAGGTGGTGTCTCTCGGAGGGGGCTCCAGTCGTGCCCCGGGCAAAAGCACAACAGGGAAACAAAACCGCCGCGCTTTGGAAAGGCCCAGTCGATGAGGAGACTGGTTTTCCAAAGCGCGGCGTTTTCTACAGCGCTTTCGCATCAACTACTTCAGCGGACGAACACTTCCGGTGAAGTGCGGACGCTTCTTCTTGCGATCCCACGCGACAATGTTGACTGCGCGGCCGATGTTGGAGCTGCCCTCAGTCAGGTTGTGAGCAGCACCTGCACCGTCACCGGTGTGGGTGAGTGCGACATTGATGGTGGTCGGCAGAACGACCGGCGCACCGAAGGAAATCTGGAACTCGTACGACTGACCCGGCAGAACCTGTGCCTCAGCCAGCGCGCGGGAGGCGGTGTACATGCCGTGTGCAATCGCTGCTGGCATGCCCAGAGCCTTCGCGGAGACAGAGGTGATGTGAATCGGGTTCCAGTCACCGGAAACCTTGGCCCACTTGCGGCCGGTGTTGCCAGCCAGCTTCCACTGAGCGGTGGGGAAGGGAACCTTGAACTGCTCGCGTTTGATGGTCTCGGCGCCGGACTTGATGGCCTCACGCTGTGCCTGGACCTCTTCGAAGCCCTCGGCATCCTTCAGGCGAACGCCCTTGGCCAGATACACCGACTGCTCCTCGACCAAGGTGGCGCCGGATGTGGACGATGTAACAGTTGACTCCAGAACAACCTCAGTGCCCGAGCGGTGAGCGCGGAATGCGGCAACCTTCACCGCGATATCAACTTTGCCACCGAGTGTGACAGGCGAGATTTCGCGGTAGGTGTTCTCGGTGTGGACCAGGCCCATCATCGGCAGCGGGAAATCATCCGCAGCCATTAGCTCCATCTGGATGGGCATGATTAGGGCGTGGATGTGGCCGAAGAAAGCCTGTTCAGACTTCGGGGCGCCAACGACGTCGCGGAAGTCCTGGTCACGGTCGGCATCGACAGTGACGCCCTTGACCACTAGTTCATCGACCTTGATTTCGGTGGAGTTCGGGCGTTTCTTCGCCGAACCAGCAGCTGCCTTGGCGTAGAGCGGAACCAGATTGGGAATGGCATCCAGGGTCTTAGCCATAAGTTTTCCTCTTTCCTCCTTATCGGGAGCCTATGCGGAAGCCGCGACTTCGCTTAGGCGCCGACGATGTTCTGACCGCAGACGCGCAGGACGTGACCATTGACGCCGAGAGCGCGGTCGGAGACCAGGAAGGCGATTGCCTGGGCGACATCGCCCGGCTGGCCACCCTGCTGCAGCGAGTTCACGCGTCGAGCAACCTGGCGGTTGACGAACGGAATAGCAGCGGTCATGTCGGTCTCGATGAAGCCCGGAGCAACAGCGTTGATGTTGCCGCCGCGCTTAGCAAACTCCTCAGCGTAAGCCTCGACCATTGCGATAACGCCGGCCTTGGAGGTGGCGTAGTTGGTCTGGCCGCGGTTACCTGCGATACCGGAGGTGGAAGCCATGGTGGCAATACGCGGAGCCTTCTCGAAGGCCTTGTGGTTCAGCAGCTGCTCGTTCATCTTCAGCTGAGACTCGATGTTGACGGCGATGACCGAGCCCCACTTGGCGTCGTCCATGTTGGCGAACATCTTGTCGCGGGTGATGCCTGCGTTGTGGATGACGATGTCCAGGCGACCGTAGCGGGCCACAGCGGCATCGGCAATGGCGTTGCCGGCGTCGTCGGCAGTGATGTCCTGCTGCAGAGCCAGGCCACCGAGCTCGTTGGCAACCTTGGACAGAGCCTCGCCCGCCTGTGGAACGTCGATGACGATGACCTCTGCGCCGTCAGCCTTGAGCTGGCGAGCGATAGCGGCACCGATACCACGGGCGGAACCGGTGACAGCGGCAACCTTGCCAGCCAGCGGCTTATCCCAGTCGGACGGGATCTCGCCCGCGTCGGAGGTGACGCGGAGGAACTGGCCGTCGATGAAGGCCGAGCGGCCGGAGAGGAAGAAGTGCAGGGAGGAAATCACGGATGGCGCGGTGACCGAGACCCCCGGAGCAACGAGGATGCCGTTGGCGGTGGAGCCGCCACGAACCTCGTGGCCGAGGGAGCGAATCAGGCCCTCGATACCACCGGCGACAGCGTTCTCAGCGATCTCGGCCGGGGTTGCGTTGTGGTGAGCATCCTTGGCGCGGGAGACGGTGACGATGCGACCACCCTTGTCCAGCTTGCGCATGTGCTTTGCAGCAGCGAGCACTGGGCCCTGCAGCTCTGCCGGACGCTTGGCCTCAGTGGCGACGAGGACAATGGCACCAATCTTGTCGTCAGCGGCGTTGCCACGACGGACCTGCAGACCCCACTCAGCCAGCTGAGCTGCAACTGCGTCTGCATCTGCACCCTCGCCGGTGACGAGCACCTTGTCGTTGTTCAGCAGCGGACCGCCCGGCTTGTGGCGGCGCAGGAACGGTGGCTGCGGCAGGCCAGCGGCCTTAGCCAGTCCAGTGAGCGGACCACCGTTGACGAGTTCCTGGTACTTATCGGTCATGGAAAATTCTCCTTGAAAGTAAAAGTGTCTTTATCGGTGGTGCGCTTTTAGACGCGAGCCTCGAGAACTGCGACAACACCCTGGCCGCCCGCAGCACAAACGGAGATCAGGCCGCGAGTGGTCTTGCCGGTCTCGTCTGCCTTCTGGCGCAGCATCTTGGCGAGGGCTGCCACAATGCGGCCGCCGGTAGCGGCGAATGGGTGGCCGGCTGCCAGAGAAGAGCCCTTGACGTTGAGCTTCTCGCGCGGGATGGAGCCCAGCGGGCCTTCCAGTCCGAGCTTGGTGCGGCAGAACTCCTCGTCCTCCCATGCCTTCATGGTGGACAGGACAGTGCCGGCGAAGGCCTCGTGGATCTCGAAGAAGTCGAAGTCGTCGAAGGTCCAGCCGTTGCGGGCCAGCAGGCGCGGGGTGGCGTAAGCCGGAGCCATCAGCAGGCCCTCGTCGCCGTGGACGAAGTCAACTGCGGCCGCCTCGGAATCGACGACGTCGGCAAGCACCGGCAGACCGCGCTCAGCGGCCCACTCCGGGGTGGAGACGAGGACGGCGGAGGCGCCGTCGGTAAGCGGAGTGGAGTTACCGGCGGTCATGGTCGGCTCTGCTTCCAGGCCGCGGCCGAAGACTGGCTTGAGCTTGGCCAGCTTCTCCGGGGTGGAGTCCGGGCGCATGTTGGTGTCGCGGGAAACGCCCTTGTACGGGGTGACGAGGTCAGTGAAGAAGCCCTCGTCGTAAGCGTTTGCCATGTTCTGGTGGGAAGCGGCGGCGAGCTCGTCCTGCTCGGCGCGGGTAACGCCCCACTTGGCGGTGGTGATTGCCTGGTGCTCACCCATGGACAGGCCAGTGCGTGGCTCACCGGTCGACGGGGTGTCCGGAGCCAGGTCGGATGGACGAGCCTTCAGGAAAACCTTTGCCATGTCAAGAGTGGACTTCTGGCGGCTGGCCTCCAGCAGGATCTTGCGCAGACGGTCGTTGACAGCAATCGGAGCGTCGGAGGTGGTGTCCACGCCGCCGGCGATGGCGGAGTCAATCTGGCCCAGCTTGATCATGTTGGAGACAGAGTTGAGGGCTTCCATGCCGGTGGCACATGCCATCTGAATGTCGAAAGCCGGGGTGTCCGGCGCCAGTGCGGAGCCGAGGACACACTCACGGGTGAGGTTAAAGTCACGGGAGTGCTTCAGCACAGCGCCGGCGGAGACTGCGCCGAGGCGCTCGCCGCCGATACCGAAGCGGGCGACGAGACCGTCGATTGCAGCGGTCAGCATGTCCTGGTTCGACTCGTTAGCGTATTCCTTATTAGAACGAGCGAACGGAATGCGGTTACCACCGACGACGACTGCGCGGCGCAGAGAGTTATTGTTGGCCTGAGCTGCCATGTGATTGTTCCCTTCAAAATCCTTGAAGTGTGACGTGAATTACTAAATTTAGACAATACTGGTATCGGTGTTTTCTGTCACGTTTTTAGAAATATTTTTGTCCAGTCATCTACCGAGCGGGGGAGGTGAGGGGCAAACACCGTCGTCCACCTGTGAAAAATTCGATGGGCAGCACTCCGGAATCTCAAAAGTTTTCCCGCTTGACGACGGTAATTGCGTCAATCCCCACTAGTTGGGGTGGCGGCCGGAGGTATCAATAGAGTGCAAAGGCGTATAGGGGTTTAGACTTTATCGCCATGCGACCTGAACTTTCCTCGTATAACCATCTTTCCGCGGGCAAGGTCCGGGAAATCTACGAGATTGACCCTGAGACTCTGCTGCTTGTGGTCAGTGACCGTATTTCTGCCTTCGACCACATTCTGGAGACCCCGATTCCTGACAAGGGTCGAGTGCTCACCGCGATGAGCGTGTTCTTCTTCGATGAGATTGACTTCCCGAACCACATGGCTGGCCCGGCTGACGATGAGCGCATTCCGGAGGAGTGCCTAGGTCGTGCGCTGGTGTGCAAGAAGCTGGACATGCTGCCATTCGAGTGCGTCGCACGTGGCTACCTGACAGGCTCTGGCCTGGTCGAGTACAAGGAAAACGGCACTGTCTGTGGCATTGAGCTGCCAGAGGGCCTCGTCGAGGGCTCCAAGTTGCCAGAACCGATTTTTACCCCGGCCACCAAGGCTGAGCTGGGCGAGCACGACGAGAATGTCTCCTTCGACGCCGTTGTGGAGTCCCTGGGGCAGAAGCGCGCCGAAGAGCTTCGCGATGCCACCCTGCGCATCTACTCCCAGGCTGCTGAACTGGCTGCTAAGCGCGGCATCATCCTGGCCGACACCAAGTTTGAGTTCGGCCTCGACTCCGACGGCAACCTGGTGCTGGCCGACGAGGTTCTCACCCCGGACTCCTCCCGCTACTGGCCAGCCGACTCCTACCAGGAGGGTTCGGTTAACCCGAGCTTCGACAAGCAGTACGTCCGAAACTGGCTGACCTGCTCCAAGTCCGGCTGGAAGAAGGACGAGGGCACTCCGCCGCCGGCGCTGCCGGGTAGTGTTGTGGAAGCAACTCGCGAGCGGTACGTCGAGGCCTACGAACGACTGTCGGGCCGCCGCTTCTCGGACTGGATTGGAGAACCTGCGTGAGCGAAGTGACCTTGGACTCGGCATCCGTCGGCAAGCCTGCAAAAAAGGATTTGCCCGCACCCCGTGCACAACGGAAGCCGGTGACTCGGTCCTTCCACGGAAGGGACTTCACCGATAACTTCGAGTGGCTCCGCGATAAGGAAAACTCCGAGGTTATCGACTACCTAGAGGCTGAAAATGCCTATACGGAGGCTTTTACCTCCGATCTTGACGGCACCGCGGACGCGATTTTTAAGGAGATCAAGTCGCGCGTGCAGGAGACCGACATGTCGGTCCCAACTCGCCTTAACGGCTGGTGGTACTACTCGCGCACGCAGGAGGGCAAGTCCTACGGGATGAGCTGTCGCGTGCGTGCGGAGGCCGGTGACGGTCTTGCCGCGTGGACGCCGCCGACCATCGCCGACGATGCCCCAGCACCAGGAGAACAGGTCATCCTGGATGCCAACGAGCTGGCCGAAGGCCATGATTTCTTCGCCCTCGGCGCAGCGAGCGTCTCCGCGGACGGCAATCTGCTGGCCTATTCCACCGACGTCACAGGCGACGAACGCTACACGCTGCGCGTAAAGGATCTGCGCACGGGTGAACTGCTTGATGACGAAATTGCGGGCATCGCCGCAGGTGCTACCTGGGTCGGCTCCGAGTGGATCTTCTACCAGAAGGTCGACGAAGCCTGGCGGCCGGATTCCGTGTGGCGTCACCGCGTGGGCACCTCCACCGAGGATGATGTCTGTGTCTTCCATGAGCCCGATGAGGCCTACTGGGTTGGAGTCGGCACGGTACGCAGCGAAAAGTACCTGATTATTGAGAGCTCCTCGAAGATTACTTCCGAGGTTTGGTACCTGGACGCCAGTGACCCGACCGGTGAGTTCACCTGCGTGCGCCCGCGTGAGGCCGGTGTTGAATACGACATCGATCACGCCGTCATTAGCGGCCGGGATATGTGGCTGATTACACACAATATGACTGGTTCGAACTTCGCACTGGCCATGGTGCCGGCGGGGTCTTTCGACAGCATTTCGGATCTCACTGAGCTGGTTGCCCACCGCGATGACGTCCGCGTTGAGGGCGTCGACTGCTTCGCTGGGCACATCGCGTTTGGTTACCGTCGTGGCGGTATTGGCCGTGTGGCGCTGGCGGTATTGGATCAGGATGAGGATGGTGCTGGCTCCGCTGGTGATTCCTCTGATACAAGCCATGCTGCTGGTCCAGTGCCAGCGTCCGCTGTGAACTTCGTCGAGCTCGACTTCGACGAAGAGCTCTATTCCGCAGGCACTACCGGCAATGCTGAATGGGACACCCCGGTGTTGCGCTACGCTTACGGCTCCTTCACCACGCCGTCGCAGCTTTGGCAGATTGATATTGCCTCGGGCAAGCGGGTGCTGCTCAAGGAGCAGAAGATTCGCGGGAAGTTTAATCGCGGTGATTACGTCGCCAAGCGTGAATGGGTGAGTGCAGCCGACGGTGCCCAGATTCCGGTATCGATTATCCACCGCGCGGACCTGGACCTGAGCAAGCCGAATCCGACGCTGCTCTACGGCTACGGTTCCTATGAAGCCTCGATGGATCCTGGCTTTTCCATCGCGCGACTGTCGCTGCTGGATCGTGGGATGATTTTTGTCATTGCACACGTCCGCGGTGGTGGCGAAATGGGCCGCGGCTGGTGGGAGAACGGTCGCGCAACCACGAAGAAGAACACATTCACTGACTTCGTCGCCGTCGCTGACTACCTGCTGGATTCTGGGTGGACCACACGCGAGCAGCTGGTAGCACTCGGCGGTTCGGCGGGCGGCATGCTGATGGGCGTGGTCGCGAACATTGCTGGCGATAGGTTCGCGGGCATTCAGGCCGTGGTCCCGTTTGTCGACTGCCTGACATCCATGCTGATGCCAGAGCTGCCGCTGACCGTGGTGGAGTGGGATGAGTGGGGCGATCCCTACCACGACCCGGAGGTCTACGACTACATGGCCTCCTACGCGCCGTACGAGAACATCTCGGCCGATGCGAAGTACCCGAAGATTCTCGCGATTACTAGTTTGAACGACACCCGCGTGCTCTACGTGGAGCCGGCAAAGTGGATCGCCAAGCTGCGCGAGGTTGTCGGAGGTCAGCCGGGGCAGTTCCTGCTCAAGACCGAGATGTCCGCAGGTCATGGTGGTGTTTCCGGTCGTTACGAACGCTGGCGTCAGACTGCCTTCGAGTACGCCTGGATTGTCCACACTGCTGGTGCGGTGGAGTAACGGCATGGATATGCGCACGCTGCTGTCCGCGCAGGGTTTTGACACCGATTCGCTTTCCGACGATCAGTTGGCCGTCTACCACACCCTTTTTCGGCGGCGGGATGTGCGCCGCGAATTCGCCGGAGAAGTGGTGGACAGGGAGCGATTGATGCGCGTGTTGGCGGCGGCCCATGCAGCCCCGTCGGTGGGGCTGTCCCAACCGTGGGACTTTCATATCATTCAGAATCCGGACCGCCTGCAGCAGTTTGCCGACCACGTAGCCGGACGTCGCGCTGAATTCGCGGCCAAGCTCGAAGGCGAGCGGCGTGAGACCTTCAATCCGATTCAGATTGAAGGAATCGTGGACTCGGGAACGGGCATCGTCGTCACCTATGACCCGACCCGTGGCGGCAAGAACATTCTCGGCCGCGACACCGTCGATGACACCGGCCTCATGTCAGTCGCGCTGGCTATTCAGAATCTGTGGCTGGCTGCTACGGCAGAGGGGCTCGGCGTCGGCTGGGTCAGTTTCTACCATGAGGATTTCCTGGCTGACTTTGTCGGTGTCGAGGCACCCGTGCGCCCGGTGGCCTGGCTGTGCATTGGTCCAGTAACGCACCTGGCCGAGGAGCGTGACTTGGAGAAGTTCGGTTGGCGCAAGGGACTGGCGCTCGATGAGGTTGTGCATTGGGGATAATCCGCGCTGCAGACGCACATTGATGTGCTGCGATGGCGCTTTTTGAACTCTTATTTGAAAGGCTTCTGAGTATTCTCCAAGCCTTGTCCTCTCCGTTACCAAAAATTTACATACGCCTGTTTTTGTTGAATCCATGGCAGGCAGTGGGGTGCAAGAACAGATTCGGACGACCGACCAGGTCATTCGTCCAGCGGGCAAAGAGCTCGTAACTGTTGACGGTGGTGTGGTCGGTTCGCCGCTTTTGGTGTCGGTGTCGGGTTTGCGCGATGGCACATTGCTCGACGTCGCTCGTTTCGTGGCAGCGATGGAACAGCGCGGTATTACACCGTCTCTGCTGGTAGCGCCGCATGCGGGTAAAAACTGGTCGTTGCGGGAAGCTCCGGCGGTGCTGGATTGGCTCCGCCGTCGTAGCGATGACGGCATCGAGATTGTTCTCGCGGGGTTCGATCAGTCAGTTCGAGGCCGAGGCGCGGAATTTGCGTCGTTAAGCGAACATGAAGCGCGTTTGCGCCTGACCGCCGCAACGCGCCAGATGCGTGCGATGGGTTTTGAGACGGACGTCTTTGCACCACCGAAGTGGACCATGTCGCCCGAGACCATGAACGTGCTGCCGGAGCTGGGCTTCCGAGTGGCAGCGGACCGAAATGGTGTCCGCGACCTGACCACTGGTGCTGTTGATCCGACTCGCGTGCTGGCTATCGGCGAGGGCTTCGGCGGCGCCGGTTGGTGGCGCCGTGCGGTGCGCTCCTCGGTGCAGCGCTCGCTGGAGAAGGGCCGCGCGGTGCGCATCTCCGTTAACGCTTCGAAACTGCGGGAGCACAAGCTGCGCCAGGATGTTGTCGGCATCATTGACCAGGCGGTCGATGGGGGTGCGCAGCCGGTCAACCACTCTTCGGTGCCGCTGGGCCGCGAGCTCTTTGAAGGCATGGAGCAGGTCGGCTAGTCGCTACCTCTGACGGCTATCGGGGGACTGCCCTAGTGTGGGGTTTATGAGCAATCTCTTCGACATCCCAGTGACCACCATCGACGGCAACGAAGCAACGATGAATGACTGGGCAGGCCACGTTCTGCTTATCGTCAACACCGCCTCGGAGTGCGGTTTCACGGATCAGTACGACGATCTGCAAGGACTTTTCGACGAATTCGCACCCCGTGGCTTCTTCGTCCTCGGCTTCCCCTGCAATCAGTTCGGTGGGCAAGAGCCCGGCAACGCCGAGGAAATCAAGCAGTTCTGCCAGCGCGAATTCGGCGTTACCTTCCCGCTCTTCCAAAAGACGAAGGTCAACGGCCATGGCGCGCACCCACTGTACAAGCTGTTGAAGGAAACCCCGGACGCCGACGGCGAGGCTGGGGATGTGAAGTGGAACTTCGAAAAGTTCGTTGTCTCGCCCGAGGGTGAGGTCATCGGCCGTTTCCGCTCCAAGGTCTCGCCTGACGACGATGCTCTGCGCGACCTCATCGAGGAAAACTTGCCTATTTAAACTTGGCTATTTGGTGGCGTCCAGCGGTGCCTGCTCGAAGTAGCCCGTGGCACCGTAGCCCACGATGCCACCTCGGTTGCGCAGGGTCATGCTAGCTAGACCGACCTTGCCAAGCTCATCGCCACCGATGGTGACCCAGTCACCCTGAACCGCGACAACCATGTTGGCGTGCACCCCAAGGCCTGCGGGGTAGCGGTAGAAAATGATGTCACCCACTTGAGGAGAGAAGTCCTTGTCGGTGACGAAAGCATCATGTGCCTTGTAGGCATCCATGAGCTGTTCGACATCCGTAACCAGCCATGGGTTCTCGGCTGCGGCAGCCGAATCCTCGGGCGTATCAAAGACCGGAACACCCGCGGACGCGAGCAGGAATGACAAGAATGGCGCAGTCCAGGAACCGGAGCAGTCGACCGTGTTGCCGAATGCGTCAAGGTTTGGATTCAGCTTCGCGGTCTGGTTCGCAGCTGTGGGTGCAGAACCCGGCCTGGTGGCAGCAGCGGCGGCGACGGCATCTGCATCAGCAGTTGGGTCTGCGTCTGAATTCGGGTGCTCGCCGACCTTGGGGATAACGCTGCGGATGTCGTCATCAGTAGCGCCACACGCCAGGCCGAAGTAAACCTCAGGGGAGGGCTGCTCCTCGTACTGATAGCGCGCAACATCCTTCAGAGCCTGCTGATAGTAAGGGCGGTCTGCCTCGGTGCGGGGGAACGTGCCACCACGCCACGCCAGAACATTGATAGGACCGAAGAGCGTGAACCACCCGGCGAAGAGGAATACCGCCGTCAGTACCAGGATGGAAACAGGCGGGATAGCGGCGCGAACACGTTGCAGCATGCTCGGTGAGGATGCGTTCTCCTGGCCGTCGTCAAGCGATGGTGAGGAAGACTCAGACCGTGCTGCGTGAGGCTGCTGTGCGGGCACAGGCGCGGGTGAATCGGTGGTCATATCTTCTCAGGATAGTAGGCGGCGCTGCGCTCGTCCTTGGCGAGTGCGTCTGAGCCGTACGTAATGGCGCCGTACGTAATGGCCTAGTCTGCGGCTCCTGCTGCAGAAGAGGGCGTGCAGTTAAACTGTGGTTCATGACTTCACCCGACATGCGTAACGAGGCCGAGCACGACCCTCGTGAGGATCTGCCGAGCTTCCTGCGTGAGCCGGACAAAATAGACAAGCTTCTCTATGCATCGCTGATGCTGGTTGCCGTGTATGGCTTTGCAATCATCCCGTTCCGTGCGGTTTTGCTGCTCAAGTACACGTTCTTGCACACATGGCTGACAGGATCGAATCTGTCGGTGCTGATTCTCGCGTCGGAAAACGAGGACCGGCCGCTCTTCCTCTTCGCTGTTGTAGTGATTGCGGCGCTTTCGACAATCAAGTTCATGCCGTTCTTCTACTGGATGGGCAAGAAGTGGGGCACGGAATTCATCACGATGAGTTTCGGCGGACACCCACCGCGATGGTTTAAGAAGATGGAGAACTTCATCTATGAACGCATCGGGCTGAGTGTGCTGGCATCGTTTGTGCCATTCTCGCCGATTCCGGCCACGATTGTCGTGGCCATCGGTGGTATTGCGAAGGTGCGCGGCTGGGTAGTAGGCGTGTACCTCTTCCTCTGTGCCGCAATGCTCAAGTGCTTCTACCTGTACTTGGGCCTGAAGTTTGGCCCAAGCATCCAGGGCTCCCTGCAGACGATTGACCGGTACGTCACCTACATCACCTTCGCGCTGATTGGCTGGATGTTCCTATCCATCTGGTGGAAAAACAGGAAGCCGGGTAGCCAGGCGGCTTAGTCCTGTTCGCGCTCAATCAGCGGCAGTGGGCTGTACTTGTCACGCAACGCCTTCAGTGACAGATCGTGAGCGTGCAGGCGCTTGTCCTCATCCGTCGTCGGCTGGAAGTGCGGTACGGGCTGCGGGTTGAAATCGTCATCAATGGCGACATACGTCATGGTCGAGTGCAGTGCCTTGCGCAGTCCACCGACACCCTTGCGGGGCTCACAGCAGTAGACCTGCACCGACAGGTGCATCGAGGTCGTGCCTGTACGCAGGATGCGTGCGCGCACCTCAACCAGGTCGCCAATGTGGATTGGGCTGTAGAAGCGAATACCACCTGCGTAGACAGAAATGGTCTGGCGCCCTGCCCAGTTGGTGGTAACTGCCGTCGCAGCCTCGTCGATCCACTCCATGGCGGTGCCGCCGTGGACGTTTCCGCCCCAGTTAACATCGGTCGGCTTTGCCAGGAAACGTGTGGTCAGTTCGGGTGCGGAAGAGTCCGCGGAGTAGGTCTGCGCGCGCATGCTGGCTTCGATGTCGCGGCGGAGCTCAAAACGGGAAAGAGCGGCTTTCTCAACGCGCTCTTCTTCCTCTGTTTGCGGCACCCACTTCGGCACCGGAGTCGACTTACCGTTTTCATCCATGGCCACGAAGATCACCAGGCAGTCAGCTGCGCGGGTGAACTTGCCCTCGCGCGGATCAGCCGAGAGCACTTCGTTGACGATGTGCATGGAACTGCGGCCGGTATGCGCAATCTTGGAGCGCACCTCGACAATGTGGCCACTGGGAATCGGGCGAGTGAAGTGAATGTGACCGAAGTACGCAGTCACGCAGTAGCGTCCCGACCAGCCGGTCGCGCAGGCGTAAGCGGCCTTGTCAATCCACTGCAACACACGGCCGCCGTGGACAGAATTGGTTCCGGCCATAATGACATCGGTCGGCGATGCCATAAAACGGAGTACAAGAGATGGTGACGCTGGAGCATGCACCTGTTCAGCTTTTTCAGTTGACTGCGTATCCATATATGAAAGCATAACTCTAGGATGAGGTTATGGTATCCAAAATCTCGCCTTTCGACGTTCGCAGCGCTCTTTCCACCGCCGCACCCTGGGCGGCGCAACGGCTTCTCGGCCGCGAATTGCTATCTGACCAAGAGGCTGCCTCCTTCATCGGGCCGGATGGGGCGCAGGGGTCGTCGTTAAGCCGTGCGAGCCTTGCCAAAGCGGTGCGTCTGTCCGTGCGGATGCTCGCCCAAGAGGCTCCAGGGCATAGCGTCGAGGTGCGCGTGCCGCCCTTCGTCGCGGTCCAGTGCATTGAGGGCCCCAGGCACACGCGCGGTACGCCGCCCAATGTCGTGGAGATGTCGCCGGAGATTTGGCTGGGACTCGCGTGCGGAATGATCACGTTAGAGCAGGTGCAGGCGCACATCGATATGTCGGGAACGCGCGCGGCGGAAATTGGGAATCATCTGCCGGTGGCGCGCATTTCTTAAAGCCCGTGGGGGGATGCTGAATTGGTGCCCAGGCGGGTGGGGCTATTAGTGTGAATGTCGTGGCCGATACCAACATTTCAGGTGCACCAAAGACCAAACTTTTGCCAATTTCGCCATACGACGATTTGGGGGAGACATCCCCGCGCGAAGAATGTGGCGTTTTTGGCGTTTGGGCACCTGGCGAAGACGTGTCCAAACTCACCTACTATGGCCTGTTTGCCCTGCAGCATCGCGGCCAGGAAGCCGCCGGTATCGCAGTCGGCGACGGCGACCAAATTCTCGTATTCAAGGACCTGGGCCTTGTTTCCCAGGTTTTTGATGAGCAGACGCTCGACGCTCTGAAGGGGCACGTAGCGGTGGGGCACACGCGCTACACCACCGCTGGCGCTCCTGCGTGGGAGAATGCACAGCCGATGTTCCAGATGGCCTCCGACGGCACGGACATCGCGCTGGGGCACAACGGCAACCTGACCAACCACCTCACGCTGTTCCATGAGGCGGTCGACAAGGGCCTGCTGCGTGAAGAGGGCGAGCTGCCCAGTGACTCCGCAATCATGACCACTTTGCTTGCCGACGAAACCGGCAAGATTGACCACCCCGAAGATTACGGCTGCAGCACCAATGTAGAAGCGGCCGCGATGGCACTGCTGCCGCGTTTGAAGGGCGCTTTCTGTCTTACTTTCACCGATGGCGAGACGCTGTACGCCGCGCGTGACCCATACGGTGTGCGCCCGCTGTGCCTGGGGCGCCTGTCCGGTGGCTGGGTAGTCGCATCCGAGACTTGCGCGCTGGATATCGTCGGTGCATCGTTCGTCCGCGAGATCGAGCCAGGCGAGATGGTGACCATTGATGCTTCCGGTGTGCGTTCGCAGCGTTTTGCCGAGACCACCCACGCTGGATGCATTTTTGAGTACGTCTACCTGGCGCGCCCGGACTCCAACATCCGTGGTCGCTCCGTCAACGCGGTGCGTCTTGAGCTGGGTCGCCAGTTGGCCCGCGAGTTCCCGGCTGACGGTGACCTGGTGATGCCGGTGCCGGAATCCGGTACCCCGGCCGCTGTTGGCTACGCCCAGGAATCGGGCATCCCGTTTGGACAGGGGCTGACCAAAAACGGCTACGTGGGGCGTACCTTCATTCAGCCTTCGCAGACGATTCGTCAGCTGGGCATCCGACTGAAGCTGAACCCGCTGAAGGAAGTTATCGCCGGTAAGCGCTTGGTCGTGGTCGATGACTCCATCGTCCGCGGCAACACTCAGCGTGCCCTGATTCGCATGCTGCGTGAGGCCGGTGCAAAGGAAGTGCACGTGCGCATCGCCGCGCCGCCGGTGAAATGGCCGTGCTTCTACGGCATTGACTTCGCCTCTCCGGGCGAGCTGTTGGCCAACGGCGTAGATGAGAATGACATCGTCGCCGGTATCGCAACCGCGATTGGCGCCGACAGCCTGGGATTTGTCTCCATCGATGGCATGGTCGCCGCTTCCGAACAGGCAAAGAGCGAAGTGTGCTGTGCCTGCTTCGATGGCAAATACCCACTGGGGCTGCCGGAGGGCAATCCGAATGCGGCAGCTGTGGAGAGGATGCAGGCAGCCCAGGCTGCCAAAGCCGCAACGAGCAATTAGCCTCGAAACCTCCTTAGAATGAACTACGAGAACTGAACCGAGAACGAAGCGCAAGCGGTGCCGTGGAGTGCAGCCGTTGCTTTGTTCCTGGTCCGCCAATACTCCCGGATACGGCAGTAACGCCGCCCGGGGGAGAAAGTTTAAAGCGAGAGCCTCTAATGACCGAGAACGTTTCTGGTGCTTCCTACGCTGCAGCCGGTGTCGACATCGAAGCCGGCGACCGCGCTGTTGAACTATTCGCCCCGATTGCCAAGAAGGCCACTCGCCCAGAGGTCCGTGGCGGGCTCGGTGGTTTTGCCGGCCTGTTTGCACTGGGCAACTACGAAAAGCCGCTGCTGGCCGCATCCTCCGATGGTGTGGGGACCAAGTTGGCCGTGGCGCAGGCCGTCGGCAAGCACGACACCATTGGCCTGGACCTGGTCGCCATGGTCGTCGATGATCTGGTCGTGTGCGGTGCCGAGCCGCTGTTCCTGCAGGACTACATTGCAATTGGCAAGGTCGTGCCGGAGCACGTCGCCGAGATCGTTTCCGGCATCGCCGAGGGATGCGTCCAGGCGGGTTGCGCACTCCTGGGTGGCGAGACTGCAGAGCACCCGGGTGTGATGGAACCGGGTGAGTACGATGTCTCCGCTACCGGCGTCGGTGTCGTGGAAGAGGACAAGCTTCTCGGCCCGGACCGCGTGCGTGAGGGCGATGTCATTATCGCCATGGAGTCCTCTGGACTTCACTCCAATGGCTACTCGCTGGCTCGCTACGTTCTCCTGGAGAAGGCCGGTCTGGAGCTCGACGGTTATGTCGAGGACTTCGGGCGCACCCTCGGTGAGGAGCTGCTGGAGCCAACCAAGATTTATGCGAAGGACTGCCTGGCTCTCATGAACGAGGCCGAGGTCCGCACTTTCTGCCACGTCACCGGTGGTGGATTGGCTGGCAACATGGTTCGCATCATGCCGGAAGGCCTGACCGCCGACATGAGCCGCGCAACATGGACCCCGGGGCCGATCTTCAAGACCATTGCTGAGCTCGGCAACGTCTCCCGCGAGGAGATGGAGAAGACCTTCAACATGGGTGTTGGTATGGTTGCGATTGTTTCTGCAGAGGACCGCGATCGTGCACTGGCTCTGCTGACTGCCCGCCACATCAACGCTTGGGAGCTGGGTACTGTCCGCAAGAGCGAGGCGGGCGAGGACGGGGCTGTTTTGCGCGGCAGCCACCCGCGCTTCTAAGCGTCGGCCGGCCGTCGGTTTACTGCGACGGGCGGCCGGGGACTGGGCCGGCTGGTCTGCCGTGGAGGGCGGCCTACTGATGCGACGGGGCGGTCTAGATTCTGGGTTGCACAACGGAGATCCCAGAAAACCACGGGCTGCAAATGTGAAACTGTATGAGTTTATGACACTTTCGAGCCGTTTTTCGGGCGATTTTTGTCATAAACGCAGTCAGTAACTCGGATTGATCCGCCACCGCCGAACATAATCGGCGGAACATAAACGCAGTCGACTAAGCAAAAGCAAGCACCCACCAACGGAATCGTTGGTGGGTGCTTGCTTTATTGAAATAGAAACGCTTTGCGGAAAATACGACAGCGGTTAGCTTGCGCTAGCTGTCGCGACCAGCGCCTGAGACCCATTCCTCCCAGTCAGAGTAATAGTCGTCTCGATCGGACTCGTTCGACTTGCCGACGAGTTCCCGCTGCAGACGTTCCAAATCCATTTCTGGTGAATCGTACTTGAGCTGACGGGCAACCTTCGCCTGCTTTGCTTTCGCACGGCCGCGACCCATGGCCTGACCCCCTTGTGTAATCCGTGGGACGGCACGGGGATACGGCCGACCCACTTATGTCTTATTGCGTTAATTCCTGTAAGACACCATAGCCGATTTTTAGACGAAGGGGTTACGCGGGGAGGCCCATAGTGGGTTGTGTCCTCGCGCTCAGGCAACTCAATATGTGTAGTGACCTGGGGAAATATCCTTTCTGAAAAAGAATGGAAAAAGTTATTTTTTCACCACTCTGTCTGGTGGCTTTACCTATTTCCTGTTACCTATTTCCCTCGCAGGCGGTTGATGGCCACACGGCCCGGCGGCAGCTGCTCAACGCGGTCGATGGAGGAGGGGTCGACGGCCACGGCGCAGTCACCCACCACAAGGCCCTCGCGCTCCTGAGCTGAGCGTTTAAGCAGCGCCAATGCAATCGGGCCGTAATCGGCATGTTGCACGACGGTGCCCACGCGGCCCACGGCGCGCTTGCCCATCATCACTGGATCGCCGGTTTCCGGCAGCGTGGCCGAGCCGTCGAGCTGCAGCATCACCAAAACTCGTGGGGAGCGACCAACATTGTGGACACGTGATACCGTCTCTTGGCCGCGATAGCAGCCCTTGTCCAAGTGCACGGCAGCCGTGTCGAATTCAGAGGCGATCCAGCGCGGAGCCTCATGCGGAATCATCTTCTCGTCTACGTCGATTCCCAGCTCTGGGCGCAAGGAGACTACGCGTTCGGCCTCCCAGCCCATCAGACCAACGGGGGAAGCGCCAGCAGCTACCAACGCGTCCCAAGCGCCGACTACATCCTGTCGGCGCACGAGCACATCCACACGCCCGCCGCGTGGCCACGGCAGGTGCCGGACGTAGGAATGTCCCACAGTCGTAGCTTTGCCCACCTGCGGGAATGCGAGGCCAGCGGCTACCAGTACCTCAGGGGCATTCGGCCCCATGACGGAAATAATCGCCCGTTCTACTTCAGCAATTTCCACCTTGGACCAGAACACCATCATGTTCAGGTACTTCAACAGGGAGTCGAAGCCAGCAGGGGGCACGTCGATAAGCACGGAATCGTCCAAAACAGTCAACGTCATGTGATGGAGAACGTGACCGTTTGCATCCAGGTTCAGTGCTTCAGTGACAGTGCCGGGAGCGGCTTCGTCGACCTTCTGCGAAAAAAGTGTGTTGAGGTAGGTCAGGCGATCCTCGCCAGTGACCTCAATAACGCGGTAGTACGAGCGATCTACTACGCCGCAGTCCTCCTGCAGATGACGTTGCTCTACCAGCGGACGGCCGTAGTGCCATGCCACGCTAGCTTGCCCTGCGGTTTGCTCAACGTTTTTCGCTGAGTTTCCGTCTGGGGCGTTCTCTGAGGCCTTCTCCAAACCTTCCATCTGTCCGCCCAGTTCGAGGGCAGCGGCGCCAGCCACGTGAGACATCAAAGGACTTACATACTCAACACTCACTCCCTCATGTTAACCAGAAATCCTCAAATTAAGCATGGATTAAGCTTGTGTGTATGACGGATTCGCTTTCTTCTCTAGTGCTTATCGACGTCTTCGCAGACGGCGGCCCGGTTGCTGTCGAGGCAGGACAGCCGTTCCTCTACGCGGATGATCTCGGAGCTATTCGCGGCGACGGAGTTTTTGAAACACTCCTGGTCAGGGGTGGTCATACCTGTAATACTGACCGGCACGAGAAGCGATTCGCATCGTCAGCGCTAATGCTGGATTTGCCAACCCCAGATCTGCAGCAGTGGCGGGCGGCTACCGAGGTCGCACTACAGGAGTTGCGCGATAGGTCAATTGAGGGGGATGCGACGTTGCGGTGGGTGTACTCGCGTGGTCGCGAGTCCACCGGAGAGTCGACTGGCTACGTTTTGGCTAGCTCCGCGGAAAAAGTCGCGGAAAATCGCCTGAAGCCGGTATCGGTCATGCTTGCAGAGCGCGGTTTCTCGCTCGACCTTGGCTCCCGTGCACCGTGGGCGCTCATCGGCGCGAAAACGTTGTCATACGCAGCTAATATGGCCGCTTTGCGCTATGCCAAGTCCAAGGGTTTTGACGATGTCATCTTCACGTCCGCAGAGGGCAAGCTCTTGGAAGGCCCAACATCGACCATCATCGTTCAGCGCGGCAATGAACTGCTGACTCCCAACCCCGGTGAAGGAGTGCTGCCGGGCACAACTCAGGCAGCGCTGTTTGAAACAGCCGCCAACTGCGGCTGGAAAGTCACCCCGACGGTCCTGGTGCCCGGGGACCTATTCACCGCCGATGCGGTGTGGCTAGTGTCTTCGGTGCGTATCGCGGTCGTGGTTAAGTCCATCGATGGTGAACCCATCCGGCAGCCGGATGCAATCGCGGAAAAGGAATTCCGCGACCTGTGTGACAAGGCGCTGGCGACGCAGTAGGGCCCCAAACAGTAGGGCTTGATGCAGTTGGGCGCCGCAGTAAGGCCACACAACGCCCGTCGTAAAGCGGGGAGAACCTAGCCCGCGTAGCGCTTGAGCTGCGCGGACATGCGGGGAGCGAACTCCTCATCCCGCAGGCGCTCGTCTACCCACCCGAGATCGTTGTTCGGCATCAGCCCGTAGAGGCGCTTGCCCGGGCCAAGGGATGCAGGACCGGTAGCAGTGACCATTGTGGAGGCTGCTTGCAGCTCCCATGCGCGCTCGGAGACCGGCTTGCCGTAGTAAATCTCAGTGACGCCGGTGGAGTGGACGCAGATGAACTCAATCTCGTCCTCGTTGTTAATGCGCCAAAATCCTGTTTCGCGCTGGTCAGGGCCGGTCGGCTCGCCTTCTTCGTCCAGCTTCCAGATGCGCGACTCATACTTCAGGTAGTTCTCGCCATCATGGCTGAAAATGAGCTGCTGGCCGAAGTTGTACTCACCGTCGACGACAGTGTTCGCTTGCCCCTCACCGCGCCACACGCCGACCAGCGGCAGTAGTGCCAGCAGGCCGTCGTGAATATTCGGGCCGAAGCGCAGATTCGCGGTCTCGTCGGGGATCGGGAGCCCCTCAAGCTCAGTGATGTTGCGCGTAGCGGTGCTCTTGGCCTGTTCGGCCGCGCGGTTGATGGCCTCGTTGCCGTCGAGGCGAGGGGCTTCCGCAGCTGCAGGCTCCTGTGCAGCGGCGTCTGTCTGGTTGCTGCCATTCTTCTCGGTCATGCTTCACACTCTACCGCTGAAGCTCTTGTGGCCATGTATGGGCTGTTGTCGCATGGTGCTAACGCTGCACCGACGCTTAACGGCGATGCTTGACGACGGCCTTAGCGACGCACCCGACAGTTCTTCTCCGGCAGCTTCTCCGTGGATTGAGCTGACGCCTCGGCATCCTGCTGGGATGTCGGCGGCATGAAGTTTGTTGGCGACACGGTGCACAGAATCTGTTCGCCTTCGATGGTGATAGAACCGCCCGACACGTACACGCGAGTCGCCGGCATGCCCATCGGTATATCTGAATCCCGCAGTGTCAGAGCGAAGGTGTCCATAATGTGCTGCGTATCAGCCTCAGACAGCTCAGGTTTGACGTGGTTCTTAGAATCCGTTGGGGACGAGGGCGCAGAAATAATCTCCATCGGCGTAATGACCACGTCGCGGCTGACAATGCGCAACTTCGCCGTAACCTGGGTTTTTCCCTGCCATCCGGCTGGCGTGGCCTCGAAGATAGCCTCGGTCTCCCAGCCGCCGGTGGGGGAGGAGTCCTTCAGGCTCTGGATGCTCAAATCGGTCAGTCCCAGCTTGTTTCCCAGAGAGACTCCGTCGAGCGAGAGCTTAGTGAAGTACTGCTTCGTCGGCGATTCTGGGAAATTACCGCTGAGCACTGCCGATGCCGGGATCTTAACGTTGGAAGCTCCGTACTCCAGAGATACCAAGCCGAAGTCGGGCACCTCGACATCGCGGATGCGCGAGGTTACGGAGCTCCACTTACCCGTAACAAAGGAAGACAAGTAGGCCTTGCCACCAATGGCGACGTATGGGGTCATCTCCAGCTGAGCAGTCTCCTGAATATGCTCGGAGAGCTTGTACTCCGCATGGCTGGCGAAGCCCATGTCGGTGGCGACTACCAGCGCGGCAACGGCGAGGATAGAGCCACCGATCTTCTTCTGTCGTCGGGAAATGGACACACTCTATTAGTACCCCATCGCTTTTGGCTCAGACGACATCGGGGAAGTGTTGAATTCGCTGCTGTGTATAGGGTGGGGCGTATGAACGTAACCGAACTGCTTGACGTAGACACCACCGTCGCCAGTACGCTGCTGCAGCACGCCCACTCCACCGACGGCGTGGAGGCGTTCGGCGAGGCTTTCGTCCGAGGGCTTGACGACGACTCTTTCGGGCATCGACACTTTGCGATTATTGAGAACGACCGTTACTTGGGCCTGGCAGCCGTTGCGCCGGATGCAGTGGAGATGGTTGTTGATCCGGAGTTTCGTAAGCAAGGAGTCGGGGCGAAGCTGCTTGCGCACATCGATGCTGAGGTTGGCGAGCGCCTGCCTATCTGGGCTCACGGTGATGTTGCCGGTGCCAGCCGTTTGGCAGAGTTGACGGGACGCAAGGTCGTCCGCGAGCTGTTGCAGATGTCCATTTCGGGCTCAGCGTTGGAGAAGGCGGCGGGGGACGTCGATAAGCGTGATGATGTTGAAGCGCTAACCCTGACTGCGGCACGTGCGAAGTGGGGTGAGGCGGCCGTGGATCGGGCGTGGTTGGCTGTGAATAACGAGGCGTTTGACTGGCATCCGGAGCAGGGTGGTTGGTCGCAGCCACAACTCGATCGAGCTCGAAACGTGCAGTGGTTCGACCCGGAGGGCGTTTTCTTTGCTGCGGATGTGGCCGGGGCGCGCGACAGTGCGGAGGAGATTTGCGGTTTCCACTGGACGAAGTGGCACGCCGAGGAGTCTGTGCCAACTGGTGAGGTGTATGTGATCGGGCTGAGCTCGAAGGCACGCGGACGTGGCCTGGGGCGATGGCTGACCAATGTTGGGCTTTCCTATCTCCGGAACCGGGGAGCGGAAAAGGTAATTCTCTATGTGGAAGGCGACAATGCGCCGGCAGTGCGCACGTACCGTGCGGTCGGTTTCGAGGTGGCCCGCCGTGATGTGATGTACGGCGCGTAGATGCGACGGTTCGGTTTATTGGGGGAGTTATTGAAGGCGAGTTGTTGAAGGGGGAGCTTAGCTTTATCTCAGTTTTAGGTGGTTTTCCTCTGGCGCGGGGGCAATGATTCTTGTGTTTTTGAGGAGATGCTGTCCAATCCTCAGTGTTTCAGGGGCGCATTTTAGGGCCTCTTACAGGGAAAATGAGGATAAATAAAGAATTACTTGCGCCGTTCACCAATTGTTAATGTTCTGAACAGGTTCCGGTTACTATCGGTAGATAGGTTCAGCGCAGTGGACCGGAGTGTGGCGGTTCCACGTGAACTGTTTCACTCATTGTGTAAAACCCCGGAGGATTTACTGTGCTGAAGAAGAACCGTGCGGCATCTGTCATTGGTTTGGCCGCTGTTGCAAGCCTTACCTTGGCTGCTTGCTCTGAAGAGGGCGGCGAAGGCGCTTCTAACGTTGAGGGTCTGGCTGACGTCACCGGTGAGCTGCAGGGCGAGGGCGCTACCTCGCAGCAGCGCGCCATGGATTTGTTTGCCACCAAGTTTGAAGAGACCGGCTCGACCCTGTCGTACAACGCATCTGGCTCTGGTTCCGGTCAGACTCAGTTCATTGCCGGCACCGTTGCTTTCGCTGGCTCTGACTCCCCGCTGAAGGAGAAGGACGGCAAGGACCAGGTCGCAGAGGCTAAGAAGCGCTGCGACGGCAATGAAGCATGGCACCTGCCGATGGTTATCGGTCCGGTTGCCGTTGCCTACAACCTCGAGGGTGTTGACGTCGCTCTGACCCCGGCTCTGGTTGCTGAAATCTTCGACGGCAAGATCACCAAGTGGAACGACCCGAAGATCGCTGAGGTCAACGAGGGTGTCGATCTTCCGGAGAAGGACATCAAGGTTGTCTACCGCTCTGAGGAGTCCGGTACTACTGATAACTTCATGAAGTTCCTGAGCGCAGCTGCTCCGGAGCAGTGGCAGCACGAGGCTTCCAAGTCCTTCCCGACTGCTACTGGCCAGGGTGCTAACGGCTCGGCTGGTGTTGTCAACGAGGTCGCCAACATCGACGGTGCTATCACCTACGTCGAGGCTGGCTTCGCTGAGGACAAGGACCTGGGCATCGCCAAGATGGACTTCGGTCATGGTCCGGTTGAGCTGAACAACGACACCGTCGGTAAGGCTCTGGATTCCGTCACGTTCAAGACTGAGGGTCACAACATGGTTGTTGACACCGACGCTCTGTTCGCAATGGATGAGGAAGGCGCTTACCCGCTGGTTCTGACCACTTACGAAATCGTCTGCTCCGCTGGTTACGACGAGCAGACTCGTGACCTGGTTAAGAACTTCCTGAAGGTTGTTCTGGAAGAGGGCCAGGGCCCAGAGCTCGAAGAGCTGGGTTACATCCCGGTTCAAGGTGAGTTCAAGGACAAGCTGTCCGCAGCGGTTGACGCTATCAAGTAATTCTTTGCGTGCAACGCGGGTGAAAGCAGAGTGAGCTCTGTCGTTACCCCAGTTGGCGCGAGGGTCACTTCAGCCGGCCACGCAGATTTGAGCTGTAGGCCGAAAACCTGACGTAGACCGGTTGGCTTTATATATCGACACCTCAGTTGATTGGGTACCGCTCGTAGAGGGGTACTGAGGCCAATCGGTCTTCATGTGCGTTGAAGCACAAATCACTTCTACTTAGGAAATGAGATCATGAGTTCCTCGACTCCCATTGAAGGGAAGCAGGAGGCTGTAGACAGCAGTCTGTTGCAGTCCTCAGCACCGCAGGTGGATTCCTCCGGCGACGAGAGCTCGGAAGAGCAAGCCATTCAGACCGGCGTTGTTCGTCCTGGTGACCGAATCTTCAAGATTCTGGCGGTAGGATCTTCCGCATTGGTGACTGCTGCCATCATCGCAATTGCAGTGTTCCTGCTCCTGCGCGCAGTTCCGGCAATGTCCCGTAACGAAGCGAACTTCTTCACCTACACCGAACGATGGAACCTGGCGGATACCTCCGCCATGTACTTCGGTATTCCGAACATGTTTCTGGTGACCGTCGCGGTTTCCATCCTGGCGCTGATTCTGGCTATGCCGGTTGCGCTGGGTATTGCCATCTTCCTGACTGCCTATGCTCCAAAGAAGATGGTCAAGCCGCTGGGTTACCTCGTGGATTTGCTGGCCGCAGTGCCGTCGATTGTTTACGGTCTGTGGGGCTTTATGGCTCTCGGTCCGGCCTTGGCTGGTCTGTACGGGTGGTTGGCTAAGACACTGGGCTTTATCCCGATGTTTGCCCTGTACCCAAACTCGCCGGCATTCGAGACCGGTCGAAACCTCTTCACCGGTGGCATTGTGCTGGCAATTATGATTCTGCCGGTTATCGCGGCTACCACCCGTGAGGTCTTTGTTCAGACCCCGCGTGGTCACATTGAGGCATCGCTGGCTCTCGGTGCGACCCGTTGGGAGATGGTCAAGCTGGCTATTCTGCCATTCGGTCGTTCTGGCTTTATCTCCGGCTCGATGCTGGGTCTGGGACGTGCTCTCGGTGAGACGATGGCTCTCTACCTCGTGATCTCCCCGTCCTCGGCATTCCGTGGCTCGCTTTTCGACGGTGGTACCACCTTCGCAACCGCAATTGCTAATGCGGCACCAGAGTTCAATGACAACCTCAAGGCCGGCGCATACATGTCCGCAGGTTTGGTGCTGTTCTTGCTGACCTTCGTGGTCAACTCCGCAGCCCGAATGATTGCGAAGAAGTAGCAAGGTCGTAGGAAAAGAAACGAGAAGTAACAATGACTAGTTCAACTACTGATTCTTCGCCTCACGGCCCTGCAGACATGGTCCCCACCACGGAGTCGGCTTTCACCCAAATTAAGGGTTCCCGCAAGGTGGCAGACAACGTCTCCACGGTCCTCATTTACTGCTGCATGGCTCTTGCCCTGATCCCGCTGGTGTGGGTTCTCTTCGAGCTTGTCGTCCGAGGCACCCCGTCACTGCTGAGTGGTGAGTGGTGGACTGCATCCCAGCGTGGTGTCACTGTTGGTGCGTCTGCCGGTGGTGTTGCTCACGCAATCGTCGGTACCTTGGTTCAGGCTCTGGTCACGACTCTCATGACCGTGCCGTTCGGTATCTTCGTCGCCATCTACTTGGTCGAGTATGCAGGTAACTCCCGTCTGGGCAAGGTCACCACCTTCATGGTCGACATCCTCTCCGGTGTGCCGTCGATCGTCGCGTCGCTGTTCATCTACTCGATGTGGGTGGTCATGTTCGGCATGAGCCGTTCCGGTTTCGCTGTCTCGCTGGCGCTGGTTCTGCTGATGCTGCCGATCGTTGTGCGCAACACCGAGGAAATGCTGCGCATCGTTCCGCACGAGTTGCGTGAAGCCTCTTACGCTCTGGGTGTTCCGAAGTGGAAGACCATTTTGAAGATTGTGCTCCCGACCGCACTGTCGGGCATCGTCACCGGCGTCATGCTGGCCGTCGCCCGCGTCATGGGTGAGTCCGCACCGATGCTGATCCTGGTTGCAACCTCGCGAATCATCACCTATAACCCGTTCGGCCAGTCGCAGTCCTCGCTGCCGCTGTTCATGCTGGACATGTACAAGGCCGGTAATACCGGTGCGGCATTCGACAAGATGTGGGGCGCAGCGCTCACGCTGGTTCTCATCATTGCCCTCATCAATATCCTGGCGCGCTTCGTATCCGCCAAGTTCTCCGTCAAGAGCAGTTAATGCTGGGCGCCTAACGTCCGCTATTTCAAGGAAGGTTTTTGAAAGACCATGGCTAAGCGCCTAGACCTTAACGATGTCAACATCTACTACGGCGATTTCCACGCTGTGCAGAACGTCGACCTGCACGTCCCGCCGCGTTCCGTTACCGCATTCATTGGCCCGTCCGGCTGTGGTAAGTCCACCGTGCTCCGTTCGCTGAACCGTATGCACGAGGTCATCCCGGGTGCCTACGTCACTGGCGAGGTGCTTCTCGACGGCGAAAACATCTATGGCCCGAAGATCGATCCGGTCTCCGTTCGTAACACCATCGGTATGGTGTTCCAGCGTCCGAACCCGTTCCCGACCATGTCCATCGAGGACAACGTCGTGGCTGGCCTGAAGTTGGCCGGTGTTAAAAACAAGGCTCATCTCCAGGAGGTTGCCGAGAAGTCCCTGCGCGGCGCCAACCTCTGGGATGAGGTCAAGGACCGCCTGGACAAGCCGGGTGGCGGCCTCTCCGGTGGTCAGCAGCAGCGTCTATGCATCGCACGTGCAATTGCAGTTGAGCCGGAAGTTCTGCTGATGGACGAGCCGTGTTCCGCACTGGACCCGATTTCCACCCTGGCAATCGAGGACCTGATTCATGAGCTGAAGGAAGAATTCACCATCGTCATCGTGACCCACAACATGCAGCAGGCAGCTCGTGTGTCCGATCAGACCGCATTCTTCTCCCTCGAGGCAACCGGTAAGCCGGGTCGCCTGGTTGAGGTTGGCCCGACCAAGAAGATCTTCGAGAATCCAGACAAGAAGGAAACCGAGGACTACATCTCCGGTCGCTTCGGCTAAACGCTTTGCGTATGCCGTAATAAGCCAATAAGAGCCCCGTACTTCACGCGTGTTCACGCGAGGTACGGGGTTCTTATTGTTGTTGCAGTTTATGAGATTGCTATGTCGCGCACATGTTTTGCCACCTGATTGTCTAACCGCGGAGGTGATTTGTGCCGGGGAAAACAGTTTTTGTGGCGGGATCAAGCAGTTACTGACTAGGTTTATGTCAGATGAATAGCGTTTACTCGCAGTAAAGTGTCATAAACCTAGTCAGTTTCTCGGTTTGAGACAGTGTTTGGCTGGGGAGGTGTTTAGCCCAGTGTGGCTTAAAAACGGCTCCACTCCGGCCTAAAAACCCGCGCCCCAGGCCAGCAGCCACCCCGACATCCCTACAGCTCAGCCCAACACCCAGCCCGCCGAGCAGCCCAACAGCCCCCCCCAACAGCCTGCAGCTTCACGGACCTACATCCGCAGGTGACGCTCCAAGGCCTGCAGGCGTTGGTTAAAGCTGCGCTGGTCGCGTTCGTCCTCAAGCTTGTCCAGGTAGACATCGCGCTTGTAACCGGTGGCCAGGTAAATAATCCGGGCGGCAACCTCGACAGCGTGATCCGCGTAACGCTCGTAGAAGCGGCTCAGCAGAGTGACATCCACTGTCTGCGCAGGGGAGTGAGGCCAATTATCGTCGTTGGTCAGCGTAAACAGGTGCTGGTGAATGTCATCGATGCTGTCATCGGTCTTATCCAAGGCCAATGCCTGGTCGACGTCGTAGTCGATAAGCACCTGACGGGTTTCGTGCGTCATCTGTTCAGATACGGAGGCCATCTCGCGGAAGAACCCCTCCACGGGCTCCGGTAGTGCCTTGTTCGGGTGGCGACGCCGGGCAACGTTGGCAATATGCACACTCAATGCGCCCATGCGGGAGATGTCCTCGACAATGTAGAGGCCACTGACAATCTGTCGGAGGTCACCAGCCACAGGAGCTTCGCGGGCCAACAGCTCGAAGGCTCGCTGCTCCGCATCCTGGCGCAGGTCCTCGAGAGAATCAATCTGGGAAAGAACTGTTTCAGCCGAGACCAAATCAGCCTCGAAGAGGGCCTTGTTCGCAAGCTTGTGCATGGAGCCAACTCGGTCACACATCACAATCAGGCTGTGAGCCAAGTTGTCCATTTGTTCTCGGTAGACAGTGCGCATGCGTTCCATAGTAGGCAATCCTCAACAACGTCGCGCGTTAGTGGGGAGCCCCCAATTACCCCTCGTAAAGTTATGTAAACACTCGCTCAGAACCGAAGCTTAGCCACCGGAGTGCATAATCTCCGCGCCCTCGGGCACGGTGTCGTCCTCCGGGTCGTCCAGCCAGCCCTCCGGCAAGACCACCTTTGCAGGGGACCCCTGTCGGCCGCGGGCGCCGTCGGCGTCCTCCGGGCGGGCGTGGGCGCTGGGGCCGTCGTAAAGCGGTGCGAGAATCTCGTCGAGCGTTGCCAGCGAATCGACGCGCGCAAGAGACTTCCGCACCTCACTGCCGGCAGGGTATCCCCGCAGGTACCAGGCAATGTGCTTGCGCAGGTCGCGGCAGCCCTTACGCTCGCCCTCGTGCTCCACGAGCAGTTCCGCGTGACGACGGATAATCCCCGCGACCTCACCAAATGTTGGTGCCGGCGGCACTTCTTCGCCACGCAGCTCGGCGGACAACTGCGCGAACAGCCACGGGCGGCCAAGGCAGCCGCGACCGACGACGACACCGTCGCAGCCGGTCTCGTCGAGCATTTTGCGGGCATCGGTGGAGGCGAAGATATCGCCGTTGCCAAGCACTGGGATATCGCTGAAGCCGGAGTCGACCATGTGCTCCTTCAGCCGCGCGATCTGTGACCAGTCAGCGTGGCCGGAGTAGCGCTGCGCTGCAGTGCGGGCGTGCAGAGCCACAGCCTGGGCGCCCATCTCGGCGGCGATGCGGCCGGCGTCGAGGTGCGTGTGGTGCTCGTCATCGATGCCGACGCGGAACTTCACGGTCACCGGGATGTCCGTGCCCTCCGTGGCCTTGACCGCTGCGGCGACGATGTTGCCGAAGAGGCGACGCTTATATGGCAGCGCCGAGCCGCCGCCCTTGCGGGTGACCTTTGGTACCGGGCAACCGAAGTTCATGTCGATGTGGTCGGCGAGGTTTTCGTCGACGATCATCTTCGCGGCCTCGTAGGTCCACTTCGGGTCAGTGGTGTAGAGCTGCAGGCTGCGGGGGTTCTCGTCGGGCGCGAAGGTGGTCATGTGCATGGTCTTTTCATTGCGTTCGACCAATGCGCGGGCGGTGACCATCTCGCAGACATAGAGGCCCGAGACCGTGCCTGTACGCTGCAGCTCCTGCTCGCGGCACAGCGTGCGGAATGCCACGTTGGTGACACCGGCCATCGGAGCGAGTACCACGGGGGAAGCGAGCTCAAAGGGGCCGATGTGCATGTGCGCGGACGTGGCATCGGCGGGCTTGGCGGCGCTGAGCGGACTCGAGGAGGTATCTAACACGTACAGTATTGTGTCACGCTGAACTGCCGTTTTCGAATCTGTTTTATCTGGCGGATCGGATCGCCCCGGTTAGCGCTGCGTCCGCGGATGCCTGACGACGATCACCGTTCGGCGACCCCTCCCACCGGGCAGGTCGGTGGTATTGCGGAGAATTTCCAGGATGTGGTTCGACTCTTCGTCGAGGTGTTCGGTGGGTTCGTCGAGAAGCAGGATTGGCGCTGTGCTGACAAGCGCACGGGTGAGAATGAGCCTGCGCCGCTGACCACCCGAGAGACTGTCCGCGCCGCTGTCCAGAATCGTGTCCAGGCCGTCGGGTGCGGCATCGACCCAATTGCGCAGGCCCACGGCGTCCAGTACGGAGTAGATGTCATCGTCGCTGACCTGCGGGTTACCAATAGAGATGTTGTCCCGCACCGTCGTGGCGAAAATGTGCTCATCCTCGGCGATAAAACGCACCAAGTCGCACTGCTCCGTGTTTACGTGGGGCTCTCCGGCACTTGCCGCACTGCGCCACAGCTCACGTCCGTCTCCGTCAGTGATAGTCACCGTGCCCGCAACCGGCGGGATTAGTCCGGCGATTGTCTTCAGCAGCGTGGTCTTTCCGCTTCCCGACGGCGCCGTGATCTCCCGGTAGTCGCCAAAGGTGACCTCGAAGTTTTGCATCGGCAGTTGAGCTGGCTGGGCAGCGGGCTCTTCCGCAGTATTCGAACTGTTGTCGTCGGGGTAGCCCACGATCAAGTCTTGAACCTGCAGAGTTGGCCGAACTGCCAGGTGGTTCTGAGGGAGCGTGGACGTGTGAATTGGCGCTGTGGGGGCTGGGGACGAGCGCATGACATCCGCTTCCTCTGATTCGCCCGCATTCGACGCAAGCGTCAGCAAGGCTTCCCTCGATTGCGCCAGTGTTTGCGCAGCAGCTGGCAGCGGACCAACCGCTTCAAAAGCAGCTAGCGGCACCAGAACCAGAACTGTCAGCCACTCGGGGGAGTGCAGTAAACCGCCTCCAGCGCCCCCGGCCGAATCCGTCACTAACCACGACGCTACGACCACGGTCAGGACAGCGGTCAACACGCTAGCCGCGGTGCTCAGTGCGGAGGCGCGGGCATTTGCTCGACCTGCGGCGTCATCGATGGCCGCAACCGTTTTGCTGGAGGATGACGCGGCAGAGACTGCCTCATCCAACTGGCCGTGGATACGCAGGCCGGCGGCGTCGGAAAGCAGCGCTTCGACGGCAGCGGCATGCGACTGAAGCGCGGCCGCGCGACGCTGACTTGAGCGCGCAGTGGTGCGATACGTCAGGTAAGGAGCAACACCGCCGGCCAGAAGCAGTCCCACCGCCAGGAGAACCGTAGCGGCAGGCGAGAGTAGAGCCACAAAAATGACGGCGATGAGAGAGGTCATCAGCGCCACCAATGCGGGCACTATTGATCGCACGACGGCATCGGCAAGTGCGTCAATATTCGCCCCAAGCGCTGTGACAATATCGGAACGCTCACGCAGCGCCAGCGTACGGTCGGCCACGAAATGCTCCCATAGCTTCACGCGCGAGCGCTCGGCGGTGCGCAACGCCACATCGTGGGAGACCAACCGGTCGAGGTATCGAAACGCAGCTCGCGAAATACCCAGCGCGCGCACAGACGTCACCGCCAAGGTGATGTCCATCAGCGGTGGCATCTGCCAAGAACGCGTAATCAGCCACGCCGACACCACGGTCAGACTCAGCGCGGACAGCAGCGTGATGGTGCCCGCCAACACCGGCCAAACCAGGTCGCGGGGTTTCACCAGGCGACGAAGCGCTTGCAGAGTAGTCATCGCGACTGCACCTCCACCACGCCGTCGGCGGCCGCAATCAACAGCGGATCATGGCTGGTGGCAATCACTGTGGCTCCGCGCCGGGCACGTGCGTGCAGGAGCCTAATCACGGACTGCGCACTGTCGGTATCCAGGTGAGCTGTCGGTTCATCGAGGAGGACGAGGTCGCGGGTGTCGTCGGCAAGCTCGCGCCGAAGCGCCTCCCGCTGACGTTGCCCGAGCGAGCGCCGCGAATTGTCTCCCACCGTCGCTGCGTCCAACACTGGGCGCTGGGGCAGCCACGCGATGCGCCGCAGCAGATCCTGGTCACGGAGAATGCGCTGGCCGTCGCGAATAGTTACGGAGCCTTCCAACCCCTCGTGCACGATGCCGGCGACCGCAAGCAGCGCTGTCGTCTTGCCCACGCCGTTCGGCCCCGCCAGCACCGTCACTGTGCCTGGCTGCGCGATGGCGCTTAATTCACTTGGCCGCACGCCGTCTCGCCCCGGCGCGGAAAGGCGTTCGAACACGACCGTGGGGGCGCTGTGGACACTGCTTGACGACGTTCCTTCGGCCACCTCTTCCACAGTTTCAGAGGTGGTGTCTGTGGAGTTTGGAGTCTGGCCAGCGTCCTTGTCTAACAGTTCCGTGACTTCGGTGGCAGCGACCACACCGTCCTGGGCGGCGTGGAATTTCTGGCCAACCTGGCGCACCGGGCCATAGATTTCTGGGGCGATGATGAGCACTGCCAGGCCGGTTGCCAGCGTCATGTGGCCTCCCAGAAGTCGGAAACCGATGCCGACGGCGATGAGGGCGATTGACAGGGTGGTGAGGAATTCCAGGACCGACGCGGATAGGAAAGCGATGCGCAGGACCTCCATGGTGGATTTCCGGTGGCGGGTCGACAGGCGCTTGATTTCCTCGCTGGGGGTGTCGGCCATGTTGTGCGCTTTGAGCGTTGGCAGGCCGATGACCAGGTCGAGAATCTGACCACGCACCGTGCCGATGTCGGCCAGACGGCGTTCTGTGCGGCCCTCAGTGAGGCGACCTACCAGCCACATGAACAGTGGAATGAGTGGCAGCGTGACAACCGCGATGGCAACCGATGGGAGGTCCAACCATGCGACTGCGACCAGTGCCATCGGGGTAGCCAGCGCTGCGGCCACCAGTGCGGGGAGGAATTCCGCCACGTAGACGGCCACACCATCGAGCCCGACCGAAAGCAATGCGCGCCAGTGCGCGGTGTCGACAGTGCGAGGATCGCGCAGAGCCAGGGCTCGCAGTGCCCGGCTGCGCAGGTCTGTGGCCACGCGTGCACCCGCAGATTGGCCGAAACGCACGAGCGCGTAGGAGCAGGCCACCCGAACGAGTACAGCGGCCGTGGCTATCAGCGCGAATAATGTCCAATTAGGAGTTGCCTCACCCAGAACCTGCGCCGTAATAGTGCCGATTGCCAGCCCCAACGCGATTGTGGCACCTGTGCTCGCGGCGGTCAGTGCGCCCGCGAAAATGACCCAACGCCAGGCTGGGGCCGACAGCTTGAATAGTTTCGGATCGACAGGTGCCACTTTTTAGAAACTAACCTCCAACGGACGGTCTACTGTGAGACCTTACGTTCAGCCATCAACCGCTTGCGGAATACCCAGTATGTCCACGCCTGGTAGGCAATCACCAGTGGGGTAATCACCAGCGCGGTCCAGGTCATGATTTTCAGCGTGTAGGGGTTAGAGGCGGAATTCCAGATATCGAGGGAGACTCCGTCGGCAAGCGTCGTCGGCATCAGGTACGGGTACATGGCGCCGAAGACAACGGTGGTGACGGCAGTCACGGTGACGGCGGTTGCGGAAAAGCGATGCCATCGCGGTTGCCTACGGTTGCGGAGATGGCAATGACCAACCCCGCGACGGCGATGACGACAACAGCCCACAGCCAGGTCTTTCCGTAGCCCAGCTGTGTCCAGATGAGGAACACGCCGCCAAATATCAGCGCCGACAGTGCCGGAATTCGAGCGGCGTTGCCGACCTCGTCGCGTAGCTTGCCGGCGGTCTTCAGCCGCAGGAACGTAACTGCGTGAAGAGCGAACACAGCCGCAAACGCAATCCCGCCGACCAGGGTGTACGGGTTCAGCAACCCGAGCAGGGTACTAAAGCCGGAGTCCAAGTTCTTGTCGGCATTCAGCGGGACACCGCGCACCAGGTTCGCGACCGCTACGCCCCACAGAATTGGAGGCAGCCAGGAGCCGAAGATAATCGCGCGGTCGCACCAGGCGCGCCAGTGCTCATCGTTGACTTTGAAGCGCCATTCCAGCCCGACGATACGGACAATCAACGCCACCAGAATCAGGAAGAGCGGCAGGTAGAAGCCGGAAAACATAGACGCATACCATTCCGGAAACGCCGCGAAGAGCGCGCCGCCAGCGGTAATTAGCCACACTTCGTTGCCGTCCCATACCGGCCCGATAGTTCCGAGCATCGCTTTACGACGCGGTTCATCGCGGCCAACGAACGGCAGCAGCATTCCGACGCCGAAGTCAAAGCCCTCGAGAAGGAAGTAGCCGGCGAACAGGAACGCGATCAGGACAAACCACAAAACGGGAAGATCTAATCCGAACATGTCAGAGATACATCCTTATCTACTTTGTGTCCTCAGTCGCGGAGACTTCGGAGTCGGGGCTGGCAGCGGACTGGGCATGGACCTTGTTGAATCGAACCGGAGACGAGATGATCGCGCCCAGATTGGTAGCGATTGGTGACGACGGGCCAGCGTGCTCGGGGTCATTGCCGATGGCGTTGATAGCCTCAGCGGATTCGGTCGGAGGTCCGGCAATAACTGCGCGGCGAATCAACCAGAACCACACCACTGCCAAAATCAGGTAGAGCAGGGTAAAGCCCACCAGGGTGATAATCACCGTGGCCGGTGCGTGGTCGGACACACCCATATCGACGGTCATGCGAATCAGCTCGGTGCGCGGGTCGCCCGCGTGATCCGGGTTCGGGTGCACAATCCAGGGCTGACGGCCCATCTCCGTAAAGATCCAGCCAGCGCTGCTGGCCAAGAACGGGAACGGAATCGCGAGGATACTGCAAGCGGCGAAAATGCGGGCTCGCTTGCCCGTCGGCACGCGCCCCTTGCGAGTAAATAGCCAAGCGAAAAACGCGATAGCCAGAGAACCGACCATGAGCCCAATCATGGCGCGGAAAGACCAGTATGTGACGAACAGATTCGGAGAGTAATTGCCTGGGCCGAAGACCGCCTCAGCTTTTTCTTGCAGGTCCTGCACGCCCTGGAGCGTGACGCCACTGAACTTGCCCTCGGCCAGGAAAGGCAGCACCCATGGCACCTCGATGAGATGCAGCACCGAGTCGCAATTGTTGTGCGTACCGACGGTCAGAATCGAGAACATTGGATCTGTCTGCGTGTGGCACAGGGACTCGGCCGATGCCATCTTCATCGGCTGCTGCTCGAACATAAGCTTGGCCTGGATATCGCCGGTGATAAACACCGCCAGCGAGCTGAGCACAGTTGTCCAGAGCCCGACCTTCATGGACTTGTGAAACGTCCGTTCGTGAACAGTATTGCTCTGGCCACCGCGGCGGCTCTGAACCAGCCACCAGCCACTGACGCCGACAACGAGCGTGCCGGCGGTAAGGAAAGAGCTGGCCACGGCATGCGGGAAAGCTGCCAAGGCAGTGGAGTTGGTCAACAGTGCGCCAAAGTCTGTAAGCTCTGCGCGGCCGGTTTCCGGGTTGTAGACCGCGCCTACAGGATGCTGCATGAACGAATTGGCGACGATGATGAAATACGCCGAGATATTCACCGCAATAGCGACAATCCAAATCGAGAGCGTGTGCATCCAGGTGGGGATACGCCCCCAGCCGAAAATCCATAGGCCCAGGAAGGTGGATTCCAGGAAGAACGCGATGAGTCCTTCAAGAGCCAGCGGGCCGCCGAAGACATCACCGATCATGCGGGAGTACTCCGACCAGTTCATACCGAACTGGAATTCCTGGACGATACCCGTGGCTACGCCCATGGCGAAGTTAATAATGAAGATGGTGCCGAAAAATCGTGTCGCTCGGTACCAGAGGTCATTTTTCGTCGTGGCCCACAGTGTCTGCATGAGCGCGACGAGCGGAGCTAGACCAATTGTCAGCGGGACAAAAATGAAGTGGTAGACGGTGGTTATGCCAAATTGCCAACGAGATATATCGACGACATCCATGTTTCCTCGACTGAAAAAGTAGACATAAACGATGCGTGTACTCCGACGGATTTGTCGAAGCCTGCATCAAGTGTCCGCAGTATTCCTGCTTATTAATTCAGTCGGACAGGAGGGGTAAAAAGTTCCGGGGCGTGAACTTATCGACGCGGGCAGGGCAAAACTCCGGAGGGCAATTATTAAAAACAAGCGCGTAATTGCTAGGCTATTTTGTTGCGCGGGCCTTTAGCTCAGCTGGTAGAGCTACGGACTTTTAATCCGCAGGTCGCGGGTTCGAGCCCCGCAGGGCCCACAAGCACGAAAAACCCCAGGTCATCAACGGCCTGGGGTTTTGTCGTATCTTGCCTGTATTTGCCCTCTGTGGCACCTACTTCTCCCGCTTGTGGTAGCCCATCCGTGGCTTGAAGCCCGCCGGGTGCTTGAGCTGCGCCACTGCATCGGCGACTATCAAGCGGAAGCGTGGCTTCATCGGTGGCATCTGTGAGATCTGGAACCATCCGACATCAGTGGATTCATCATCAGCGACATAGGGGACGTCGTCGCCAACAACACTGCAGCGCATGGAGATATCCAGATATGAGGCAACATCGCCGTTGAGGTGTTCGATAGGGCCAACGGCGCCAGTTCCAAGCAGGGCCTCAACTGTGACATCGAGTCCCGTTTCTTCCTTTACCTCTCGCACGGCGGCGTCGTGAGGCTGCTCGTCCGGGTCGATAATTCCGGTGACTGGGGTCCATTCACCATTATCGGAGCGACGAACCAGCAAGACCTCGGGCAAGGCGTACATTGGTGCATTCGGCGGAACATCGCGAATGACGATAGCCGTGACACCGGGGAGCCAGAGCGGAGCGTGGCCCACTTTTTCGCGGAGCTGAACAATGAAATCCGGAATTGCCATAATTGCGAGCTTATCTGAGTACTAGTAGCGTCCGCGGAAATAGTAAGAAACTCCAGTTCAACCGTGGATTTTGGGAAAAGGGTACTTATCCTCTATAGTTCTTTACGTTGCCAAGAGCGCGCGCAATTGCAATGTTCATACACTGCAGATGTACGCGGAATATGCCATTGAGTGGCCAACTCTTTGCAGCGTTAAGTCGGGCTCCCATCGTCTAGAGGCCTAGGACTCCGCCCTTTCACGGCGGCAACACGGGTTCGAATCCCGTTGGGAGTACCACTAAAAATCATGATGGCCCTGTGGCGCAGTTGGTTAGCGCGCCGCCCTGTCACGGCGGAGGTCGCGGGTTCAAGTCCCGTCAGGGTCGCAATTCTAAACGCCAGTTCCGGTTGGAGCTGGCGTTTTTTGCTTTTGGTTAGTGGTGCGCTGGGCGTCGGCGTGGGTAATGGACAAAAAGTGTGTCTGATTCTCAAGATGGTGACTGGTGAGAAGCCAAAAACTACGGGCTGCAAATGTGAAACTGTATGAGTTTATGACACTTTCAGGCCATTTTTCGAGCCATTTTTGTCATAAACGTAGTCAGTAACTTGCATCGCCCCAACGCCGCCAGTCATAAACGTAGTCAGTAACTCGCATCGGTGTCACTGGGGGAGAGGGGGGCTTTACCCGGGTTTGGTGGGGAGAGCTTTTGCCACAGTCTAGGTTGTCCCGAGACCCGGGGCTGGATGTCAGTTTTCAACTTAAAATATCCGCCATGAACTGGCGATTTGCTTATGTTCAACGCTGTTCTGTAGAGTAACAACTCGTGCACAGCGCTGGTAATCCAGAAAGTTGAGCACGGCATTTAAGGCCCTGTGGCGCAGTTGGTTAGCGCGCCGCCCTGTCACGGCGGAGGTCGCGGGTTCAAGTCCCGTCAGGGTCGCCACTTGATTAATTTCAAGTCTGGCCAGATAGCTCAGTCGGTAGAGCGTCCGCCTGAAAAGTGGAAGGTCAGCGGTTCGATCCCGCTTCTGGCCACAATTAATCCCCAGTCCGGAAACGGGCTGGGGATTCTTTGTTTTACCAGGTGTTTGTCGCGGGGATCGTCGTAAAGCACAGTGCATCGAGCCGTGCGAAAACCTTAAAGTGGGGGAAAATAAACCGCGTACACACCCTAGCGGATAGGATGTTGTGCATGAGTAAGGAATTCGCCTCAGCAGGAACGCTGTCCGACGATAAGACGCTGCCGTGGGTCGTGCGCATCTTCGTCTACACGGATGCTGAGGGCAGCCAATCGGCTGCTGAGAAGGTTCGTGGGGTGCTCGCGGAACTGATTCCGGATCAGGAAGTCAACGTCTACGAGGATGTCATGCCCGATGTGGGGCGCACTTCCTCTCTCGCTGATTTGTGGGCGGAGGCCAACCCGGGCATGGATCCGGGGGATCGGAAGCGTTACCGCATCAGTGTGGTGGCTCCGGGGCTGTCTCACTGCGAAATGGCGGACCTGGCAGGCCCGCTCGCTGAGGCCGTCAGCCCGGGGTGGGCAGAGGGGGAGGCTGCGACCAAGGTCGCGAAGGGCGATGTCCCGTGCCGTGTCGCTGTCGGGCGTGCCGACGAGCACCCGGGCGAACCCCCGCTAGTGCAGAATTAACCAGAATTCGGAATTAATCCGAAGCGAGAGCTGTTATCTGGGTTACATCCTAAGAGTCGTTTGCAATGACGACGCTTCACAACCATGAGAGGGAAGTGATTCCGAAAATGGCACACACTATTTCGCATGATGAGGCCGGTCAGCGCTACGTTCTCACCGTAGAGGGAGAAGAGGCCGGCTTTGCCGCTTACACCCCGGTGGAAGGTGCCCTGGACTTTGACCACACGGTTGTAGATGGCAAATTCCGTGGACAAGGCCTGTCCAAGCCGCTTATCGCAGGCGCGCTGGATGATGTTCGGAAGAACAACCGAAAGATTCGCACCAGCTGCTCCGCTGTTGCCAACTTCGTGGAGAAAAACCCGGACTACCAGGATCTACTGGCTGACTAGTCGCTGAAGGGCGAAGAACGCACAAAGAAGCCGGCCGGCTGCTCACGATAGGAAGAGCAGCCGGTCGGCTTTTGTATGTAGAGCTAGTTTTAGGGCGGGGCTAGATGAAGTCTCCGTCACCCTGGACGTACACCGCCGGATCGCACAACGGCTTGTGCTCTTCGGGCTTGGCAGGGCGTACGCGGCCCGGAATTCCTATCACGATGGAATCGGGTGGGCAGCTGTGGGTGACCACGGAGTTGGCGCCGATTGATGAGCCTGCACCAATTGTGATGGGGCCAAGGACTTTCGCACCTGCTCCGACGGTGACGTTGTCCTCCAGGGTGGGGTGGCGTTTTACCTTCTCCAGTGAGCGGCCGCCAAGCGTCACGCCGTGGTAGAGCATGCAGCCGTCACCGATTTCTGCGGTTTCGCCAATGACGATGCCCATACCGTGGTCGATGAAGAACCTTCGGCCAATTTGAGCGCCCGGGTGAATCTCAATACCAGTCAGCCAACGGGAAAACTGTGCGAGTACTCGTGCAATGCCCTTGAAAATCCCGCCTCGTTTCCAGAGGCGGTGCGAGAATCGGTGAATCCAGATTGCGTGTAGGCCGGAGTAGACAATGGCATTTTCTACATCACTGCGCGCAGCTGGGTCATGCGCACGGGCATTGTCCAGATCCTCTTTGAGGATTCGGAAAAAGTCACTCATGGGCGTCAATTCTATCTGGTCGGAGGTGTGGGCAATGCAAAAACCCGCTTGCCGACGGAAAGTGCCAGCTAGCGGGCTCTGCAGAGAAGGTTACGGGCGCTTATAGTGCTCGGCTTTAGTCGCGCAGATCCTCGTACAGGATGGAGGAGACGTAGCGCTCGCCGAAGTCAGGAACAATCACGACGATGTTCTTGCCCTCGGACTCCGGGCGGGCTGCAATCTCGAGAGCAGCCTTGATGTTTGCACCGGCAGAAATGCCGCCGAGGATGCCCTCGGCTGCAGCGACCTTGCGGGAGACCTCAATAGCGTCCTCGTTGGTAACCGCAATGATCTCGTCGAGAAGCTCCTGATCGAGAACCTCTGGGACGAAGTTTGCGCCCAGACCCTGAATCTTGTGCGGGCCGGCGGTGCCCTCGGTCAGCAGCGGGGAGGCCTTCGGCTCAACGGCAACCAGCTTGATGTCCGAGTTGTGCTTCTTCAGCGTGCGACCAGCACCGGTAATGGTGCCGCCGGTGCCGACACCAGCCACGAAGTAATCAACCTTGCCGTCGGTAGCTTCCCAGATTTCTTCACCAGTGGTTGCCTCGTGGATAGCCGGGTTGGCCGGGTTGGCGAACTGGGAAGCCAGGATTGCATTGTCGGTGTTAGCCACGATTTCGTTGGCCTTATCGACAGCGCCGCGCATGCCATCCGCGCCCGGGGTGAGTACAAGCTCAGCGCCAAATGCGCGCAGAACGACGCGGCGCTCCTGGCTCATGGTGTCCGGCATAGTGAGAATGACCTTGTAACCGCGGGCTGCGCCGACCATTGCCAGCGCGATACCGGTGTTGCCCGAGGTACCCTCGACGATGGTTCCGCCCGGCTTGAGCTCGCCAGAGCGCTCGGCGGCATCGATAATTGCGTTGCCGATGCGGTCCTTGACCGAGTTGGCAGGGTTGTAAAACTCCAGCTTGGCAATCACGTTGCCCGGCAGGCCCTCGGTAACACGGTTGAGCTTAACCAGCGGGGTGTTGCCGATCAGTTCAGTGACATCGTTATAAATAGTCATTAATCTTATCCATTCCGGAAATCACAGAGGACTTCCTAATGAGTTTTCGCGTGTAGCCGTAGTGTACGCCTGATCCTGCAATTAGTACAGACCAGTTCGTCTATTTTATGGCTTGCGTAGGGAAGTGGAAGCTGTCAGTTCCGGTGCCGCCACCGTCATAGTCGCCGCGGCCGGCGCCGTCGCAGTCGCACCGCTATTTTCGCAATGCCCCTGCTATTGCCACGTTAACGCTGTCTCATTGCCTCGCTCGTCCTTACCTCCATTGTGAGGGTAAAGAGCATTAAAGTTTCTTAGAATCCACTATTCTGAGACGTGATTTACAGTGCACGGGAATGCCTTGTGAATAGGCAGCGGCCCTCGCCACTGTGATTGGGTGCGATTGCGGCCCTTATCTGCACAGCGGTTATATGTGATAACCGAAAAACGCAGACAATGGACTCAGCGATTGCGGTGCTTCGTCGAAGCCACTCAGAGGGACTCAAACCTTTGGGGAAGGAGGCGAGGCATTAATAGAAGTGTGAAGCTTTCCTCAGCCCATCAGCCAGGAGACCGACTGTAAATCATCCAATTCGCGTCCGCGGATTGGCGGTCGAGCGGTGCTGTCGAGGTGAATAGCGCCGTAGAAAGATGATTTACATCATGCATATTGCTGAGGGATTTCTCCCAGTCACTCATTGCATTGGGTGGGGTGTAGCTGCCGCTCCCTTTGTCATTCACGGCGCAATTCAAGTCAAGCGCACTATGAAAGAACATCCCGGTAGCGGCATGCTGCTCGGTGCTGCTGGTGCGTTTACCTTCGTGCTCTCCGCAATCAAGATTCCATCTGTGACGGGTTCCACTTCGCACCCGACAGGTACAGGTTTTGGTGCTGTAATCTTCAAACCTCCGGTGATGGCGCTGCTTGGCTCCATCGTGTTGCTCTTCCAAGCAATCTTGCTCGCTCACGGCGGCATTACGACGCTCGGTGCGAACATCTTCTCCATGGCAATCGTCGGCCCGTGGGTCGGCTACGCCTTCTACGTATTGACTCGAAAGCTCGGTGGAGGCCTGCTGCCAGGTGTGTTTATGGCAGCGTTCTTCGCTGACCTCTCCACCTACGTCGTGACCTCCATGCAGCTCGCTCTTGCGCACCCGGCAAACCCGGGCGGTGTTGGCGGCGCGCTGGCTACATTCCTCGGCCTGTTCGCTATCACGCAAATTCCGCTGGCAATCATCGAGGCTCTGGTCACCGTCATTCTCATGCGCACCCTGCTGGCAGTAGCACACACTGAGCTCCTCGATTTCGGCTTCCTGTCCCGCTTCGGCGATGCGCCAGCACCGGCGCTGGAGGCGAAAGCTGCAGACACCACTACCAACGCTGTTGCAGGGTCTGCCACTTCGCAGAATGCTTCAGCTGCATCCGTATCCGGCCAGAAGCAGTAGCCGTCGTCAAGCGAAAAGAAGCGAAAGAGAGCACGATTATGAATGCAAAAAACAACGCGCAGATTGTCGACGCACAGGCAGCTAGCCAGCCGAAGAAGAACTCCGTGTGGGTCAGCGTCGGTCTCATTGTCCTGGTAGTCGTAATTGCCATGTTCCCGCTGTTCTTCAACTACGGGGACGACGACGCCGAGGAGCCGTTCGCCGGCACTGATGCCACCGCTACGGAGACAATTCAGGAAATCGACCCGAACTACGAGCCGTGGTTCGAGCCACTCGTCGGCGAGCTGCCGGGTGAGGTCGAGTCGGGGCTGTTCGCGCTCCAGGCCGTTATCGGTGCTGGCGTCCTGTTCTACGTTATTGGCTTCTACCGAGGGAAGGCTGCTGCGCGTTCGGACAAGCGCGAGAAAGAGCAGTGAATGCGCTAGAAGCTGCAGCGGCGCGCAGCGCTTGGGCACGCCGCAACGTGGGTGAAAAGATTCTGCTGCTCGGTGGGCTGCTGATTCTGGCGGTTGCGCTACCGCCAATTCCCTTTGCGCCGGTCATTGCGGTCATTGCTTGGTCTATTGCGTACATAGCCCGGGTGCCCCGCAAGCTGTATGTGGCAATGGTGCTGGCACCGGCGGCTTTTGTGCTCGTCGGCGCGTTTCCGCTTTTGGTAGCGCTTACTCCCGACGGTCTCGCGTGGTCGCCGGATGGCCCGCAGCGAATGACGCAGGTTGTGATGCGTTCGTTTGCGGGTATCAGCTGCACGATGGTCTTTGCGCTGACCACTCCGATTTCGGAGCTCATTGCCTGGCTCGACAAGCACGGCATGCCTCGGTACCTGACTTACCTCGCCGAGGTGATTTATCGGATGACTGGCGTGCTGATTCACTCCGCGCGCTCAATGACAGAGGCTCAAGCACGACGTCTTGGGCACTCCACGCGCCGAGCGATGATCCGGGATGTCGCGGCGCAGTCCGCCAGCCTCTTTGTCATCGCTTTTACTCGAGCCCGCAAGATGCAAGAGGGAATTGAGCTGCGCGCCAATCCGAGCGCAATGAAAGTACTGGTGATTTCGCGGCCGAGGCAGCCGAAATTCCTCGCGGTATCCAGTGCCTTACTTTTGTCGTTGATTGCGGCCTGGGCGCTGCTGAAATGGGGTGTATAGGGATGTCGATCAGCAGGAAAAATCGCGCTGATCACGTACATGGTGCCAACGGTGTCATTGTCGAAGCGGCTGCAGTTGCATACGCTTACGACGAAACCCACGTTCTGAAAGGCGTGGATCTGGCAATTTCGGGTGGCGAGCGCCTAGCGCTGTTGGGGGCAAACGGTTCTGGCAAGTCCACGCTGTTGCGTATGCTCGCGGGAGCGTCTAAGCCCAATAGTGGTGAGGTTCGCCTTGACGGCACCGCCTACAAGTACTCCCGGCACGGCCGCAATACGGTCCGCCGCTCAGTACAGATGGTCACGCAGGATCCGGATGAGCAAATCTTCGCGGCTAGCGTGTTTGCAGACGTCTCTTTCGGTCCCGTCAACCTGGGGCTTAAGAACGAGGAAGTCGAGCGGCGCGTCCGGGAGGCCCTAGGTACCGCCGAAATCACCGATCTCGCCGAACGCGTTCCGCACCAGCTTTCCTATGGTCAGCGCAAGCGCGTCGCTCTCGCAGGCGCGCTGGCGATGCACCCACGTGTGTTGCTTCTCGACGAACCCTCCGCCGGCCTCGATCCGCAGGCGACCCGAAAGCTTGCACACACGCTCAATCAATTGCGCGATCAGAGCACTGCCGTCGTCGTCGCCACGCACGACATCGACTTCGCGTGGAATTTCGCCGATAGGGCAGCGGTGCTTGCCGACGGCAAACTGCGCGTCGGCGCCAAGGAAGAAATTTTGGCCGATCGACGGTTGGTCGAACATGCTCGACTGGCTTTGCCCTGGGCGCCCGTGGTCTCCAAGGCGATTGGGCGAGATGTGTGCCATCCAGAGGATGTTTAGGCGAGTGGCTTGGTTGGTGAATAGCTCATCGATATGTGCAGCTAAACCGCGCTAAAAATGAGAAAAACGCCCGCGGGCAGGGCGTAATGCCTATGAAAATAGGCCTAGAAATATAGGCGAAGCTGTCGCATTTCTTCGCTTCCATTTCACGTCACACCTGTCCGCGGGCGATCTCCGTGGCCGTGACACTTTGCAGTGCCCTCGGCGCATCAGGCAGGTATTCGGACTTTCTGGCGTGACCGACAATAAGGGGATGACGACTGCCGCAAGCTTCAATGCTTACGTGCAGATCCTTATTATCAATTTTCCTACTTTTCGCCGCTTCCCAAGGTTGAAATAACCTCAGTGCCGTTGGCGAATTTTGTTCCAGATTACCGCTGCGGGACAGTTCCGGAATTGCACCGGATTCCCTCTTGCGTTTGCTGTGCACCACCTTCGGACAACCACGTGGAGGACGTAGCATTGAAAGTGGAGCTCAACAAAACCTGTTGCATGTATGACAATAGCGCACGATGCAAAATAAGCGAAGGTCTTTTTCGAAAATGTCCGCATTGGGGGTAAAACGCCGTTCATTACCCTCTGTTATTAACATTCACGCAGTTTGTTAGCGGAAAAATAGCTACCCCCTGCCTTGTATTTATTCGGCCGAGGCGGGGCTAATGACAGGATTTATCCTGGTATTTTCTTTACGTACTTGTAGAGAAACCTAGTTGTTTCCTAAGATTGTGTGACGGATGCCTTAATGCAGGTGTACCCGTTCGGAGGGTACTATCTACTTTGTACGGTTTACAGCCCCCGAAAGGGTCAGTGGCCGCTGAGCGGTAGTTGGCCATTTCGTAGGAGTGTAAGTCGGCGCGAAGTCACAGGCTGATGGTGCCTCTGTGGGTGCCAGTGAAGCAATTTGCCCGTTACGCAGGAGGACGCGAGATGGATCCCCACCGCATTCTGGACGACAATGAGGTTATTAAGTCGTCCTTGGTCGCCCTAAAGAATGCGACTGGTATTCCGGTCACAATGTATGCGGAAGTCACCGATAACTCTAAGATGCAGATCAACAACTGGGTTGGCCTGCGTACTCCGGCCCTGCAGAATCTGACTGTGGAATCGGGTGCGGGTGTCGGTGGTCGCGTGTTGGCCACGCGCCGCCCGGTGGGTGTCAGTGACTACCTGCGCGCCAAGGTTATTACCCATGAGTATGACGACAAGATTCGTGACGAAGGCCTGCACTCGCTGGTCGCCGTGCCGGTGATCGTTTCGCGTCTTGTCCGTGGCGTGCTCTACGGTGGCGTGCACTCCTCGGTGCGCCTGGGGGACAAGGTTCTTGAAGAGGTCACAATGACCGCCCGTTGCCTGGAGCAGGACCTCGCTGTCGTCGATGCCTGCCGCAACATGGATCGTTCTGGCAACGGTAAGGGCGGCCGCATCATGAATGGCGCTGAGTGGGAGCAGGTTCGTTCCACGCACTCCAAGCTGCGCATGCTCGCTAACCGTGTGGATGACGAGAAGCTGCGCCAGGAACTCGAGGTGCTCTGTGACCAGATGGTCACCCCGGTTCGCGTCAAGCAGACCACCAAGCTGTCGGCTCGTGAGCTCGATGTTCTCGCCTGTGTCGCCCTCGGTCACACCAACGTCGAGGCCGCAGAGGAAATGGGCATCGGTGCCGAGACGGTTAAGTCCTACCTCCGCTCCGTAATGCGCAAGCTGGGCGCCCATACTCGCTACGAGGCCGTCAACGCGGCCCGTCGCATCGGCGCACTGCCGTAAACCGCTTGACGACGGTTCCTTTGCGCCCAAACCCGCGGGTATTGGGGTAGTCAGTTCTGCTACTTGCTCCGCTACTTACCCCCTGCTTGCCGCTGGGCTTCGCGCTCACCACCGGGGATCCACTTAACGTCGTTTCCGTCATTGGCCACTCTCGAAAGAATAAACAACAGGTCAGACAGGCGATTGAGATACTTCGCCGGTAGGACTGAGGTGGTTTCGGGAAATTCGCGGCAGGCAGCCCATGCTGCACGCTCGGCTCGGCGAGTAATCACCCGAGCTGTGTGTAGCAGTGCTGCGGCTGGTGTGCCTCCCGGGAGGATGAAGGAATCCAGTTTCGGCAGTTGTTCATTGAATTGGTCGCACCAGTGCTCGAGTCGCTCGATGTAATCCGGCTCGATACGCAACGGCGGGTACTTCGGGTTTTCTTCAATAGGTGTTGCCAGGTCGGCTCCGGCATCAAATAGGTCATTCTGCACGTAGCGAATGACAGCCGAGATTTCGTCGTCAAGCGTGCCGAAACTGAGCGCCTGGCCGAGTGCGGCGTTGGCCTCCTCGCACGTGGCGTAGGCGATAAGGCGAGAATCATCCTTGGGAACGCGGCTGAAATCGGATAATCCAGTGGTGCCGTCGTCGCCGGTGCGAGTGTAAATGCGAGTTAGATGAACGCTCATAGCTTCAAGCCTAAGCGCGATATTGCGAAATGTGGTTGGCTGGGGGAGTGGGAAATGAGCGATTTCTGGTTAAAGGCGGAGCGACGCTAAATGGTCAGGTTCAGATTTCCGGGGCGAAGAACTCGGTTCTGAAACTGATGGGTGCGGCGCTTCTCGCCGAGGGCACGACAGTACTGACGAACTGCCCTGAAATTGACGACGTGCCATTGATGCAAAAGGTCCTCGAAGGGCTCGGCTGCTCCGTGACGCGCGAGGGCGACCGGATTGAAATCACGGTGCCCGAAGAACTCTCGCATCACGCCGATTTCGATGCCGTGCGCCAGTTCCGCGCTTCGGTCTGTGTGCTCGGGCCGCTGACGGCGCGTACCCGTAACGCGATTGTCGCACTGCCCGGTGGTGACGCTATTGGTTCCCGCCCGCTGGACATGCATCAGGCTGGCCTGGAGAAATTGGGCGCGCGCACCTATATTCACCACGGTTGCGTGGTGGCTGAGGCGGGGCGTCTCAAGGGGGCGAACATCAAGCTGGACTTCCCGTCCGTCGGCGCGACCGAGAATATTCTGACCGCGGCCGTACTAGCGGAAGGTACGACTGTGCTGGATAACGCCGCCCGTGAGCCCGAAATTGTCGACCTGTGCGAGATGCTCGTGGAGATGGGCGCCAAGATTTCGGGTGCGGGATCTAACACCATCACGGTTGAGGGCGTAGAGAAGCTGCACCCGACTGAGCACAAGGTTGTCGGCGACCGAATTATCGCAGGGACCTGGGCTTATGCTGCAGCGATGACCGGCGGCGATATTACGGTCGTTGGCATTAACCCTAAGTACCTGCACCTTCCTCTGGAAAAACTGAAGAACGCAGGCGCTCAGGTCGAGACCTACCCGCAGGGCTTCCGCGTGCGTATGGACGGGCGTCCGCAGGGTGTGAACTATCAAACGCTGCCATACCCAGGCTTTCCGACGGACATGCAGCCCATGGCCATTGCTCTGTCCGCGGTGTCCGAAGGGACGTCAGTGCTTACCGAGAACGTTTTTGAATCGCGCTTCCGGTTTGTCGACGAGATGATTCGCCTCGGCACGGACGCGACTATCGATGGCCACCACGTGATGATTCGCGGAAAGGAAACGCTGAGTTCCGCACCTGTGTGGTCTTCGGACATTCGCGCCGGAGCGGGACTAGTGCTTGCTGGGCTGTGTACTGAAGAAGGTGACGTCACTGAGGTGCACGATGTCTATCACATCGACCGTGGTTACCCGGGCTTCGTAGAGACACTCAATTCTCTTGGCGCATCGGTTGAACGGGTTAGCTAGTGATTGTTGGCCTCTGGTCAATGGCTAACGGCTAAGCGCACGGTGCTAGTTAAACACGCGGTGCGGAAAACCATCGCAAGTCTTCGGTTCTGGATGCTTCAGAACCGTAGGGAGTGATTCTCCAGTGGTGGCTTGTGGTGGTTTTCGCTATTTTACCTGGGGTTTTGTGTCTTTGGTGGGGTGTGTGTAATGTATCTGGAGGTCAGCGTGGCTAGGCAGTTTATGTGTTTGGTTGGCTGATGTGGGGGAAATGTTTTCGTGCGGTTAGCCGCTGGGAGTCGTTGGTTTGACTTTCTGGTTAATTGTTTGTTAATGTTTTCTCTCGCTGCTCATGTGGTGGTTGCCCTGGTTGGGGTGGTTGTCTTCGTGGGTGTGTGTTGTGTGAGAACTCAA
>NZ_JVOW01000035.1:0-109585 GCF_001055995.1 Corynebacterium sp. 239_CJEI | reverse complement strand
GAGCCGGCCATAAGCATCTCGTAGATCACGCGATGCTTATCCATCATCGATAACTTCGGGTAGTGCGATTGGTGCTGGATCTCAATTCCGGCTTGTCGCGCCCACCGCCTGACAGTTGGTGAGGGAATCGCTAAATCGCGCCCAACCGCGCTTGCTGATGCCCCGTTGGCAATGTGTTGAAGCGCAATCGGTTTGATGGCACTGTATTTCGTTCGGCGGGTTTGCTTCACTACTTCTCCTGGTCGAAAGTGGTGATGCATTCACCGCCTGAACCTACCAGGCTATTTTTGACATAAACGCAGTCAGTAACTCACTAGCGCTGACACCAAAAGAAGAATCGGGCTTGAATAAGGTGTGAAACCTCATTCAAGCCCGATTCTCTGGGGCTAGCTGTTAGCCCCTGAACAACTTCAGGTTAAAGCTTTACTCCAAGTAGTCGCGCAGAACCTGCGAACGCGATGGGTGACGCAGCTTGGACATCGTCTTGGACTCGATCTGACGGATGCGCTCGCGTGTCACACCGTAGACCTGGCCAATCTCGTCAAGCGTACGCGGCATGCCGTCGGTAAGGCCGAAGCGCAGGCGGACGACACCGGCTTCACGTTCGGAGAGAGTCTCCAGAACGTCGCCAAGCTGGTCCTGGAGGAGCGTGAAGCTGACGGCGTCCACAGCGATGACTGCCTCTGAGTCCTCAATGAAGTCACCGAGCTGGGAGTCGCCCTCGTCACCGATGGTCTGGTCCAGCGAAATGGGTTCACGAGCGTACTGCTGAATCTCGAGAACCTTTTCCTCGGTGATGTCCATCTCCTTAGCGAGCTCTTCCGGAGTGGGCTCGCGGCCCAAATCCTGGAGCAACTCGCGCTGGATACGACCGAGCTTATTAATGACCTCGACCATGTGAACCGGAATACGAATGGTTCGAGCCTGGTCGGCCATTGCACGAGTAATGGCCTGGCGAATCCACCACGTTGCGTAGGTGGAGAACTTGTAGCCCTTGGTGTAGTCGAACTTCTCGACCGCACGAATCAGGCCGAGGTTGCCTTCCTGAATCAAGTCGAGGAAAGCCATGCCACGGCCGGTGTAGCGCTTTGCCAGGGACACCACAAGACGGAGGTTGGCCTCGAGCAGGTGATTCTTGGCGCGCTGACCGTCGCGAGAAATCTCGCGCAAGTCGCGCTTTTGGGCGTAAGCGATGCGCTCGCCGGCTTCCTTGGCCTCGTCAATCTTGTACTGCGCATACAGACCGGCCTCGATGCGCTTTGCCAGACTGACTTCTTCCTCGGCAGTCAGCAGCGCGACCTTACCAATCTGCTTGAGGTAGGCGCGGACAGAGTCGGCGGAGGCGGTGAGGGCAGCATCTTTGCGGGCCTGACGCAGACGAGCGGACTCGTCCTCGTTCCAGACCTCGTCGCCCTCGTCCTCTTCATCCTCGTCTTCGTCTTCGTCCTCGTCGTCCTCTTCTTCATCATCGTCGAGGTCGTCGTCTTCGAGGTCGTCATCATCCAGATCGTCGTGAAGATCATCGTCTTCGAGATCATCATCCAGATCCGGGTCGTAGTCCTGCTCCTGCTCCAAGTCGTGGTCGAGTTCCTCGTCCTCGAGCTCTTCGTTCTCAGTTGCGTCGAGAGCCTGCGCGTCCTTCGCCTTCGCTGCAGCAGCCTTGGCCGCGGTGGCCTTCGCAGCCGTTGTCCGCTTAGTTGCCTTCTTGGCGGCGGCCTTACGCGTGGTCTTCTTAGCGACGGACTTCTTGGCCGCCTTCTTCACGGTCTTCTTGGCCGCTGCCTTCTTAGCGGTCGTCTTCTTCGCCGCAGTTTTGGTAGCAGCCGTCTTTTTGGCAGCAGTTTTCTTCGCGGCAGTCTTCTTTGCCACGGTCTTCTTCACTGCCTTCTTGATGGCCTTCTTTACAGCCTTCTTTGCAGGAGTAGCTGAACCGGTGCCACTCCCGGTGGATTGGTCCTGAGCTTGCCCCAGTTCGTTGCCTGCCACGAACGCCCTTTCACGATGTACGTTGTGTGCGCCGCCAAAGCCGCCGCCAGCTTCTCTCGGTCGAAGAGAAGCTCAACGCGCCAGTGGTGCGCCTTTACTTCGTCTATAGCCAACTAGCCGAATGGAAAACATTCAGAGCTGACCTTTTCGTGCCACGGTCATCAGTGTTGCTTTCTGGCTCCTAGCGAAGAAGTAATCGGTGAAAATCCTCATCGAAGCAGTGCGCTGGAATTCGATTTTCCCAATCCTCCTCGAGCCTGTTGATTATTCAACCTTGCCGTGAGTCAACTTCTTATTGTAAACCAATTCTTAAAATCGCCGCCACGGGGCATGGCTTCAAGCACGTGTCACGCCCGACACGTAGCTACCAATCCCCATATAAGAAATGAAAGTGGTTAAGGGTAAAGTCCCTGGTCAGCTGCAAAGGCGGCGCCAGCAATACCCGCATTATTATCCAGACTTGCGGGGACAACTGGAGTCTTACATGTCAACAGCGGAATCCACTTTTCGTGTTCGCGACTGATTCCGCCGCCGACGATGATCCGTGACGGCCAAAACAGCGCCTCGTAGGTCTTAAGCACCTTGCTCACGCGCTCAGCCCACTCTTCGAAGCCGAGCCCCTCCACATCCTTAACTCTCGCGGATGCAAAGTGTTCGGCCTCCATGCCATCAATGATGAGGTGGCCTAACTCCGAATTGGGGTAGAGCAGTCCGTCATGAATAAGCGCGGAGCCGATGCCTGTACCAAAAGTTAGCAACAACACGGCGCCTGTCTTATTGCCCGGATCGCCAAACTGGACTTCAGCGAGGCCGGCAGCGTCAGCGTCGTTAAGCACGTGCGCCTTGTTGTTGGGCAGGTATTTAGCGAAGAGCTCTTGGCAGTTCGTATTAACCCAAGAACCGTCAATATTGGCGGCCAGCAAGGCAATCTGATTCTGTACGACGGACGGAATCGTGATGCCGACATCGGAATCCCACTTCGCAATGTCCACAATTTCTGCAATGGTCTCCGCAACCGCTTCCGGAGTTGCCGGCTGTGGCGTGAAAATTTTAATGCGGTCGCCAATAAGCTGCCCAGTTTCAAGGTCTACGCGGCCACCCTTGATTCCAGAGCCTCCCACGTCGATGCCAAATCCAATTCGTTGTCCCATAGCTCAAATTGTACGAAACAGACACAATGGGGGCATGAGCATGAACTCGCGTGGCACCGAACAACTCGCTAGCAGGGCAGATAATAGGGGGTTTAGTGCGTCGAATAGCCCCGGTTCCGTGCGACCCAGCGTCAGGGATCTGCGTGACCGCGCGGTACTTATCGCCCGCGCAGCCGCGGCGCACATCGCCAGTCGTCGGGTCGAACTCGGCTCCGATGGCGTTTTAGCAAGTTCCGAAACGAAGTCCTCAGCTGTAGACCCCGTCACCGTTGTCGACCGTGAATCTGAGGAGCTCATTCGTTCGCTTATCAAGACGTTTAGCAGCTCTGACCGCATTTTGGGCGAAGAAGGCGGGCTTGACGACGGCGCGAGTTCCCCAGCGCAGGCTGCCAACGAGGGCGAAGCGGTGACCTGGATTGTAGACCCCATCGACGGTACGGTGAATTTCCTCTACGGCATGCCCAATTTTGCTGTGAGTATCGCTTGCGCCGTAGGCGATGAGGTAGTGGCGGGTGCAGTGGCAAATGCGTCCTCGGGAGAGATTTACAGTGCAGCTAAGGGAGAGGGCGCTCAGGTTTCTCGACGGGACGGCACTGTGCAGACGCTTAGTTGTTCCCCAACGGCCGAGCTGGAAAAGACACTTGTGGCAACGGGATTCAGCTATTCCGCTAGTCTCCGGCAGGTGCAGGGCCGGATAGCGTCGCAGTTGCTGGGGGAGTGTCGAGATATTCGGCGCATGGGATCGGCGGCGCTGGATTTGTGCATGGTGGCGCACGGCCGTGTTGATGCGTATTACGAACACGACATCAAGATTTGGGATTATGCAGCTGGTGCTCTGATTGCGGCTGAAGCAGGCGCAAGGATTAGGGTCCCGGAATTCACTCAGTGTGCCAACGTTACTGGCCGGCCGGAGGGAGACCCGCTCGACTTTGGTGTCGGTGCGGCGAACTCTGAAGTTGCCGATGCGTTCTTCGAGGCATTGGATGGTGCTGTCGCGCAGGCTAGGAATTAGTGCGTCGGTCTAGGAGCAGGTGCTCGAGCCTAACGAGCTCAACCCCTCTAGGTCGGCTTGTTCGCCACGGTTCAATGCGGACATCGTTTCCTCAACCTGGCTGGCTACTTCGAGATCCTTAAACCCCTTACCCAAGGACACATCGACGGTTGCATCCGGCCGACCATCGTGGATGAGCTCAAAGCAGGGGAAAAGAGCGTGAAGCGCTGCGGCGTGGCCATTGAAGTCCTCGCCATAACGCAGCTGGCCGAAGCAACCGAGGTCTTGGTTTTCCACAATAGGGTCGTTGCCGTAGGGAACCTGCTCATCGAGGACAAAATCGAGCTGCCGCAATTGCTCGGCGACGGTTGTAGCCTGGCCGACTTTGCCGTTGGCATTATAAACGCGCACATGAACATCCGACGGTGGAACGACGTGCTCTCCGATTAGCGTGGTGGAGGAAACAGGGGGCCCAGCCGCGGGGAGGGAACAGGACACCGGATAACTTGCCGGTTGGCTGCGGAATGCCAACACCCACAACGTAGCGGCAATCACTACAGCAACGACGGAAACCACCACGTAGCGAACAATTTTTCGTCGATGTGACGTGCTCGAAGTGCTCGCGGGGCCTGAACTCATAGCCATCATGTTATCCTCTCCTCGGCTTATTGGCATAGAAACCTATTTTGACCTGCAGAGATGACAGATTGCGTGAATTGCCTTAATATCCGCTGAGAAAGGCGCTGGAGAGTACAGGGTGTCAATCGTCTCAACGCGTTGTATTCTCCGAGAAAAAGTCAGTTCACAATGTCTAGCAAAGGTCCAGAAAGAAGGTTTGGGACATGGCTGTAAACTACGATGCCCCGCGTACTCGTGAAACCGAAGAGCTGGAGACCGATTCCCTCGAGGGCCTTCAGGCTGCATCTGCTGAGAAGGAAATCGACGACACTGACGACGGCGAAATTGTTGAGCCGTTCGAGTTGCCGGTTGCCGACATCGCGGGTGAAGAATTCGATATGGATGTTGCCCCGAAGGGGGAGGATGAATTCACCTGTGGCTCCTGCTTCATGGTGATGCACCGCTCAATGATCGCAATCGATAACGGCGATGGATTCCCCATCTGTCAGGACTGTGCCTAATCCCCGCACAGCCGGGATAGCTTCCTAGGAAAAAGGAAAACCGCCACTACCACGGTTCTGGCGGCGCTGGGGCCGTCGGCAAGCGTGTAGCGGCGGTGAGAGATTTGACCTAGCGGTCGAAGAGACTGTCAAGCAGTGCCTCGGGGTGGCGGGTGGAGACCAGCCAATAGGGGGTGGGGTCGTCCGGATCGTCGAGGACTAGCAGCACCATCGTGGGAATCCACGTGTGTGTAACCAGGAACGCTGCTGGATCGAGCTGACGGCCCAACGCATTGCGCTGCGCGGACTTCGGGACCACCAGGGATTTGGCAACAACCGATGCTGGCAAAACTGCCGTGCCAGCGTGAAGCCAGCGTTCACCAGTGCTGTCCACTTCCACGGACACCGTGGTCTTCGACATAGTCAACAGCACCCACACGCCCACGGCCAGACAAATAATGCCGCCGATGACAAGCCAAATCGGTGAACGGTTAAAGCCAATCTGGGCCGTGCATACAAAAACGGCAGCAGCGCCGAGTACCCAGAACCACCAGGGAACCCAGAGCTTTTCGGAATAGACAATCGATGAATCTCCGCTCGAGCTCATTGCTATTGCCGCACCTTCAGAGACGGATGCTGAGCTGTCGTCGCGACGAGGCTGCAGGTTATCTTTTCCACTCACGGTTATCCATTCTAGGGCACGGCTATGCTCGGTACTGACAAGGCCGAAGTGCGGTTCTTAAAAGACGCGACAGCGAAGGATATACAAAGAGATGACTTATGCCCCGGTGCAAGTGAAAAAGCTCGCTAAAGACGCTGTGATTCCCCAGCGTGCGCATGCCGATGATGCCGGTGTGGATTTGAGCTCAGTGGAGGATGTCATCCTAGCACCAGGGCAGCGGGCGCTCGTGGGAACCGGTATTGCCATTGCTTTGCCGGCGGGCACAGTGGGATTGGTTCATCCTCGCTCCGGATTGGCTTTCAAAAAGGGGCTGTCCATCGTCAACGCACCCGGCACTATCGATGCCGGTTACCGTGGTGAGCTTAAAGTCTGCCTGATCAACTTGGACCCGACCAATGCGGTGGAGATCGCCAAGGGCGATCGAATTGCCCAATTGGTTGTGCAGAAGGTCGAGCTCAGCCCGATGGTGGAAGTCGATGAACTCGATGAAACTGAACGCGGTGCGGGCGGTCACGGGTCAACCGGAGTGTCCACGACGCTTTAAAACACCTCTGATAGCGCGGGGATCCTACTAAGTGTGGTTCAATGCGTGAAGAGCTCAATAAAGTGTTTACAAAAGCGTATACAAAGATTTCTTTTTAGCGAGGTGTCAATAAACCACCATGTGGCCATTTGGAAAGAAGAACCAGCCAGAAGAACCAGCTGCTGAGGCAGAGACCGTTGCCACCGACTCTGCGGCGCCAGCTTCTGAGGAGGCTACCGCAACCGTGCATGACGACGCGTCGGAAACCGCCGCGGAGAACGCACCAGCAAACGGCCCCTTCGATATCAACAGCGCTAGCCCGACGCAGTTTGATTTTTCGGACTTCGCGAAGGCCAGCCTGAACCTCGGTTCGATGCTGCTGCCTATTCCTCACGTTGGTGATATTCAGGTGGAGATGGGGCCGACAGGTCCAACCATGCTGCACGTCGCCACTGAGCATGGCCGCGTAACTCCTGTAGCATTCGCTGCTCCGACGTCGGGTGGCCTCTGGGAGGAGTCCGCTCAGGAAATCAAGGACGGTCTTGAGTCCGATGGCCTCGATGTCCATGTCGAGCAGGGGCCGTGGGGTTCTGAGGTCGTAGGTCGCACCTCCGATATGGAAATGCGAATCATCGGCGCCGACGGCCCGCGTTGGATGCTTCGCATGACGGCCTCCGGTCCGGCTGATCGGGCGGAGGAACTTGCGAATCTCGCCCGCGGTCTCCTTGCCCGTAGCTTCGTCTCTCGCGGTGAGAACCCGATGCCAGCAGGTCAGCCGCTTCCGGTTACGCTGCCGTCCCAGATGGCCGAGCAGATTCGTCAGGCATACCAGCAGCAGACCCAGGCTGCTCAAGCTGAAGGTGAACCTGGACAGGTGCCAGGCGCTACTGGTATCAACCCGGATGGTTCCACCAATTAGTTTGGTTAACCCTACAGCATAGAGAGGCTAGCTGCTTGACAAGGTAGAAGAGGATCTGCAGGTGCCACTGTGCACTGCCCGCCGCCGTCACCCGACGGCGGCTTTTCTCTTGTCAGCGGGTAGTATCACACTGCGTGAACATCGAAGTGACTATTGACCGTCCCGCTGCCGGCGGAGAATTCATTGCCAGCTATGACGGACGTATCGGTTTCGTCACCGGCGGTATCCCCGGCGAACGCGTTGTTGTCGAAATTGCCAAACCTGATGCCAAGCTTTGGCGCGGCAATGTCGTTGAGGTTCTGGATGCCTCAGAGCATCGAATTTCGCAGCGTTGCGAAGCAGCTCAGCAGGGCGCGGGCTGTTGCGACTGGGGTTTTATTGATCCTGAGCACGCGGCGCGTCTCAAGGCTGATGTCTTGACCGATTGCCTGCGCCGTCTTGGACGTTTCACCGCCGACGAGCTGCCAGCTATCGATGTTCTTCCACTGGCTCCGACCTCCCGTTGGCGCACGCGCGTGCGGCTGGGTGTGGATTCCCAGGGACGAGCGGGATTACGTCGTTCCCGTTCCCACGAGCTCGTCATCGGCTCCGAGTGCGTCCAAACAGTTCCCAATCTCATCGCTGGCTTTTCGACGGCCGGAACCATCCCTGTTGCTAAGCCTGCTCGCGGTCGAGGGAGCAAGAAGCCGAAGCCAGGAGAACTCCATGTGGCCATGGACACGGAGGGTAACCGAAGTGCTGTATACGTTTCCGGCAGCGGCAGGAACCGCACGCAAACGTTGATTGAAGGCGAGCCAACTACACAGCACACCGTTCACGGAATTACTTTCGATGTGCCGACGACCGGTTTTTGGCAAGCCCATTGCCATGCCCCTGAGTTCTATGGATCGCGCATCATCGACCTGTTGGTTGGTCAGTCTTTCTCCTGCGGTTGGGATCTTTACGGTGGCGCAGGCGTTCTGTCGGCGGCACTGCGCAAGCTAGTTGACGCAGAGGGTTCAATTCTCTCTGTCGAGGGTTTTGCCGCGGCCGCGACGGCGGGGCGCAAGGCTTTCACTGCAGCTGACCACAGTGGAAATGCGTCGCCTGCGGCACCAGTCCGGTTCGTAACCGGGGATGTCACCAAGGTAGTGCGCCGCGAAGTTGCTAATGCGGAAACACCAAACCCGGATATCGTCGTTCTCGACCCTCCGCGCTCCGGTGCTGGTAAGGATGCCATTGCCGCTATTGCAGAAGCCAAGCCACGCACGGTCGTACATTTCGGTTGCGATCCGGCGACTTTTGCCCGCGATGCCCGGTACTGGGCTGACTATGGCTACGCGTTCAAACACCTCGAGGTCGTGGACGCATTTGGTCTAACGCATCACTTTGAAACCATCGCGGTGCTGGAGCAGCTGTAGCTAGAGTGGCTGCCGCATGGGCGCAAGAACGTTGGCGCCGATCACGTCGGCAAGCAAATGTGCCTGCCATGGGCGGAAACCCTGTTCCCTGAGGTGAGCGGAGATTTCTGTAACGGCTGGCAGGCCGCCAGCGTAGTTGTCGTGGTGGCGGAATACGAATGAGCCGACTGCGCGACTGTGAATCCACCACACCAGTTCACGTGTCTGCGCGGAAGTGATGAGTGTGTCTTTGCGCAGGTGTATTTGGGCACAGACGTTGTCGATGCAGTCTCGCGTGGTTTCGAAAATCTCGGCGGCTTGTGGGGCATGTTCAGCCCAACGGCGAAAGTGGGGCATCTGGTTGGGAGCCTGCTTCTGGGGCTTCGGCCATGACGACCTGGGTTCCTGACGGGCTTCATTAACGACCTTCAACCAAGCGTCCGCGGCACCGCGACGGCGACGTGGAAATCCACGGATTGCAGTTAGTTCACGCTGCGTACCGGGGAGTTGTTCTGCGATTGTACGTAGAACGCTGTGACCCATGACGTGTGTTGGGGAGACATCACGGCGCTGCGCGATTTCGTCACGCTCAGTCCACAGTGCACGGGCGACGTGAAGTTGTTCGGGAGTGCGCAGCTTCCCAATCCCTTTGAGCCCCTGCCACGAGTGTCCGACGTGCAGACCATCGAGGTATTTACGGTTTAGAGCGAGTTCGCGTTCGCATTCCTGTTCCAGCCATTCCAAACGGTCGAGCTCAGTCAGCGCCTGACAAAGAACCTCGGCGAGTTCGATGAGCAGCTCGACATCCAAGGCTGCGTAGTCCAGCCAATCTGCTGGCAGTGGACGAGTAGACCAATCCTCTCGACCGTGCCCCTTGGCAAGTCCAACTCCGAGGAGTCGCTCTGTCAGAGCTGCTAAGTTGACTCGCTCCAGGCCGAGAAGGCGGCCGGCCAGCTCAGTGTCAATGACTTTGGTGGGGTAGAGACCCAGAGCTGCGAGGCAGGGAAGGTCAGAATGAGCGGCGTGAATAATCCAGGTCAGGTCGTTGACTGAGGAACCAAAAACGGCCATCGCCTTGCGACCATCTTCGGGATCGATGAGAAAGGTGCCCGCTCCACGGCGGCGAAATTGAAGCAGGAAGGCGCGGTCGTCGTAGCGATATGCCGAAGCTCGTTCAGTATCGACTGCGAGCCAACCGTGTCCTTTGGCCAGCTGCTCACCGGCGTCAATAATGTCGTCGATGGCAGAAAGCACGCGTGGAGTTCCCTCGGCTGGGGCAAGTCTTACTTCTACGTCGGGACTAGTTTCCACGTCGGAGCTCATCGCACGCCTCTTCGGTCGTCGGTATCAGCAGTCGCCGGTATCAGCCCAGCAGGGAAACGCCGACGGGTGGCAGACCAGCGACGTTCGCTAGTACCTGAGCGAAGGATTCAACGTGGGTGCGCAGGTCGGTGCCACGAGCAGTCCACGATGCGCGCATTTCTAATTGAAAGGCCTGTGGCTTGCCGCCGATCTCGCCATAGCGGACAGAGTTCGTAGTAGTCACCGTGCCACCCAAGTTCGACAGTTCGGCGTTGTTCTCAGCCAGAGCCTCGGTGAGCCATTGCCAGGCAACCTGGGGAAGCAACGGATCTTCCGCGAGGGAGGCATCCATATCCGCCTGGATGTATGCAACCAAGCGCATGTCACCGTCCCAGGTTTCCTCACTGCGGGGGTCATGGAGCAAAATTAAACGACCAAAGGCATCGTCGTTCGAGGACTCGGGGACGATATCAGCTTCGGGCTGCGTGACCTCAAGCGAGACAGCGTGGCTAAACGGTGCCAGCTTCTGCGGTGGCCGAACGGTGCCCAGAGCAATCTCAGGTCGCAGTTCAGCAGAGTGCATTGACTGGACCGCGGCGCGGAAGTTCTGTGGCATTGAATCGGTTCCATTCACGCGCCTGAACTTAGCCATATGACGCTTGCGTTAGTGGGAGGCGCGCCGAAAAGAGTGGGAAGCGACCAAGCGGTTCGTCGAAAACGCACAGCAGGGCGAGAGAATTTCCTGTTCTTAGTACCCCACATATCAATTTCTAAGGTAAGTGGGGCATGATTGTCCGTATGAACAATCGTCGCACTTTGACTGATGCCCCGATTCTTGATGCAGCTTACGGTCGAACTCCTTCGCGCCGCCCGGTGTGGTTTATGCGGCAAGCTGGTCGTTCACTGCCTGAGTACCGTGAGGTGCGCAAGGACATCGGTATGTTGGACTCTTGCTTCCGCCCGGAACTGCTCGCTGAGATTACTATGCAGCCGGTACGTAGGCACGACGTTGATGCTGCGATTCTTTTTTCCGATATCGTCGTGCCGCTGAAGGCTGCGGGTGTCAACCTGGATATTGTTCCTGGCCGCGGTCCAGTAATGGATACTCCGGTGCGCTCGGAAGCAGACATCAAGGCTCTACCGGAAGTCACGGAAGAGCAACTCGCTCCGGTGGCCGAGGGTATCGGCCTCATTCTGCAAGAGCTGAATGATACCCAGGCACTCATTGGTTTCGCCGGTGCACCGTTCACCTTGGCGTCGTACCTGATTGAAGGCGGTCCATCCCGCAATCACGAGCGCACTAAGGCGCTGATGCACTCGGACCCTGAATTGTGGGATCACCTGATGCAGAAAATCACTCCGATGGTGATTGCTTTCCTGCGCGCGCAGATTGGCGCTGGTGTGGACGCTATTCAGCTCTTCGACTCCTGGGCTGGCTATCTCACCGAGCGTGATTACCGCCGCTTTGTGTTGCCGTACTCGAAGGAAATCTTCCAGGCTGTCGCCGACGCCGGCATTCCGCGCATCCACTTCGGTGTGGGCACCGGCGAGCTTCTCGGTGCGATGGCTGAAGCCGGCCCAGAAGTCATGGGCGTCGACTGGCGCGTGCCACTGGACGTTGCTGCCAACCGCATTCGTGCCACGCTTTCCGACGTTCACCGAGGCGCAGACCCGGCGGAAAACAGCCTTGCATTGCAGGGCAACCTTGACCCGGCGATTCTCTTTGCCGGTGAAGATGCAATGACCCAAGAGATTCAGCGCATCTGCTCTGAGGCGGACCGTGCAATTAAGCGTGGTGACGCCCGTGGACATATCTTCAACTTGGGTCACGGGGTGCTACCGAATACCGATGCCGACGCGATTACGCGCGCCGTTGAGATCATTCACGCAACGTAAAAGCCGACGCAACAGGCGTGTAAAACACGCACTAGCTAATTTCCTACAAGTCTTATCGACCGTGCCCGCTCGAGGCGCGGGCATAGAGAAAGCGTACGAAATACCGTGGTTGCACAACCTTCTACCATTGCCGTCATAGGTGGCGGTATCTCCGGCCTGAGCGCAGCGTATGAGTTGCGTAAAAAGCTCGGACCCGCCGCAAGAATAATTGTCATCGAGTCCAGTGCACAGGTCGGCGGCAAGCTGAAGACTCGACCAGGAGCTAACGGCCCTCTTGAGGCGGGCGCTGAGGCGTACCTGGCGTTCCGTCACGATGCCACCGATTTTTTCAAGGAACTCGGGTTGGCAGATCAGCTAGTCGCCCCTTCGGGGCTGCCTTCCAAGCTCTACATTGGCGGTGAACTCAAGGACCTTCCGCGTAACACGGTCACCGGTATTCCAGGAAGTTCAGAAGGGTTGGGCTACCTCCTCAGCGAGGCCACCCTCGCCAAGATTGATGCCGAGTCGAACCCCGAGCTCACTCCAGCCTTGCACTGGGTACTGGGTGACGACATGAATGTCGGCCAGCTGGTCGCGGCGCGGCTCGGTGAGGAAGTCGTTGACCGCATCGTCTCCCCGCTGCTCGGGGGCGTCTACTCAACCACCGCATACGATCTGGGTCTGCGTGCGACCATCCCACAGTTGGCGGCAGCGCTTGATGAAATGGCTAGTGTCGGTGACCATGTCAGCCTCACCGGCGCTGTCCAGCGCGTTCTGGAAGCACGTAAGGAGGCGCAGCAGGCGCGTCTGAGTAGTGAGGCTGCGACAGATTCGACGAAGACGAAGCGACCGGTGGTCTTCCAAACGTTCCGCGATGGCTTCGAGGTTCTCTACAACACGCTTGTCGACGAATCGGGAGCCGAACTCCTCTTGTCGACGAAGGCTACTGGTCTGCGCCAGCATGACAACGGCTTTGAGGTGACAGTGGAACTGCCGTCGGAAAGCGGCACGAGCATTAGCACTATCGACGTCGACGGTGTTGTCGTGGCGGCACCTTCTGCAACCACATCGGAGCTGTTGAGCAATCTTGCGCCAGAGGCGGCCGAGCTCATTGGTGGGGTAGACACGTCGAACTCGGCGGTGGTCGGTATGTGTTTCGACTCGTCGGAAGGACTGCCGGAGATCAACGGCGTGTTGTGCGAGATTGGTGCTGACCTGTCCGCGAAAGCTTTTACAGTGTCGTCCCGGAAGTGGCCACATATTGGTGAGCGCTACGGTGCCGTTGTGAGGGCAAGCTTCGGCCGTTTTGATGATGACTCGCACGTGCATCGTAGCGACGAGGACCTCATCGCCAGGGCAAAAGCAGATTTGGCTAAGGCGACTGGCTTTGATGCCGAACCGACAGCGGTTTTCGTCCAGCGTTGGTGGGCGGGGATTCCACGCTTCGATATGGGGCATGGAGGCCTGATGGATTTTGCTCGCCAGGATTTGGCCGAGGTGCCTAAGCTTGCAGCAACAGGGGCGTGGCTCAGTGGCCCGGGCATTCCGGAATGTATCTCCAACGCCAAGGCTGCGGCCAGCAAGATTGCTGCGGAGCTGGCATAAAGCTGCGAGATTGGTGCTGAGTACGAAACTGGCGCTGACCCATCGTTTTTAAACAAACCTTTCAACCGAACTAGGAGACAACTAATGACCAAGCTCGATTTCAAGAAGCTCAACGACACCATCCGCTACACCATGTGGTCTGCCTTCAAGGTGACCCCAGGTGCACTCGGTGATAACCGCGAAGAGGCAGTGGCTAAGACCAAGGAATTCCTGGCTCGTTACGAAGACACTGATCTGATCATCCGTGGTTTCTACGATGTTTCGGCCATGCGTGCTGAAGCCGACTTCATGTTCTGGATCCACGCAGAGAAGCTGGAAGACCTGCAGGCGTTCTACAACGCCTTCCTGCGCGAGACTCCGCTGGGCAAGGCATCCACTCCGCACTGGTCGAACGCTGCGCTGCACCGTCCAGCTGAGTTCAACAAGTCGCACCTGCCGTCGTTCATCATGGGTGAAGAGCCGGGACGATGGATTGCGGTTTACCCCTTCGTTCGTTCCTACGACTGGTACCTGCTGGAGCCGACCGAGCGACGCCGCATCCTTGCTGAACACGGTATGGCCGGTCGTGACTACCCGGATGTGCGCGCCAATACTGTCCCGGCGTTCGCACTCGGTGACTACGAGTGGATCCTTGCATTCGAGGGGCCGGAGCTCGACCGCATTGTGGACTTGATGTGGAAGATGCGTTACACCGAGGCTCGTCTGCACGTCCGCGAAGAGATTCCGTTCCACACGGGACGTCGCGTCGATGACATCGCAGAGATCATCAACGTTCTGCCGTAGCTCACGCAATCAACGAGAGAATCAGCAGCGCCGCTGGTCAAGCCCCGTTAACTGACGGGATTTTGACCAGCGGCGCTGCTTCTCTATCTAGTTATTCAGCCGTCTTGTCCGGTTCGAGCGTGAGTGAAATTGAATTGATGCAATAACGCAGGTCGGTCGGAGTATTGTATCCCTCACCCTCAAAGACGTGGCCGAGGTGAGACTTGCAACGACTGCACAGCACTTCGGTACGGACCATACCGAGGCTGGTGTCTCGGCGCTCAATAATCCGGTCTCCAGCTAGTGGAGAGAAGAAGGATGGCCAACCGCAGTGAGAGTCGAACTTCTCGTTCGACCGAAACAGCTCGTAACCACAGGCCCGGCAGCGGTAGACACCTTGAGTCTTGGTATCGGTGTACTCACCGGTGAAGGCGCGTTCAGTACCTGCCTGACGCAAAACCTGGTACTCCGCGGCACTGAGGCGTTCGCGCCATTCTTCTTCGCTCAGATTCCAGTCTTCGCTATGCGAATCAACCATTCTGAATAGCCTCCTCAGACTTGAGATCAGATTCCTGATTAGACTTCCTGCCTGCTATCTTCCAGTCGCTCAGCCAGCTGAAGCCGGATGCAAAGCTACGCCCATTGACGGCATCCACAATCGTCATTCGAATGAGTGCTGCCGTGATGGAGAGAATAAGAACGGCCCATCCAATACCGCCGATTGCAACCGTGAACCACGGGAAAAAGAGGTCATCTTCATCAATCCACCAATTGGCGTAGAAGAAACAGAGTACGACTCCGAGTCCTGCGCCCCAATTCAACATGACTGTCGAACCAATATTTCCTTCATTGTCGCGAGCCAAAACCAATGGGCGAAGCACGGTGAGAACCATTGGCAAGAGCGTCATCGAGTAGTACTGCTGGCCCAGGCTGGAAAGGAAGAACGCGCCGGTGAAGAGAACTCCGGAAGTCGTAGCAATCCAGAATTTCTCATCCCTTTCGAGCCAGCGAAGAAGGAGCACGACGGATACCAAGACGAAAATGCCGAAAAAGATCTGCCACAGCAAAATCAGGGTCGGATGGGCACCTAGCCAAACAAGCTGTCCAGTCAGTGAAGCATTTGCAAAGTCACGGACAACTCCCAGGTAGGGGACGGTGATATCTAGGTAGTCACGTGGTTGGACCATGAGCGGCCACGCAATGACATTGGCTGCAATTACCACTCCGATACTGGTCAGTACCGTAGAGAACTGCCTGCGCATGAACGGTAGGAACAGCATTGGCAAGAAAACAGGTTTAATGGTGATTGCGATACCGATGATCAGGCCGGCCAGGATATTGCGCCGCTCGGTCAGAGCAATAAAAAACAGCACTAATGCAAGGAAGAGTGAACCGTTGACGTTCGTAAAATCAAGGGTGTTGGTAACGGGTTCCGTGAGGTAGAGCAGTGCTATCGACGCTGGAATGATGGGGCCAGAGCGCGCAATACCAAGCCACCTCAGCAGCAATACAATTGCCGCAATGATTGCAGCTGACTGAAACACCGCAAACCAGATTCGGCCCGATTCAAGCGAGCCGAACAAATCAATCGGGGCTAAAAGTAGGGTAGCGCCTGGGGAATACAGATAGTGCGGATCGGCTGTTACGTAGTCTTCCGAATAAACGGGTACCTGCGATACGAATCGATTAATTGCCGACCAGACGGTCGTAAAGTCATCTGTGCCAGAAACGTCTTTCGGCAAAACCCAGGTGCGGTGAAAAATCACCACAGCTGCGATAGGCCACAAGAAAGCGCTGAGTCCTCGCGACACGTGCCGAGACAGAGGGCGTGGAGCCACCGAATTTGTCTCTGGCGTGTCCTTGGACGTTTGCGTTAATGCCGTTGCGCTTGCGCTCACGTCGATTTTTGGTTTACTCACAATACTCCACCCTACTGGGTGAAGCTGCGGGAATAGCGTAGGAAGATGTGTGAGTCGGAACGTAGGATATCCCGCACTTCAAAAGCCTGCGGGTTCGTCGAGTTCCCGTCATCATCAGGGTCGTTCTCGCCGAAAGCCAGGGGACCGTTACCCACCCACATCGGCGACAACGTCAGGAACAGTTCGTCGACGCACCCCTTTTTGAATGCTTCTCGATACATCGTCGGTCCACCCTCTACGACAATGTCCCGATACCCATGTTCAGCCAGCCAGGTTAACGCCGCTTTTACCGAGGGGTTAGGGAGCTTAACGACGCGAGCCCCGGCCGACTCCATCTTTTTAGCTTTGTTCTTGTGAGCGGTCTTTGCTCCTTCATCATTAAAAGCGTCCTCAGTCGGGGTGAAGATTATCGGAGGATTGACTTCTGCATTCGCGAAAAAGTCGGATTCTATATCTAGATCCAACGAGCGCGAAAGTGTGGACATCGCCACGTGCTCGGAGCGACCTAGCTTCTGTCGAACGGCCTCTAGGTACTCCGGTATCTCAACTGGCCCGTACCCCTCGGACGCAATGGTGCCTGTACCAACGAAAACGACGTCGGCAAGCGCGCGAAGCGTGTTGAAAACCGTGGCATCGGTGTCGTTGCCAAGCTGGCCCGAGGTGCCTTCGACGGCGCCGCGTCCGTCCAAGCTGGTGACGGCGATGGCCGTGACGGTGGAGGTGTTGTGAGACGCCGCCGCTGTATCATGTGTCGTTTGCGCAGGTCGAGAAAGAAAATGCAGAATTTCGTCGGTCGATGGGCTTACGGAGGTGAGTGTAGCCATACCGCCGAGGTTAAGCCGACGATTGCAGAATAGGCAAGGCCTGGCTTATAAGGGAAGTGTTATAATCGTTGTCATTTATAAGGGTTGGACTTATAGTAGGGGCATGCGACTAACAGATACTCTTGAGAAGGCATTCAACGACCAGATCACTATGGAGCTCACCGCTTCCCACGTCTACCGCCAGCTGGCAATCGAGCTGGACCTGCTGGATCTCTCCGGCATGGCAGACTGGATGCGTGCACAGGCGGATGAGGAAGTTGATCACGCGAATCAGTTCATCGCACACCTCGATGCTCGCGACAACCACCCGCAGATTGGTGCTGTCGACGCACCGGAGGTGAAGGTCACTTCCGCAATCGATGCATTCCGCATTGCTCTCGAGCATGAAGAGAAGGTTTCGGCATCTATCCGTAACCTCCGCAAGCTTGCTGATAGCGAGGGTGATCTCGACTCCCGCCCGCTGCTGGACAGCTTCGTGGTTGAGCAGATTGAGGAAGAGGACACCGTGCGTGGCATCATCGGTCGCCTGGAGATTGTCGGCGACGACGGTTCTGGCCTGCTGCGTATCGATCGAGAGCTTGGCGCTCGCGACGCAGCCTAATATCGAGCTCGGTTTACAGTTTCGATAGAAATGACCGCCCCAGGGGCTAAGTGCCTGGAGCGGTCATTTCTATTCAGCTGGAGTATCAATTGATGGGCTTGGCGTCCAGCCAAACCGAAATTCGTGGAGCTGCCATGGGGTAAGCTTCCATAGCCTCTAGCTGAGCGAGGAGTCCAGCCAAGCCCGCCGAATTGAGAAACCCGGCAGCCGAGACGCCAGGCGGAAAGCATATTTTGCTGCTTAACCGAGGGGGAGCGGTAGGACTCAACGAAAATGGTTGTCGAACAAGGCTAAACGAAAACTCCCTCCCGGATGCCCTGGAGGGAGTTAATCTGAGCGGATGACGGGACTCGAACCCGCGACCCTAACCTTGGCAAGGTTATGCGCTACCAACTGCGCTACATCCGCAAATACGTTCGCCCATAAGGGCTTACGTGGTGCGCGATACTAGGATTGAACTAGTGACCTCTTCCGTGTCAGGGAAGCGCTCTCCCACTGAGCTAATCGCGCTGGGTTAAAAGCTATATGAAAGCTTTCATGCGCAACCCCCTTCTGAGAGAAGGGGGTTGCACTGAGCGGATGACGGGACTCGAACCCGCGACCCTAACCTTGGCAAGGTTATGCGCTACCAACTGCGCTACATCCGCAAATACGTTCGCCCATAAGGGCTTACGTGGTGCGCGATACTGGGATTGAACCAGTGACCTCTTCCGTGTCAGGGAAGCGCTCTCCCACTGAGCTAAACGCGCATTACATCGAAACCTTAAAGGAATCTCTGCTGAGGTGGAAACGGGAATCGAACCCGTGTACACGGCTTTGCAGGCCGTTGCCTCGCCACTCGGCCATTCCACCGTGAGGCTGCCGCCTCAGTGGTTGCCTCGAAGTTATACCACAGGGTCTAACTTCTTGGGAAACCAGAGCGGATGACGGGACTCGAACCCGCGACCCTAACCTTGGCAAGGTTATGCGCTACCAGCTGCGCTACATCCGCATTGCGATGCAAGGAAAGGCGAAAACGATAATCTCATTTGCTCCCTTGCGGTGCGAAAGATACTTTAGCGTGATTGTGTGAGGGATTACAAATGCCCTGGTGAATGTGTTTATTGGGGCAGTCGAGGTATGGCTAGTTTGGTGATTGTGAAGTGTTTAAATGGCAATGATGTCATTTTGAATCGGGCGGACGTTATTTGGCTGGGTCAAGCCATGTGGTAGCGATGTCGGGCGTAGTTGAAGTTCTGTATTTAAAGAGGGTGATCCTCCGAACAGCGTAATTATGGAAAATTCTAAGACGCGTGCTAACTTATTGCGCAGAGCAGTGAGGTTCACTTGAGTCGCCTGCCATAGTCCCATAGCTCAGTGGAAGAGCGTTCCGTTCACACCGGAAAGGTCGCTGGTTCGAACCCAGTTGGGACTACCACGTGTAAGGAGCTCCCAATTTTTTGGGAGCTCTTTTTTGTTACTTCGAACTGCGATGTGTCGCAGGTGCTCGCTGAATTCCATGGAAGCTGAGACATGAAGTCTCATAGCGACTACCGTTTTCCTACAAAACGTTTGTGTGTAAACAAACCTATGGTTTTCAAATATAGGTTTGTGCTGGAGCGGTAGGAGGGTGCCGTAAACATGGGTTACGTGAAGAAGGCCAGGTTTGCTGGGATTTTGAGTGTCGGCCTCTTTGTTGCTGGTGGTACAGGCGTCGCCATGGCTCAAAATGGACTGTCCGCTAACCTTGCTCTGTCTGGCACCGTGATGACACTGACCGTGGACGAATTGGTAGGAGACTCCTCAAGCCTTTTCGTTGGCGCTGAGAAGGCAGGGGAGTCGGAAAAAGGTGTGTCCAAGCTGCGCTTTGGTAAGGCATCCGGCACCGATGTGTGCCTTTCTGCACCAATAAAGAACATACCTGGCGTAGGTGAAGCCACATTCAAATTGCTTGTTCCCGGGAAGAGCTTGTCTGCGGATAATCTACTCGTAGGTGCAAAGGATATTAATGGGGCCATAACCATGAGCCATCCGCAGATCGGCATTGATGCAAGCCAAGCTGACAGTAGAGCCGGTCGGGGGACTTGGGGGTTGGTAGCTACGCAGATGATCGTTCGCAATCAGCGCTTGCAAGTCACTTCGTTAGCTGCAGACTCGCTTACCATTTCGGGAGCCAAGGTCACTGTGGAATCGGGTGAAGGTCATGGATGCTAAATCATCCGCTGGGCCACAGAATAAGGCGTCGTTAAGCGTTCGGTTTAACAATTGGCGCAGAATGAGACCCTTCGGAGCAGGGCTATGCATGATTATCAGTGGGCTGGTTATGCTAACTCCTGCGTATCTGACCATTGATGTGCAGGGCATCCTCATAAGTATTTCCACACTCTCGGGTGTGTCGACACTTTTGATCGGGCTATTGCTCATCGCTGCCGGCGTTTTAACCTGGACGGGCGGAAGCTCCAGGATTCTGACGGGCACCACTGCTCTTGTACTGTCCATTGTCGCTCTTCCGACATCGAATTTTGGTGGATTTGTACTCGGCACAGTTCTGGGGCTGATTGGGGGAGCTTTAGCTCTGTCATGGTACCCGGATTATGAGATGGAAACTGGCGACGAGGGGGACCAGAAAGACGTAGAAACTCCTAGTAGGCCGAAGGGGAAGCAGTTTCTCGTAAGCACTATTTTGGCTGTGGGAGGCGTTCTTATGGGCATGTTAGCTCCAGCTCCGCACGCTTCTGCAGCTCCTGGCTTCGCGCCACTACCGATTCCCGGGATTGCCAACTTTAATCAGCTGCCAACTCTGCCTGAAATACAGCTGCCTCCAGGGAACTCGATTACAGATTCGCCATTACCAAGCGGTGTCTCGAATTCTCTAGTCGACGAAGCGGATGGAATTTCCCTGCGGGAAGCTCCGACGCCACAACCCGGTGAACTAGGGCTTTCGGATACCCTCGAGATGATTACAGCCGATTCTGTTCGACTTATCGGAAACGTTCACTTTTCGCTTGTCGACCTGACTATGCCGGCAGGTGATAGCGTGCAGGCAATTAGATTGGACGCGAATCGAGTGGAATTGAATAATCTGGGGTTGAGCATCCCCGGCGGCGGTGTGCAATTAGCGACGGGTCCCGGGAGCGCCTCAATCTTGGATGGCAACTTCCATATCATTGTGCGGAAAATGACTGTAAGTCCTGAGGTGGCTGGATTGAAAGGCCCGTCCATTTCCCTCGATTACCAGAGTCTCCAGGACAAAGATGTGCGTTCGGTTATGAGTGAGGCTCTTGGGCTACCCGACTGGGCTACTAGTCAATTAGTGCTACATGACGTGATCTTAGAGACATACGTTGTTCGTTCCGACGCGCTCGAGCTACCGTCGACAACCCAGATTTCAAACTCGTAATCACAATCTAGCCGGCTTGTGCCATACGCCGGTCAGATTGCAGCACTCGCTTGAGCTCGGTGATGAAGACATCGTCGGATGTAGCTTCGTATTCGCACACCACTGCCTCAAGTAGTCCCGCAAGCCGTTTCGTGATGAGGTCTGCCGATTCCGTAGTTTTCTTGTCGTTGGCTCGCTGTTGTAGCCAATCACGTACCTCGTACTCGGCAGCTGCTATCCATGCTCTAAGGGCCCGACGACCCAACGGAGTTTCTTCGATGGGATAGATACGCCGAGAGATTTCGGCAGCCACGGCATCGCGCATCCCCTCTGCAATTGAGCCCTGGCCCTGATTGTCCAATAGCAAAATGACATCAGAGCGAAACATATCAGCGATGCGCAGAAACTCCCTGATGCCAGCGATCAGCTCCAGCCACTGATTGTCGAATCCGAAACCTGAAAACATTCGAGTTTGGAATGCTGTAGCAATCCGACCAATAATGCAGGCGCGGAGATCCTCGAGCCCTCGAAATATTCGATAGAAGGTCGCGCGGGAAACTCCGGCTTTTCCAATCACGTCGTCAACTGTGAAATCCGTCGGTTGGCCGGAGACATAAAGATCAGCAGCGGCGTCGAGAATTTCTTCGCGTCGCTGCTGCGCTGATAAACGACGGCGTGGAGGACTACCACCGCCGTCGTCTTCCTGAAATGAATTAATAGAGTCTCGTCTGCGCTTACCCATCACAGAGCCAAGGATAACGGCGCGTGTGAGAAATGGTCCGTAATTCCCGCTACTTGTCGTTCCAATGCTTGCCAACGGTAGCTAGAGTGCCTCGAGGATTTGGCTTTTCTCCAATAGAGACAGCGCCGATGACAATGCCATCCCGAACCACCGCTGATTCGAATGTCCCGGATAGTGGTGAGGTGGCCACGTGTTCTACGCCGGAGGATACGTCTCCGACGGTGGTGACGCGGAGACCTGCTTGCATGCTCCAGCGGCGGGAAACAGGGAGCTCGAAGGAGGGGGAATTCTTCATTTCTCCAGCATCCACGAGGATGCCCGTAGCACTACGTATGCCCGACGCGCGGGCAGATGCTAGATCCTCGTCCCGACGATGGTCATTGCCGATACGTAAAGTAGTGCAGTCGCCTGCCGCATATATCCCAGGTCTGGATGTACGGCCGAGAGCATCGACGACGATTCCATCCATTACTTCGATACCGAGGCTGTTCGCCAATTCGGTATTAGGAGTAATGCCGATGGATACTACGACGGTATCGGTGCTAGCCAATGCGGCGGAGGTTCCCAAAGCAAAGTGAGTGCCACGGCTTTCGTGGATGTGGCGGAGCCACTTTGCGGCTTGACCGGGTAAGAATCGTTGCATTACCTCTGGTGCTATATCGTGGACTACTACCTCGTGGCCGAGGGTCGTCAATGCGCTAGCCGTCTCCATGCCGAGTACCCCTGCGCCGAGGACGTGGACTGTGCGCGCGCCACCGGAAAGATGCTCTCGTAGACGTTGCGAATCTCTATATGTGCGAAGCACGAATCCATTCTCGAACGCTGGGAGTGACTTAGGCGTGCCGCCGGTTGCGAGGACTGTAGGTCCTTCTATGTGCTGGCCATCATTGAAACGAATGAGCCTGCCGTCCTTGACTTTGATCGTCTCACCTTGGTGTAAGGTAACTGACTCAGGTAGTGCGCCTAGCGCAAAATCAACAGGTGTGGCCTCACTGGTCAGAAACGCCTTAGAAACCTGTACTCGGTTGTAAGGGGTCTGTGGCTCTTGGCCATAGAGGTCAACTGACCACCCAGCTCGTCCGAGTTGGCGAGCTGCTGCCCAACCAGCAGGGCCCGCCCCAATTACGTTTGCGTGATTCAAGGGGAAACCTCAACCATTTCGAAGTCAGACTTCGAAGCCCCACAGTCGGGACAGGACCAGTCGTCAGGAATATCCTCCCAGCGAGTGCCAGGAGCAATTCCTTCCTCTGGCCAGCCTTCAGCTTCGTTGTAGATGAAGCCGCACTGGAGACATTCGTAGGTTTTGTATGGCATTGTGAACCTTTCGGATAGCGAAGTGGACTGGGGGAGAGATAGCGGGCAAATTCGCGCGGTACAAACGCTTAGTGTGGCCGCTGAACCTCCCTGTTATGCCTGGTGTCGTGCGGCAATAGCCTTCTCTAACTTTGGTAGTTTGGACGGCATGACGTTGATTCGTTCGACATCTCCTTCCGAAAGGTCAATTACACGGTTGTCCATGATCGCTCGCCACAGCGGTGGAAGCATTGCGACCGCGATCATGGCGGCATAACCCGAGGGAAGATTGCCCGCCTCGTCGAATGAGCGAAGGATCTGGTACCTACGAGTCGGATTAGCATGGTGGTCCGAATGGCGCTGCAGATGGTACAAGAAAACATTTGTCACGATGTGATCAGCGTTCCATGAATGGCGAGGTTGGCACCGTTCGTAGCGACCATTCGGTAGCTTCTTTCGGCGTAGGCCGTAATGCTCGATGTAATTGACCGTCTCCAGGTAAAGAATGCCAATGAGCGCCTGCATAATCAGGTACGGGGTAATTTGCACTCCGAATACTGCGATAAGTGTTCCGAACAAAACGATTGTGATGGCCCAGGCATTGAGAACGTCATTATCTGGGTTCCAGAAGCTGCGCTTTTGCCTTTCAGCGCGCTTTTTCTCAAGTGCGATGGAGTGAAGAAGGCTGCCCCAGCCACTTCGGAGCACGAAGGTGTAAACGGTTTCGCCCCAACGTGCTGACGCGGGATCTTCTGGGGTCGCGACGCGAACGTGGTGCCCACGGTTGTGCTCTACATAGAAGTGACCGTAAGCCGCGGGTGCCAGGGTAATTTTCGACAACCAGCGCTCGAGCTTGTCTTTCTTGTGTCCAAGCTCATGGGCTGTATTGATGCCAATGCCCGAAGCGACTCCGGCGGTGAGTGCCAATCCTATGCAGTCCCACACGGAAAGGTCTCCGCGGCCCCATAGATACGCTGCCGCAATGAGAGAGCCATATTGTAGAGGGACGTAAGCGTAGAGCACCCACTGGTAGTACTTGTCCGCCTCAAGTCGAGCCATGATTTCGTCAGGTGGATTGGAGCCATCGTTGCCGACAAAGTAGTCAAATAGCGGAATGATGATGAACACCACAATAGGGCCGCCCCACCAAACCCAGTCAGCGCCAAGCCCGGTGAACCAGATACTGAGAATCGAGTGGATGCCCCATGCAATAAGTACCGCTGCAGCAGGAATCAACCCCAGAAACCAAAGATAGCGTTTCGGGTCTTTCCATGAGTATGGACTTACCTGGGAATTGAGCTGGGGGTCGGCTGCCACTCGGCGCAACCCCATGGCCTCAGTTCGCGACCGTCGGCGGGACGCATCGATGTGTGAAGTCAATGTTCTGCTCCTGTCTATGTGGAGACACCGCGCAGGCAAAGTGAACCAACCACGGCGATAGAGGGCTATGAGACGCAATGTCTCATAAGGGGATTTTCTATGACAGGGGTCAAATTGTCAATAGGGTTTGACAACAAAAGTTGAAAATCATGGCCTCACCGGGAACTTTCATCCTCGATGCTACGACTAGTAATTGAACCACTTCGATGCTTCATCCCTCCCTATGGGTTTTATTGGCGTAAGCTTAGGAGTGGTTTGTAATGAACTGGATTCTGACCATGAGATAAATGGGGAGCGGTAGATTCTGTGAATTCTTCACGCAGTCGTTGGGGAAGGTCGAGCGCTGTTAAATCGAGTGTCGCCACGCTTGCCGTATCTGTAGCTATCTCGATTTTTGCCGCTTCACCTGCGGTAGCTCACGACGCGGTGATGTCATCAACGCCAGGCGACAAGCAGGTTCTCGATGAATTTCCGCACCACGTTTCTCTCAAGTTCTCTGGTAACCCCAAGAACAATTTCAACACCGTTGCAATTAGTGATGCGGATGCCAAGAAAGTCCTGTACTCCCATGAGCCAGAAGTAGTGGGTAACGAGGTCTCTTTGGATATCCCTGAGGATATTAATCCAGGCCCTGGTAACTACATCATTGGTTTCCAGATCACGTCCTCGGATGGCCACTCCACTCGGGGTAAGACCACTTTCTCAGTGGCTGATCCGGATGCGGTAGACGCAACTGAAGTTGGTGCAGAATCTCGTCAAACCGGTGCGCACGCCGAGGAAACGAAGTCAATACCACTATGGGCTTATGGCCTCGGTGGTGGACTCATCGTCATCATCGCCGCTGTCGTCACCGTTATTAATCGAAAGGCAAAATAGACACATGAAGCTCAATCGCACTGCAACTGCACTGATCGCTGGTTCCGCAGCTCTGACCCTTGCTCTGGCAGGTTGCTCGTCCGACGATAACACTGCTGCTGAGGTGACTGAGTCCGCAACCTCCGCTGCGACCGAAGCTACCTCTCAGATGGAGAAGAGTGATGCTGCTGTGCAGCTGGCCGATGCCTACATCAAGGAAAAGCCGGCTGACAAGGGCATGACCGCCATCTTCGGTACGCTGACCAACAACACCGATAAGGACATCAAGGTTTCCTCCTTCAAGCTTGAGGGGCTGAAGGAAGGCACGAAGTTCGAGCAGCACGATACCAAGGACGGCAAGATGTTCGAGGTGCCGGAAGGTTTGACGATTCCTGCTAATGGCGAACTCGTTCTCGAACCGGGTAGCACTCACTTCATGATCATGAACAATGATGAAGCTATGGATGTGGGAGCTGAGTACAAGCTCGTCATTGAGCTTTCCGACGGCTCTAGCATTACCCAGGACGTTGAGGTTCGTGTCCAGCCAGCAGGTGAAGAGGACTACGGTAATGACGGTGACCTGAACAACCCAGAGCACATGGGTGGCGGTGAGATGGATCACTCGGGCCACTAATTTTTGTGACAAGTTGATCAAGCAATCGTTCGTCGTAAAGCGGGCGTGAGCTCAGGTACGTCGAGGAATTGACTAGCTGAATCTAATGGTGGCAGAAGCGCTGGAGTTGGCAGGTTATTGCAGCATATGCAACGAACTCCGGCGCTTTTCTTTTTCCGAAAAAGGTTTTCGATACGGTCGAATTGGATAGGCCAGTGGTTGCGTTGAAGCTATTGAAAAGTTGGCGGATCCCCAGCCATCTCATGTGTTCCAGTTCGAAGTAATCAGAAAGGTAAGAGTGCACAAAATGTCCGAAGGCTTTTCCAGAAGGCGTTTTCTTGGCGGGCTCGGCACCGCCGCAGGAGCCTCAGCGCTCGCCCTGGGGGCGCCGGAAGCCCAGGCGATTGGGTTGGAACGTCCACAGGAAGAGCCACCGAAACCGCCTTTGCAGACAGCAACCGTACCTTTTGATGGCGCTCACCAGGCGGGGATTGCGACGCCCGCACAGGCGAATCTATGGCTAATAGCCTTCAACGTGAAGAAGGGGGTCGATCGCAATCGCCTCCAAAACCTCATGCGTGCCTGGACGGATGACGCCCGCCGAATGACAGCCGGCAAGGCTACTCGAACGGATTTGGAACCCGAGCTCATGGGGAGTCCGGCCAATCTGACTATCACAGTTGGATATGGGGAGAATTTCTTCACAATCATCGATAGGGAAGACCAGAAGCCTGAGTGGCTGGGAGATCTGCCAAAGTACGTTAACGATGAGCTCCGCCCGGAGTGGAACGGCGGAGACCTGTGCCTGCAGATTTGTGCGGACGACCCAGTAATGGTCTCCCATGCGGCCCGAATGATGATCCGAAATGCAGGTTCTTGTTTGGATGTTCACTGGGTGCAAGCTGGTTTCCAGCACGCCAATGGTTCTACGCAGGAAGGCGAGACCCCGCGCAATCTCTTCGGTCAGAAGGACGGTACGGTCAACCCGCGCACTCGTGAAGAATTCGACAAGCAGGTGTGGATTGATAGTGGTCCGGATTGGTTGCGGGGCGGTACAGCGATGGTTGTCCGCCGTATCGAAATGGATATTCCAGGCTGGGATGTGTTGGACCGCGAAAGCCGCACTGTTATTACCGGCCGAGATATCGGCACCGGCGCGCCAATTGGAGGTAAGGACGAGTTTGAGACCGTCGACCTGGCGAAGACTGATGAATATGGTCTGCCTCTGACGGATCCGAACAGCCATGTTGCACTGTCCATGCCTCCGAAGGAGAAACCTAATCAGCGGATTCTGCGACGGGTCTACAACTATGACCTGCCACCGGAACCGAATGGTCGATTCGAGACCAACACTGGCCTGGTATTCATTTGTTTCCAGAAGGACCCGTTGGAGCAGTTCAATCCGATTCAGGAGCGGCTGTCTAAGAACGACCGTCTCAATCAGTGGATTTTCCACATTGGATCCGCCGTGTTTGTTATGCCGCGAGGAACTTCTGAGGAGGAGTACTGGGCGCAGGACCTTTTCGAGGCCTGAGTTTTGACCGTGCGGTAAAGTGTGTGAACGACTGACGAAGGTCACCAGGTATGTGATTTTCGAAGACATTTTGAAAAGGAGTACACGCACGCCGTGTCAGAAGAATTTGCAACCCCAGCACCGTTTTCCGTGCCCGCAGGAGTTTCTGCGGGCGAGGCGATGAGAGACTTGGGTTTCCCGAACAAGGGCGTTGACGCCATCGTTTGTGTCCGCGATCCTGAAGGCAATTTGAAGGATTTGTCCTTTAAGCCAGAAGTGGAAACCGTCTTCGAGCCCGTTCCGGCGAATACTCCGGACGGTCGTGATGTCATTCGCCACTCTGCGACTCACGTGATGGCTCAGGCCGTGCAGTTGGAGTTCCCTGGGACGAAGCTGGGCATTGGCCCTGCCATCGACAATGGTTTCTACTACGACTTCCGTGTCGATGAGCCTTTCTCTCCGGAGGACCTCAAGCGCATCGAAAAGCGTATGAAGAAGATCATCAAGTCTGGTCAGCGATTCGAACGCTTTGCGTTCGAGTCTGCTGATGAGGCGCAGGAAGCGCTTGCCGACGAGCCGTATAAGCTCGAGCTGATTGTTGAAAAGTCGGCCGGCAAGGTGTCCGAAGATGATGAGGCCAATGTCGACGTCGGTGGTGCAGGCACGACCTTGACCGGCTACCGCAACGTCAATCCGCGTACCGGTGAGACCGAGTGGTTTGATCTTTGCCGCGGCCCGCACGTGCCGACCACCCGCTACATCCCTGCTTTTAAGATCACGCGTTCTTCCGCTGCGTACTGGCGGGGTGACCAGTCTCGCGATAACTTGCAGCGTGTTTACGGCACTGCGTGGGAGTCCAAGGAAGCGCTGGACGAGTATCTTGACCGCATGCTCGAGGCTGAGAAGCGCGATCACCGCCGCTTGGGCTCCGAGCTGGATCTGTTCAGCTTCCCAGATGAGATTGGTTCTGGTTTCCCGGTATTCCATGTCAAGGGCGGCATCATCCGCAACGAGATGGAGCAGCATTCCCGTCGCCGTCATATCGAAGCGGGCTATGACTTTGTGAACACCCCGCACGTAACCAAGGGCGACTTGTTCAAGAAGTCCGGTCACCTGGACTTCTACGCGGATGGCATGTTCCCGCCAATGCAGCTCGACGGCGAATATGACGAACACGGCAACTGCACCAAGGCTCCGCAGGACTACTACGTCAAGCCGATGAACTGCCCGATGCACAATCTCATTTTCGCATCGCGTGGTCGCAGCTACCGTGAACTTCCGATTCGTATGTTCGAGTTCGGCACCGTCTACCGCTACGAGAAATCGGGTGTTATCCACGGTCTGACCCGAGCCCGTGGCTTCACGCAGGACGACGCCCACATCTACTGCACCGAGGATCAGCTGGAAGAAGAGCTCACTAACGTCCTCGACTTCATTATTTCGCTTCTTCGTGACTACGGCCTGGATGACTTCTACCTGGAGCTGTCTACGAAGGACGAAAAGAAGTTCGTCGGCTCGGATGAAATTTGGGAGAAGTCCACGGCAATTCTCCAGCGTGTTGCCGATGCTTCTGGCCTCGAGCTCGTTCCTGATCCGGGCGGAGCCGCTTTCTATGGTCCGAAGATTTCCGTCCAAGCCCGCGATGCCATCGGCCGTACCTGGCAGATGTCGACCGTTCAGCTCGACTTCAACCTGCCGGAGCGCTTCGAGCTCGAGTACACCGCACCTGACGGCACCAAGAAGCGCCCGATTATGATTCACCGTGCGCTGTTCGGCTCCATCGAACGTTTCTTTGGCGTCCTATTGGAGCACTACGCGGGTGCTTTCCCGGCCTGGCTGGCTCCGGAACAGGTTATTGGTATCCCGGTTGCGGATGACTGTATCCCGCACCTGGAGGACTTTGCTGCACAGCTGAAGTCTCGTGGCATCCGCGTCCACGTGGATACGTCGGATGACCGCATGCAGAAGAAGATTCGCAACCACACCCAGGCCAAGGTTCCGTTCATGATTCTGGCTGGTGCCCGCGACATTGAGGCAGGTGCCGTCAGCTTCCGGTTCCTCGATGGCACCCAGATTAACGGGGTGGCAGTTGAGAAGGCTGTGGACATCATCTGTGATTGGGTTGCTTCGCGGAATAACGAACAGCCGAACAAGGAGAATGTCTCTGCTCTCTAGAGGTCGCTAACGCTCTCTAATTCGACCGTGTTGTTTTAACTGGTGAACCACGCGTGGTAATCCAAAGAAGTTGACCGCGAGGTCGTAAACTACAGCAGAGAAACATATGTGGTCGGGGCTCGAATGGGGCCCGGCCACGCAACGAAGGGGATGGCAGTGAATCAGTCGGGAAGTGAAGAGTTGCCTCCGCAACAGCAGGGCAATGCCGGCCAGCAGGAATCGTCTGATGGCGTATACGTCGACAGCGGTTACGGCGAACCGGATCGGCTCACGCGCTTATGGGCACCGTACCGGCTGGACTACATTGTCAAGCGTGGTGTGCATAACTCCAAGCCATCCCGTAACCCCTTCGTTGATTTGCCGAAGCAAAGCGATGAGGAAGCACTCATTATCGCTCGCGGCGAGTGGGTGTACGCCGTTTTGAATCTGTTCCCGTACAACCCAGGGCACCTCATGGTGGTTCCATATCGCGAAGTTGCCAACCTTGAGGACTTGACCGACGAAGAAACGGCCGAGATGATGCGGTTTGCCAAGCATGCGGTTCGTACTCTCAAATCGGTTTCGCGTCCGCACGCCGTCAACGTAGGTTTCAACTTGGGCAAGGCCTCCGGCGGTTCGGTTGCTGACCACCTGCACATGCACGTTGTGCCGCGCTGGTCCGGCGACAGCAATTTCATGACCGTGATTGACGGCACCAAGGTGTTACCGCAGGCGCTTCGTCAGACGCGCGAATTGCTTGCCGACGGCTGGCGTGCCCTCAATCAGGAGGATGGGGCAGCATGCTGAGTGTCCGTGGCAGGGCTCCAATCCGCCCAGTAGTTGAACCGGTAGCCGCTGCACTTTTGCGGGTCGGGATTAGCCCGAACACGGTCACCCTGGTGGGAACTGCAGTTTCCGTTCTGCTTGCGGTAATCCTGATTCCTACCAACCATCTTTTTGCAGCGGCGGTTTCAATCGCTATTTTCACAGCTTTTGACCTGCTCGATGGCACGATGGCCAGACTTCGAGGGCAGGGAACGAAATACGGAGCGACGCTCGATGCTTCCTGTGACCGCATTACTGATGCTGCACTGTTCGGGGCGATAGCGTATTGGGTGGTGTATCACCATGACGCGGATCCAGTGCTGCTTATTCTGACACTGATTACCATGGGGTCTTCCCAGGTCATTTCCTACGTTAAGGCTCGGGCAGAGGCCAGCGCCCTTAAGGTCAACGGTGGTCTCGTCGAACGTGCGGAGCGCCTGATTATCGGCCTAATCGGCATTGGGCTCCAGGGGCTTGGCGTCGACTATGCCCTCTACGTCGCGATGTGGCTCCTAGCGATTGGGTCGGTATTCACCGTCGTCCAGCGCTTGTACATGGTGGCTAAGCAGCCAGGAGCGTTGGATCCCATCGCCCCGCCAGAAGGCGCAGCTGATAGTTCATCTATTAACCCTGACTCTGCTCCGAAGTCCACGGGTTCGGCTGATTCCAACAACTAAAGGAGGACACAGTGACTAGTTTCTTCCTGCCTCGATCGAAAGAAGATTTCGTTGCGCTCGGCTATATGGCCGGGTGGAAAATTTTTGGTCTGCTGCCGGAACGCGTGGCCTACCGTATCGGCAACATAGCCGCCGATCGTGTAGCAGCAAATCCCGCGACTACCCGCCAGCTTCGCAAGAACTTGGCTCGCGTTATGGGCTGTCCACCTGAGGAAGTGCCGCAAGGTCTTATTCGGGCTTCCATGCGCTCCTATCTACGTTATTGGGTGGAGGCATTCCGGTTGCCCTCCATCGCGTCGCCCGAGTTGGCAGACACGGTCGAGTCCACCAGCGATGGGCTCGAACGAGTTGCTGAGGCCCTCGAGGCAGGAGATTCCATCGTCATCCCACTGCCGCATTCTGGTAATTGGGATATGGCAGGTATGTGGCTCGTTTCCCGGCATGGCCGGTTCAGTACCGTGGCGGAACGGCTGAAGCCAGAGGTGCTTTACGACGCTTTCGTGGAGTATCGCGAATCCCTCGGATTCCGCATTCTCCCGCTTACCGGTGGCAAACCCGCGATGCCGGAACTGCAGAAGCGATTGGAAGACGGTGGCGTTGTGTGCCTGCTGTCTGATCGTGACTTCGGCGGCCACGGGGTCCCGGTCACTTTTTTCGGCGAGCAGACTACCATGCCGGTCGGTGCAGCAAAGCTGGCACTGGACACTGGCGCTCGGCTTATGCCCGCGGGCCTGTCCTACACGCGCGATGGCTGGCGTTTTGTAGCGCATCCATTCGTGCCGACTGAGGGGCGCAATCTAGCTGATATTGTCCAGGACATCGCTACTGTTTTTGAATCTGATATTGCCCAGCATCCAGCGGATTGGCACATGATGCAGCCACTGTGGCCAGCGGATAAGAAGAGGTCAAAGTAGCTGTGCGAATCGGAATGGTGTGCCCTTACTCGTTCGATGTCCCAGGCGGTGTTCAAGCTCACGCGATTGACTTGTCTGAGGAGTTCATCCGTCGCGGCCACGAGGTCAGTCTTATCGGCCCAGCTAGCGCGCAGGCGGACGTGCCGGATTTCGTTGTTCGAGGTGGTGCCGCCATCCCGATTCCATACAACGGCTCGGTCGCTCGGCTGTCTTTTGGTCCCCGCACCAGCCGTCGAGTCCGCACGTGGATTGAGGAGGGTAGCTTTGACATCCTTCATATCCATGAGCCGAATTCGCCCAGTTTTTCAATGCTGTCCTTAGTGAACTCGGTCGGCCCAATTGTCGCGACCTATCACTCTGCGGCGACGGACTCCCTGGCATTGAAGTTGGCCACGCCATTTTTGCGGAAGTACCTTGAACGCATTCGGGGAGGCATCGCTGTCTCGGAAGTGGCTCGCCGCTGGCAGGTTGAGCAACTCGGCGGCGACCCGGTTCTCATTCCCAATGGTGTTCGTGTTGGAGATTTCGAGTCCTGTCCGGCCGCCTCATCGTTGCCCGAGATTCCGCCGCGGCGTGAGGGGTTCTATCGGCTTGTGTTCCTCGGACGCTTCGACGAATCCCGCAAGGGCTTTGACGTTCTGCTCGACGCGTTGCCGGCAATATGTGCGGAGATTCCACAGCTTGAGGTCTGTGTTGTTGGTGATGGTGATGTCGCAGCAGCACGTCGTAAAGCGGGCAGAAACGCAGATGTCCTGCATTTCGTCGGCAGACTGTCGGAGGACGCTAAGGCGTCAATCCTCGCCGATGCGGATGCGTACATTGCCCCGCAGCGTGGTGGGGAGAGTTTCGGCATCGTGCTGGTAGAGGCGATGGCGGCGGGTGCGCCGGTGATCTCCAGCGACATCGATGCGTTCAAACTCGTGCTTGACGACGGCCATTACGGGCTCCACTTTGAAAACGGTAACTGTTCAGACCTTGCGGATGCAGTCGTACGCCTTTTGAGGCAGCCAAAGTTGGGGGAGGAGCTTCGCGTACTCGGGCATAAACGGGCTTGGGAGTATGACTGGTCGCAGGTCGCCGACGGCGTTTTGCGTGTGTACGATACGGTGCGCATGGATGGCGAAAAAGTCGTCATTGCGCCATAGAGATTTCCGTCGTGGCAACTGATTAAACGCAGCGGAGTGAAAGTGGGTTTTCGGTGGACGTAACCGTTCCAATCTGGGTCGTTGTCCTAGTCATTGCGCTGATTGTCGTGCTTGTTAGCGGTTTGGTGGCTTCATCGACAGCGACGCGTTTGAACCGTATGCACATTCGCACGGACTTGGCGCGTTCCTCATTGGAAGCAGCGTTGGGGCGAAGGGCCGCAGTTGCTCGTGCCGCCTACCCGGAGCTCGCCGGCGTAGTGACAAAGGTGGAAGCCACACCACTTCGAGCCAACAACACTGGGCAGCGCGCAGACGTGGAAAACGAACTGACTAGGAAAATTGTGGCGCTCTATGAGGAACAACCTGTGGACCGGACGATGGCAATTGAGCTTTCTGACGCACACACCCGGCTCGAGCTCGCCCGCCGTTTCTACAATGATGCGGTAACGGATACGAAAGCACTGCGAGCCAGGCCGCTAGTGCGCGCGCTGCGGCTGGCGGGCACTGCACCTGAACCGGAATATTTCGATGTTGCAGACGGGCTGACAACGGCTTAATTGTGGGAAAAACCGCCGTTGTGCTGGAAGTTCGTTGTGTTTTCTGACTCAATGAACAGCACTGTCTAGTTCAGGCGTTATAGTGTTAGACGACTACAAACAGTCACATTCACCAGTTTTATTAGGGAAGTAGGGTTCGTTGAGCACGGTTGAGAACAACTCCGGGCAGGGCACCGCACGCGTGAAGCGCGGTTTCGCTGAGATGATGAAGGGCGGCGTCATTATGGACGTCGTTACTCCGGAGCAGGCCAAGATCGCTGAGGATGCCGGCGCAACTGCCGTGATGGCGCTGGAGCGCGTCCCCGCCGATATTCGCGCAGAGGGTGGCGTGTCGCGTATGTCCGACCCGGACATGATTGAGGGCATTATCAATGCCGTCTCCATCCCGGTTATGGCCAAGGCCCGTATCGGCCACTTTGTTGAGGCACAGGTTCTGCAGTCTCTCGGTGTTGACTTCATTGACGAGTCCGAGGTTCTGACCCCGGCCGATTACTCGAACCACATCGACAAGTTCGAGTTCACCGTGCCGTTCGTCTGTGGTGCGACCAACCTGGGTGAGGCTCTGCGCCGCATCAACGAAGGTGCTGCCATGATTCGCTCGAAGGGCGAGGCCGGTACCGGTGATGTCTCCAACGCTGTAACTCACATGCGCACCATCCGCGCTGAAATTAACCGTCTGCGTTCCATGGCTCCGGACGAGCTCTATGTTGCTGCCAAGGAGCTGCAGGCGCCGTACGAGCTGGTACGCGAGGTCGCTGAGACCGGTAAGCTACCGGTCGTGCTGTTCACCGCAGGTGGCATTGCGACTCCAGCTGACGCTGCAATGATGATGCAGCTCGGTGCCGAGGGCGTCTTTGTTGGTTCCGGTATTTTCAAATCCGGTGATCCGGAGAAGCGCGCCAAGGCTATCGTGCAGGCAACCCAGCACTACGATGACCCGAAGGTCATTGCAGATGTCTCTCGCGGTCTCGGCGAGGCGATGGTTGGCATCAACGTCGACGAGATTCCGCAGCCGCACCGACTCGCTGAGCGTGGCTGGTAAAAATGGCTAACATCCGCGAGGTATTAGATCTGGAACAGATTGACCGGGACATTTTCCGTGGCCCAGTCATTAAGTCAATCCTGCAGCGCACTTTCGGTGGCCAAGTTGCCGGCCAGTCCCTCGTCGCGGCGACGCGTACGGTGGGTAATACCTTCGCGGTGAACTCCCTCCACGCCTACTTTGTAGGCCCGGGTCGCCCCCATATCCCGACGGTGTACATGGTCAAGCGTATTCGCGATGGCCGGTCTTTCTGCCACCGCTCCGTCGAAGCTGTGCAAGATGGCCGTACGATTTTCGTCATGCAGGTCAGCTTCCACCGCAAGGGGGATGAGGGACTCGAGCACTCTGACGTGATGCGCAAGGTGCCAAATCCTGAAGATGTGATCACCGACACCTCAGAGATGACGAACACCCGCCGCCTGCTTATGCGCGAGTGGGCGGATTGGGATATCCGGGTAGTGCCGGATGATCAGTTCGAACACAACAAGTACACCCCGTCCCAGCAGTTGGTGTGGTTCCGGTGCAAGGATCGCCTGCCGGATAACGAAACCTTCCACGTCTGCACGCTGGCGTACATGTCGGATATGACGTTGCTGTCATCGGCACTCGTTCCACATCCAGGCGTTGAGGTCCAGGAAGCCAGCCTCGACCACGCTATGTGGTTTATGCGTCCGTTCCGTGCGGATGAATGGCTGCTCTACGACCAGATTTCGCCATCGGCGCACGCTGGTCGCGCACTGACTCACGGTCGCATCTTTAACCAAAAGGGCGAGCTCGTGGCCGTCGTCACGCAGGAAGGGCTGACCCGAAGCCTGGCCCCGGGTGTCGAGCCCGTGCCAGTGGCGACGAACTTCGATGCTCGCAGTGAGAACCTAGATTAATGACACAGGAAACAATCGGTATCCTCGCTCTTCAGGGCAACGTTGCCGAACACGGATATGTTCTCGACCAGCTCGGCGTGCGGCACCGAAAGGTGCGCTTGCCGCGCGATGTCGAAGGGCTTAGTGGCCTTATTTTGCCCGGCGGCGAATCAACGACCATGAGCAAGTTGATGGTCTTCAATGAGCTTGAAGATCCGCTGCGGGAAGCCCTCCGCGATGGCCTTCCGGCATACGGCACCTGCGCAGGCATGATTTTGCTTGCCGACGAAGTGCTCGATACCCGTCCGGATGCCGTTAGCCTGGGAGCGATTGACATTACCGTCCGTCGTAACGCATTTGGGCGGCAAGTGGATTCCTTCGAAACTGACTTGGATATTCCGCAGCTGGCGATTGGCGGTGACCAGCCGCCTGTGCACGCCGCCTTTATTCGTGCTCCGTGGGTCGAGCGTGTCGGTGATGATGTTGAGGTGCTAGCGCGGGTGCCAGAATCGGCCGGAGAGACCGCAGGTACAGTGGTCGGAGTACGGCAGGGGTCTGCGATGGCCACCAGCTTTCACCCGGAGTCGACGGGGGAGACGCGGCTCCACGAGTTCTTTTTGCGAGAGCTTGTCGGCATTTAAATCCCCGGTTTGTATAATGAACACTTGACGAATTCCCATCTACATGGGTATTGACGAGAGGAATGGTAGGAACTAGCACATGGCGGGTCATTCAAAATGGGCAACCACAAAGCACAAGAAGGCTGCTAATGACGCCAAGCGCGCCAAAGAGTGGGCAAAGATGATCAAGAACATCGAGGTCGCGGCTCGTACCGGCGGCGGTGATCCTGCTGGTAACCCCACCCTCGATGACATGATTAAGAAGGCCAAGAAGGCCTCGGTTCCCAACGACAACATTGAGCGTGCCCGCAAGCGTGGTTCCGGCGAGGAGTCCGGCGGTGCTGACTGGGAGACCATTGTCTACGAAGGCTATGCACCTGGTGGCGTCGCTTTGATTGTGGAGTGCCTGACGGATAACCGTAACCGTGCTGCTTCCGATGTGCGCTCGGCGTTCAACAAGAACAACGGCAACATGGCGGACAACGGCGCCGTGGCGTACCTCTTCGAAAAGAAGGGTGTCGTCGAGTTGCCGAAGGGCGAGCTGACCGAGGATGACCTGCTCATGGCGGTTCTCGATGCCGGTGCAGAGGAAGTCAACGACCTGGGTGAAAAGTTCGAGGTTGTCTCCGCCTTTACCGATCTGATGAATGTCCGCACCGCTCTTGTCGATGCCGAAATGGAGTACGACTCCGCAGATCAGGACTACCGCGCTTCTACCACAGTCGCTCTCGATGCTGACGGCGCACGCAAGCTCTTCCGTCTGATTGACGCTCTCGAAGAGTCCGACGACGTGCAGAACGTCTACTCGAACGCCGACATCAGCGACGAGGTCATCGCCGAACTCGACGACTAGGCGTTTTCTTGTCGACGGTTCTGCTGACTGGCTTCTCGGCGTTAAAGGGTGCCCGTGGTAGGGCAGTCCGCAGCGCTGAATTGCTCGGCGAGCTGGTGTGAATAGAAAATCCCCATCGGAGAATCGTCCGATGGGGATTGGTTTTTATGGGTGTCCTAGGAGAACCACTGAGTCGGAGGTCCGGCCATCAGCAACAGTGTGAAGACCACCGCGAGAACAATCAAGATGACGAACGCCGAGATAAAGGGGCGACGAATAATCATGGCGAGTGCCCACTCGAATATGCCCTGTGGCTCCTCGGATTCGTCGGTAAAGCGCCAGGGCCGATCCAGAAGGCCTGCCTTCAGGGTGTTTCGTTCAAACGGATAGGTTGCGAATGGAATGATAGAAGAGGCGAGGCCGATGACACCGCGGCCAAAGCTCCACTGCTGGTTGATCCACACCATGATGGTGGTGACTACGTAGCACAGGAACGTAAAGCCGTGGATGCTGCCGAAGATAGTGGTGGCGACGTCCGTGACTTTGAACAGGTACTTCAGCGCCAGGCCTAAAAGCAGCAGAGCCCACGTGACCATTTCAGCTGCAGCGAGAACGCCGTAGAGCTTCTTCGGTGAATTCATGGTGTTAAACGTATCAGAACCAACGGTTGGTACTCCTTCTAGCTACGATACAAACAGCTGTTCGAAATATGGTATTAGTGGAGGAGTGAATTATCGAGCTGGATCTCTGCGGGTGATGGGCATCGACCCTGGCCTTACTCGTTGTGGTCTCTCCATTGCGGAAGGCGCTCAGGGCAGGAAAGTCATTCCCATTGCTGTGGGGGTCGCCCGCACACCTACCACGGCGTCGTTGGAGGATCGTCTTTTACGGCTTTCCAATGCCGTGGAGCAGTGGATGGATGAGTACGAGCCGGACGTGGTTGCGATGGAACGGGTATTCGAGCGCGGCAACGTGTCCACCGTGATGCAGACGGCGCACGCGGTTGGTGTCCTTGTCCTCGCTGCGGCGAGACGGGGCTTGGAAGTGCATATGTACACGCCATCGGAGGTAAAGAAGGCGCTCACCGGCAACGGTCGAGCTGATAAGAAGCAGATGACCATGATGGTGACGAGAATCCTTGGGTTGGAAACTCCGCCAAAACCTGCAGATGCAGCGGATGCTTTGGCCATCGCTATCTGCCACTGTTGGCGTGGTCCGGTTCTGCAACGCCAGCGCGATACCTTGGCTGCGCTTGCGAAGCAGCACGAGGAGCGGGAGTTGGAGCTTTCTCGCCGTGAGAATCGCTCGCGGTAGGGGAGCTTGCTAGAGAACACTTGTGAGTTCGGCGTTTATCGCGGTGTCTTTAGGGAAGCCGTAGTGAAAGGAATTGTGAGAAGTGATTGCATCTCTTCGCGGTGAAGTTATCGACCTCGGTGCGGACTATTGCGTTATCGAGTGCGGTGGTGTCGGGCATTTGGTCACCATTACAGGCAGGCTAGCTTCCCAGTTGGTGAGGCATGAGCAGACTTTTATGTTGACCACAATGGCGGTTCGTGAAGACGCGATTACGCTCTTTGGTTTTGCCAATTCACAGGAACGTGAGATGTTTGCGCTCTTGCGCACTGTCTCGACGGTGGGGCCGAAGGTAGCGATGTCTGTTCTTTCTGTACTGTCGCCGGCGGAGATTGCCAGTGCGGTCGCCTCAAAGAATGCGAAGGCCTTGCAAGCAGCTAACGGCGTCGGCAAGCGATTGGCGGAGCGCCTGTTGGTTGAATTGAAGGATAAGGTCGAGGTTTTCGCGGACAGGGCGGTATCGCCGCCGGAGGAAGCTGCAAACGGAGCAGCACCTGGCATTGTTTTGAAGGCAGATCTGGATCAGGTCGTTGGTGCTTTGGTCGGGCTTGGGTTCCCGGAAGCTGACGCGAATGAGGCAGCGGAGACCGTTGTTCGGATTGATCCGACCTTGGATACTTCAATGGCGCTGAAGGCGGCGCTAAAGACATTGGGCGAGAAGTAAATCCAGGTCAAGGACCTGCAGCTACATTGATGATGAAAATTGGCAGTGCACTAGGATGAGGGGACTATGAGCGATATCGAGCGCACGGAGTTTAACGTGTCGGGCAATCCCTTCAGGGACTCTTTAGGTGGGAAAGCCAACGACCATTTTGGCGGTGGTGGAAATGGTGCACAACGTGATGTCGATGCCCGCGCTCAGGTCGAGGAAGTCGATGCGGAATCGAACCTGCGACCAAAGTCGTTAGGGGAGTTCATCGGCCAACCCAAGGTCCGCGAACAGCTGGATTTAGTGCTTTCCGGGGCACGGGGGCGAAATGTGACTCCGGACCACATTCTGCTGTCGGGACCTCCCGGGCTGGGTAAGACCACCATGGCCATGATTATTGCGCAGGAGATGGGGAGCTCCCTGCGAATGACCTCCGGTCCGGCGCTTATTCGCGCTGGCGATTTGGCAGCAATGCTGTCGAACATGCTCGAGGGCGATGTCCTGTTTATCGATGAGATTCACCGCATTGCCAGGCCAGTGGAAGAAATGCTGTACATGGCAATGGAAGATTTCCGTATTGATGTCATCGTAGGCAAAGGGCCTGGAGCTACGTCGATTCCACTCGAGATTCCACCATTCACGTTGGTCGGTGCGACGACGCGCTCGGGTATGCTGACTGGCCCACTGCGTGACCGCTTTGGTTTTACCGCGCAGATGGAGTTCTATGAGGTCGAAGATCTGACAAAGGTGGTTACCCGTGCCGCTGGGATCCTCGGGGTAGACATCAGCCCGGAGGCTGCAGTGGAGATTGCGTCGCGTTCGCGCGGTACACCGCGAATTGCCAACCGTCTGCTGCGTCGCGTCCGCGATTTCGCCGATGTCCACTCCGGTGGCGTTATTGATCTTGGTGCGGCTAAGGCAGCGCTGATTGTGTTCGATGTCGACGAGCTGGGGCTCGACCGTCTGGATCGGGCAGTGCTGACAGCCCTGGTCAAGGGACACGGCGGTGGGCCGGTGGGGGTAAACTCGCTGGCACTGGCAGTGGGTGAGGAGCCCTCGACCGTGGAAGAAGTGTGCGAACCCTACTTGGTACGTGCAGGAATGATTGCGCGCACATCCCGTGGACGCGTGGCAACTGCCCGAGCATGGCGGCACTTGGGGCTACAGCCCCCGGAGGGCACTATCGGAGAATAGCTTTCCCCCAAATCCTGTCCCAGGGCAGTGTGGAATAGCGAGCAGGCAATTCGTTAAACTCGACAGACATGGATCAAACTATTCTCCTCCTACTTATTTTCTTGTTCCTGGCGCTGCCGATTTGGCAGATCGTCAAGCAGAACAAGCAGGTGCGCACCATCCGGGAAATGCAGGATAAGCTGGCCCCTGGCGCGGAGGTCATCACCGGTTCCGGCATGCACGGCGTGGTCGTTGATACCACCGACACAACCGTTGACCTAATCATCGCTGACGGCATCGTCACCCGTTGGGAGAAGGGCGCTATTGCCCGCAACCTCACTACCGGCGCGGGAGCTAGCTACGCTCACCGCGACCAGCGTGGCAGAGTTTCCGATGCGCCGGACGACCACATTGGCGATGTGCAAGAAATTACCGGCCACGGTCCGGCTGATAATGCGGCTTCGGACAGCAACGAGCAGGCCGCGAACCCGGATACAACGAGCAATTCGGATAATCCGGGTACAGACGATTCCACTTCCACCGAAAAGTAGTAGCAGTTTTTGTACGCCCACGCCCTGCCGGTTTGCATGCATCCAGGCTGCAGCGTTAGCGGGCGCGACCCAGGTTTCGCCGTCGGCAAGCGTGGGAAGATTTTCACTAAACAGGTACAAGTCAAAACCGGCGCAGGCCGCTAAATCGGTTATCCTCTAGCGGTTGGTGTTTATAGCCTTGCTTGGCGACGCCCGCAATGCCCCTACCTGGTATTGCGCGAGTTCGCGGTGCAGTTATAGACACGCGTTTCAACCCGAAACGTTCAAGTACCTAAACGTCACGATTCAGGAGACTTTGCTTTGAACAGCAAATCCAGATCTGGTGCGAATACATTCAAGAGGAACTGGCCGCAGTGGCTGTTGGCACTGTTTGTTGGCTTCCTCATTCTTACGTACGCACTCGTCTTTTTCACCGGCGGCGGATCAGCCAAGCCAAAGTTGGGCATCGACTTGCAGGGTGGTACCCGAGTAACCCTGGTGCCGCAGGGCGAAAAGCCGACGCGCGATCAGCTGGACCAGGCTCGCAAGATTCTGGAGAACCGCGTAAACGGCATGGGCGTCAGTGGCGCTCAAGTTGTCACTGACGGTGACACGCTGGTCATTACCGTGCCGGGTGAAGACTCCCAGGAGGCACGTTCCCTCGGACAGACTTCGCAGCTGTTTTTCCGTCCGGTAGACCAGCCCACGCAGGGCCCTGATGAAGCTGCCTTTGGTGAAGTAGTCAAAAAGACCGCAGAGGACTGGGTTTCGGTCGGTGTCCTGTCGAAGGAGGACGCCACCAAGCGCGTCGATGGCCTGTACAAGGACATGAACGAGACGCAGAAGCGTGCAATTGATGCCTTCAAGGAACAGAACCCGGACCAGCCGGTCCCGGAGGAACTGTCCAAGTCGCTGGGCGAGGCCCCGAAGCTGGACGCAACGGCTCCGGCAAAGCCGGCGAACTCGATTGAAGCGGCAGAGCTGCGTACGAAGGTTCGTGACGTGCTGTTGGCGACTCGCCAGTCCGACGATCCAACGACACAGTTTGCAGCCGCTGCGCTAATGACCTGCGATAACCGCGATGCAGTTGATCCGCTACAGGGTGCCGATGACCCGGCCAAGCCGCTGGTGACCTGTGCGCCAGAAGGCGGTAAGGCAATCTTCCTGGGCAAGGCTCCTCTGTTGATTGGGCAAGACGACGAGGTCAAGGGCCAGCGTCTGTCCGGCGATGCTATCGACACCAATGCGCCGATTAGCGGTGGCTACGATCAGCAGTCTGGTCAAATCCAGGTCTCCTTTAGCTTCAAGTCCGGTAAGAACGACACCGGCGCTCGTACCTGGACCAAGCTGACCAATGACTACCTGCAGCAGCAGGTCGCCATCGTGTTGGACTCGAAGGTTATTTCCGCGCCGGTGATTCAGGAGGCAACCCCGGTCGGTTCAGCTACTCGAATCACGGGTGATTTCACTATCGATGAGGCACAGGCGCTGGCGAATAACTTGCGTTACGGCGCACTGCCACTGTCCTTCGCAGGTGAGGACGGCGAGCCGGGCGGTACCACTACGACCATTCCAGCCATGCTGGGGTCGGCCTCCCTGGAGGCCGGTCTGCTTGCCGGCATTATCGGTATTGCTCTGATTGTCGTCTACGCAATCGTTCTTTACCGAGGCCTCGGAGCCATCTCGCTGGTTTCACTGGCAGCAGCTGGTGCGATGGTCTACGGCGTACTCGTGCTGCTCGGTCGCTGGATTGGCTACTCACTCGATCTCGCTGGTATCGCCGGTATCATCATTTCCATCGGCGTGACAGCTGACTCCTTTATCGTCTTCTTCGAACGCATTAAGGATGAGATTCGTGCGGGTAGGACTTTCCGCTCTGCGGTACCGCATGCTTGGCGACGAGCACGGCGTACGATCCTGTCGGGTAACTTTGTGTCCATCATTGCGGCTGTGGTCCTCTACATCCTGGCTGTTGGCGATGTGCGTGGTTTCGCATTCACGCTTGGTCTTTCCACGGCATTCGATATTGTGACCGCCTTCCTGGTGACTGCGCCACTGGTCATTCTGGCTACTCGCAAGTGGCCGGCACTGTCCAAACCATCCATGAATGGCTTTGGTTCAGTCATGGAGGTCGCTAACAGGAACAAGTCCGTAGCTACCGGTAAAAAGGCTGTCACCTCCAATGCAGCCGCCAGTGCAGTTGCCGACACCGCTTCGGCTGACTCCGGCGCGAATGAGGGGAAGTAGGAATCCATGAATACTACTCAGACGAATCCGGCGCTGACTAGCGAAAATGACGCGGCTAACGAGGACTCATTCTTCCGCCGCCTCTACACCGGCGAGGGTGGAATCAACATCGTCGGTAAGCGGAAGCGCTGGTACCAGATTGCGATTGCCGTCATTGTCGTTGCTTTAGCATCGATGCTGATTCGAGGGTTCAGCTTCGGTATCGATTTCGAGGGCGGCACCAAGATGACTATGCCGCCTGCGTCAGTGTCGACTGAACAGGCTGAGGAGGTCTTCACCGACGCCACCGGCGTCAAGCCGGAGTTGGTGCAGATCATCGGTTCTGGCGAAGGCCGCATTCTGGAAATCACCTCAGAGAAGCTGACTCAGGACGAGATTAATAGTGCTCGCGTCGCACTGAACGACGCATTCAAACCCGTCGACGCACAGGGGGAGCAGACCCCGGATGCGATTGGTGACTCGACCGTTTCGGAGTCGTGGGGCTCGTCGATTACCAACCGCATGCTGCTGGCTGCAGTAGTGTTCTTGGGCTTGGTATTCGCCTACATCACTATCCGCTTCGAGCGTGACATGGCCATTTCTGCCATCCTCGCCCTGGCCGTGGACGCAATCGTGATTATGGGCATCTACGCGCTGATCGGCCTTGATGTCACCCCGGCCACCATTATCGGTCTCCTGACCGTGCTGTCGTTCTCGCTGTACGACACCGTCGTGGTCTTCGACAAAGTCGACGAGAATACGGCAGGCTATCGTTCATCGACACGTAGAAGTTACGCCGAGCTGGTGAATCTGGCTGTCAACCAAACCATCATGCGTTCTATCAACACCACAGTGTCGACGCTGCTGCCAATCCTGGCACTGATGATTATCGCCGTGGGCATGCTGGGTGTCGGTACGCTGAAGGATTTGGCGCTGGTCCAGCTCATCGGCATTATTCAGGGCACGTTCTCCTCGATTTTCCTGGCTTCGCCGCTGTTGGTAACGCTCAAGTCGCGTCAGCGTGAATACCGCAAGCATGATGAAGCGGTGCTGGCCGCTCGCACAAAGGTATCTGCTGGGGAAGACTCGAACACTGAGTCGGCTGCCGCCGATGCCGCGGAGGGCACGGGCGCGGAAGACGCGTCGACAAGCGAAATGGAACAGTCGACGCCGAAACGAACGGTGAAGACTCCGAAGCTTGAGGGCGATGAAAACAAGCCGCTGTCCTGGCGTCCGGGGCAGTAGGAGGTAGCGCCTCCCAGTGGTTCGGGTGAAACTACTTTAAAAGCGCATTGTGCGGGTATCGTTGACAGGTACCCGCACTTTTTCTTTTTGCCGAAAAGGAGCTTAAACCTGTGTCGTATGCACACGCGCGTGAGGCATTAGCTGATCAGATTCGGTTTGTGCCCGATTTTCCAGTTGAGGGCGTACTGTTCGAGGACCTGACGCCGGCGCTTGCCGACGCCACGACGTTCGCCCTGCTTGTGGACGAGATTTCCGCCAAGGTGGAAGAGTTCGGGGCCGATATTATCGGCAGCCTCGATGCGCGTGGATTCCTGCTGGGTTCTGCGGTGGCATACAAGCTCGGACTGGGAGTGCTCGCTATTCGTAAGAAGGGCAAGCTCCCACCACCTGTGCTGACGGAGACCTATGAACTGGAATACGGTACGGCCGCGCTTGAGATTCCGGCTAGTGGGTTTGAGCTGAAGGGCAAGAAGGCCGTACTTGTCGACGATGTGTTGGCAACTGGTGGCACCCTGTGTGCAGCTCGCGCCCTGCTAGAGACAGCTGGTGTCGAGGTGACCGGGCTGTGCACCGTGCTGGAGGTTGAAGGCATGGGCGCTCGGGAGAAGCTTGCTGATCTGCCTCTGTACGTGGTTAATAAGGGGTGAATGAGCCATGGCTGAAGGGCCCGCACGCCGTTATGGTGCTCGCCTAGCGCGAAGCCTTACCGGAAACAGAACGAAGACCCGCCCGGTGCTAGATCCCCTTGTCGCGGTGCATCGGCAGGTGCATCCGCGCGCGGATTTAGCTGTGCTTCAGCGTGCCTACGATACCGCCGAGCGCCTTCACGACGGCGTGTACCGGAAATCCGGCGAGCCATACATCACTCACCCGCTTGCAGTCGCCACTATTGCCGCCGAGATTGGTATGGATACCACCACGCTGGTGGCGGCGCTGCTGCATGACACGGTCGAGGACACCGATTACACGCTGGAGGACCTGGAACGGGACTTCGGCCCAGAGGTCGCGCGCCTAGTCGACGGCGTGACCAAATTGGACAAGGTTGCGTTGGGCTCCGCCGCCGAGGCAGAGACCGTGCGAAAGATGATTATCGCCATGAGCCAGGACCCGCGCGTGCTGGTTATCAAGGTGGCCGACCGACTGCATAACATGCGCACAATGCGTTTCCTGCCGCCGGAAAAGCAGGCTAAGAAGGCCCGCGAGACCCTCGAGGTGATTGCACCCCTGGCGCATCGTTTGGGAATGGCCAGCGTGAAGTGGGAGTTGGAAGATCTCTCCTTCGCCATCTTGTACCCGAAGAAATACGACGAGATTGTGCGTTTGGTCGCAGACCGAGCGCCGCAGCGGGACCGGTACATCCAGGAAGTCTCCGAGATGATTCAGAAGGATCTGAAGGAGTCTCACATTGCTGCTGAGGTACAGGGCAGGCCGAAGCACTACTGGTCGATTTATCAGAAGATGATTGTCCGCGGCCACGAGTTCGACGAGATTTTTGACCTGGTCGGACTTCGAGTTCTGGTGGACACGACCAAGGACTGCTACGCCGCCATGGGTGCCGTCCACTCGCTATTCAAACCCATGCCGGGGCGATTCAAGGACTATATTTCCGCGCCGCGCTTCGGGGTTTACCAGTCGTTACACACAACGGTCATTGGTCCAGGTGGGGCCCCGCTAGAAGTGCAGATTCGCACCCATGAGATGCACTACAACGCTGAGTACGGCATTGCCGCACACTGGCGCTACAAGGAAACAAAAGGCTCTCATAAGGGAGATTCCGCCGAAGTCGATCAGATGGCGTGGATGCGTCAGCTGCTGGATTGGCAGCGCGAGGCCGCAGATCCTAACGAGTTCCTGGACTCGCTGCGCTATGATCTCTCAGTCACTGAAATTTTTGCGTTCACGCCGAAGGGTGATGTCATCACTTTGCCCGCGGACTCCACGCCGGTCGACTTTGCCTACGCGGTCCATACTGAGGTTGGCCACCGCTGTATTGGTGCCAAGGTCAACGGCAAGTTGGTGGCGTTGGAATCACCGCTAAAAACCGGTGACCGCGTCGAGATTTTCACGTCCAAGGATGCCCATTCTGGTCCGTCCAAGGACTGGGAGAAGTTCGTTAAAACTCCCCGTGCGCGGGCAAAGATTCGCCAGTGGTTTGCCAAGGAGCGACGCGAGGAGGCACTCGATGCCGGACGCGATGCGCTGGCGGCAGAGGTACAGCGCGGTGGTCTGCCGATGCACCGCCTGTTCACTCCGGCGTCCATCAAGCAGATTGCCTCCGAGCTGCACTATGCGGATGTCGATGCGCTCTATACCGCGATTGGTAAGGGGCAGGTATCGGCTCAGCATGTGACGCACCGTCTGATGGCGCAGTTCTCGAGCACAGACGATGCCGAAGAGCAGTTGGTCTCGCGCACTCCGATTTCGAAGATGAGTGTGCACAATACTCCGCGTCGCGCCGACAGCACCGGCGTGCTTGTGGAGGGCAGTGCGGATATGGCTGCCAAGTTGGCCAAGTGCTGTACACCGGTGCCTGGCGATGCCATCTTTGGTTTCGTCACCCGCGGTGGCGGTGTCAGCGTGCACCGCACGGATTGCACCAATGCGGAAAAACTCCACCAGGAACCCGAGCGCATTATCGAGGTTTCTTGGGCGACAGATTCCTCCGGCGCAGTGTTCATGGTCACGGTGCAAATCGAAGCACTTGACCGTCACGGACTGCTCTCGGAGATTACTCGCGTCTTCTCCGATCAGAAGGTCTCAATCCTGTCGACGTCCTCCCATACCTCCGATGACCGCGTTGCCGTAATGCGTTTTAGCTTCGAGGTTTCGGACACTAAGCAGATGGGCTATATCTTCAACATTCTGCGCGGTGTCGAGGGAGTCTTCGATGTCTACCGCATTACTTCTGGTCAGTAGCCGGTTTATCAGCGCATCGATATGTGAATAAAGATTGAGGCCGCGTCGGTATTAAAACAGGGCCAAGGTGAAACACCTTGGCCCTGTTTTTGATGAATTTCTCAATCAGTTAGTTGAGTCAACTACTTGACTTCCGCCTTCTCAATACGGACTTCCTTAGCTGGCTTACCGTCAGAGGTACCGCCACCCTCGATACCATTCTTCGCAATGTCCGCAACCGTCTTGGTGCCCTCGTCAGTCATGGAGCCAAGCACGGTGTACTGCGGTGGCAGCTGAGAATCTGCCCAGTTGAGGAAGAACTGGCTGCCGTTGGCATCCGGGTCGCTCGGGTTTGCCATGGCGATAGAGCCCTTCGGGTACACCAACGGGGTGTTCTGATCCAGACCGGAATCCTTGACCGGCCACTCGCCAGCGAACTTGAAGCCCGGGCCGCCGCTACCGGTACCAGTCGGGTCACCACACTGCAGAACGTTCAGGCCACCACCGGTAATACGGTGGCACACGGTGTCGTCGAAGTAGTTGGACTTGGCCATGTGCTCAATCGCATTGACACCGCAAGGTGAAATAGCGCGGTTCAGCTCCATCGGAATGTCGCCCTGGTTAGTCTTCAGAGTGATGGTTACAGTGCCAGTGGCGGGAACATTGTCGGTAGCTGGCTTATCGATATCCTTCGATGCCTCGCCATCATCCGGGTAGTCACAGGTCACGGTTTCCGGAAGCGCGGAAGAGCGCTTCATCGGAACCTTTTCACCGCTGACGGGAGTAGCTGTCAGAGCTGCAGGTTCGACTGGAGTCGTGGATTCATCAGCGGCCTCATTGTCGTCAGCGCCGCCAGCCGTGGTCAGCAGGTAGATTCCGCCACCGATAAAGAGCAGGATAGCCAAGGTGGTTACGACAACACCCAGTGGCTTCAGCTTCTCGGCACGTGCACGGCGCTTAAGTTCGCGCTCGAGCGTCCGCATCGCATCTTTGCGCCTTTGCTCATTATTGGCCACTAGTCTCTCTCCGTATCTCTTAGTCATCGATTGCCGGTGACGGCACACCAGCGGACGGTTTTGCCCATAGATAGTGACCGAGTTTGAGGTGAAAGCTCAGTCGGTCACCGTCGCGTACACAATCGACCATTATGCCCGGAGTCGGTTCTCATTTGCGAGATGACAGGCCAAGTCGGCATGGGAAAGGGCGTTCCGCTTTAGCACGTAGAGCTTCGACAGCTTCTTTGATGCCGACACCGGGGTGTTGGCGACGGTACTTCTTCACCTTCTCCGGCGTGATGCAGCTCTTACTTCTGCCTGTGCCTTCGACAACACGACTACGACAACGGCGAGTTAGACTCCTTGCACCCAGGCTTATTGCGGCTGACATGAAAAGGATGAAGGCCAGTCGCGGATAACCTGCTAGAGCCGTTCCCACAGCTGTCAGGATGAAAAAGGTGATAGTGGCTGAGTACGTAATCTGCATAAAAGCTTCCAATCGTCAGTTCCAATTGCCAAGAACAGTTCTACGAGTTTCGCCACCTATCAGCCGTCGTTTTAGCGGGAACTTAACAGCGTGATAAATGAACCCAGCTCGAGCCAAGCAGACACTCGATAGAATGTGCGCTATGGAGATATTTGGATTTGCAGCCGGCCCTTTTCAGACCAACTGCTACGTGGCAACAGGCGCTCCGGGGATGGACGATTTGGCTACCCCGTGCGTGATTATTGACCCGGGCATGGGAGCGTTCGAGGTAATACGCGGCGAGGTTGAAAAGCGAGATTGGAAGCCGGAAGCAATTCTGCTGACCCATGGTCATATCGACCACGTCCGCGATGTCGCGGAGGCCGCCGACTTCTGGGATATCCCTGTCTTCATTCACGAAAGCGACAATGTGTTGCTGGCCAATCCGAAACTCGGCGGTTCTTCTTTCGGACACCTCTTTGACATCGAATCCATGCAGGCTTATACAAAAGCTGGTTTCTTCGAAGATGGCGACGAAGTTAAGTGGGCAGGGTTAAATTTCGAAGTCATTCACGCACCGGGTCACTCTCCGGGGTGCGTAATGCTGCGCGCTTCCGATGGGGAAGATGAGATTATCTTCAGCGGGGATGTCCTCTTTAAGGGGGCTATCGGTCGCGTAGATTTACCGGGCAGTAGTCCGGAGCACATGCAGCAGTCGTTGAAGGATAAGGTCCTCCCGCTGGCGAATGACCTCATGATTCTTCCGGGCCATGGCTCCGCATCGTCGATAGGCGAGGAGCGCGAGACCAACCCCTTCCTTCAAAACCTCACCTAGCCTGGCTGACACGTCGTGAGAGTTGGCAGGTAGAGTTAGCGGAGTGAACTCTAGCCAGAAGCCAAAGAAGTTGAAGCCATTCTCCGCGCCCAAGGGCGTGCCGGATTACGTCCCGCCGGTCTCCCGCGAATTCGAGGCGGTGCGAAACTCATTCCAGCACCGCGCACGACTTGCGGGCTATGAGCACATTGAGCTGCCAATTTTCGAGGAAACCGGGCTTTTTGCACGTGGCGTAGGTGAATCGACGGACGTCGTCACCAAGGAGATGTACACGTTCGCCGACCGCGGCGACCGTTCGGTCACCCTGCGCCCGGAGGGTACCGCGGGCGTGATGCGCGCGGTCATTGAGCACAATTTGGACCGCGGTCAGTTGCCGGTCAAGCTTTCCTACGCGGGGCCATTCTTCCGCTATGAACGCCCGCAGGCAGGCCGTTACCGTCAGTTGCAGCAGGTGGGCGTAGAGGCAATCGGCGTCGATGATCCTGCGCTGGACGCTGAAGTCATCGCGCTTGCCGACGCATGCTTCCGCGGTATCGGGCTCGAAGGCTTCCGCCTTGAACTGACAAGCCTTGGCGACAACACCTGCCGCCCTGAATATCGCGCTAAGCTGCAGGAGTTCTTGTTTGACCTGCCTCTGGATGAGGAAACGCGCCACCGTGCAAACATCAACCCGCTGCGCGTTCTCGACGATAAGCGACCGGAAATGCAGGAAATGCTTGCCGACGCGCCGCTGATGCTGGACCACCTTTCTGACAGCGCTCGCGGTCACTTTGAAGCTGTGACTGGACTGTTGGATGACATGAAGGTGCCCTATGTCATCAATCCTCGAATGGTGCGCGGACTGGACTACTACACCAAGACGTGCTTCGAGTTTGTTCACGACGGCCTTGGTGCTCAGTCGGGTATCGGTGGCGGTGGTCGCTACGACGGGCTGATGGCGCAGCTAGGCGGCCAAGAGCTGTCTGGAATTGGCTTTGGTTTGGGTGTGGATCGCGCGCTGCTCGCACTGGAAGCAGAGGGCAAGCAGGCCAGCGATGGTCGACGCGTCGATGTGTATGGTGTTGCGCTCGGTGAAGAAGCCGCTCACGCTATGGCGGTGCAGATCAATAAGCTGCGCCAAGCGGGTATCCGCGCAGATATGTCCTACGGCGGCCGCGGTCTGAAGGGCGCGATGAAGGGTGCCGATCGCGCTGGAGCCCGATTTGCGTTGGTCCTCGGCGAGTCTGAATTGGCCGCGGGCGAGGTTCAGCTGAAGAACCTTGAGTCCCACGAGCAGCACGCAGTCGCCCTAGATGCACTGGTTCAGGAGTTGCAGTCGCGCATCTAGGAAACGCGCATTTGTTGAGTGCGGAGTCTAGCTGTAGACGCCGCGCTCGAGAGTGTCGCACTGAGACATCTTTCCTGACTTGTAGCCGGTGAGGAATGCCTTCGTACGCTGCTCGGCCGAGCCGTGGGTCCAGGAGTCCGGTTGAACACCACCGCCGGAATGCTGCTGGATGGTGTCATCGCCAATGGCCTTCGTAGTTTTGAGGGCATCGGCAACTTGCTCGTCGGAAAGCGGTTCGAGGATTGCGTCCGGCCCCTTGTCCGCGTAATGAGCCCAGATACCCGCGTAGCAGTCGGCCTGCAGCTCGATCTTTACAGCGTCGGAATCGGGGCCCGGTTCGTTGTAGTTACTGCGGCCGAGTGTGCCCTCCAACCTTTGGATATGGTGGGCGAATTCGTGGGCCACGACGTATTCCTGTGCGAGCGGTCCGTTGCCTCCGCCCATGCGCTCCAGGGTGCTAAAGAACTCCGTGTCGAAGTAGGCCGTTTGATCGGCGGGGCAGTAGAACGGGCCGGTGGACGAGGACGCTGCGCCGCAGCCCGACTGAGTGGAGCCTTCAAAGAGGACTAAGCCTGGGTTCGTGTACTCGATGCCGGCCTGTGCGGGGAGTTGTTCTTCCCAGACTCGGTCGACCGAAATACCGGCGAATTCCATCCGGCAATCGATGCGGCTGTTGGCATCTTCGCCGGTCTTGCATGGATCCTCGCCAGGGGACTGCTGTGCAGTCTGCGAGGACTGGTTGTTCTGGGCACCTGTCAGCTGTCCCAATTGTCCCGGGTCGCCGCCGAGAAGTAAGTACAGGCCGATGAGGACAAGGCCGCCGATACCGCCACCGCCTACGGCGATAGCGCGGCCACCACCCGAGCGTCGCTCGGCACGAGCCGAGCTCTTTTGGAAGTCATTCCGGAAGGTCATAGGAGTAAGACTATTGCATAAGGTGCGGAAAACGGGCCATTGAATAGCGCTGCGTCATAGTATCCGCATGTAAATCAACGTCAGGATCTACGGAGAACTTTGTCTAAGTGAGTACATGAAGCCCGAGGTAGACCCAACGCGATGACCGGTAATAAGCAAAATAGCCGGGGTCTTCTTCTCACCTTTCTGGCTTCAAGGTAGACTACACGGACGAAACCGCTATCCACAGCGTTAATCCCTATAGCACCAATTTTGGAAGGACCAATTCGCAGTGCTTCGTACGCATCTTGCCGGAGACCTCCGCGCTGACCTCGCCGGCAGCACAGTAACCCTGACCGGTTGGGTAGGACGCCGCCGTGACCATGGTGGCGTGATCTTCATCGACATGCGTGACCGCTCCGGTTACGCCCAGGTTGTGTTCCGCAACAGCGAAGTTGCTGAGCGTGCACACCACCTGCGCAGCGAATACTGCATTCAGGTCACCGGTGTCGTTGAGAAGCGCCCGGAGGGCTCCGAAAACCCGAACCTGGCATCGGGTGAAATTGAGGTCAATGTTACGGAGCTGACCATCCTCAACGAGTCGGCGGCATTGCCGTTCCAGCTCGAGGATGTTGGAACTTCTGGCACTGTCGGCGAGGAAGCCCGCCTGAAGTACCGCTACCTAGACCTACGCCGTGAAGGCCCGGCCAAGATTATGCGTCTCCGTGCGGCTGTCAACCGCGCAGCCCGTAAGGTGCTGGACAGCCACGACTTCACCGAAATCGAGACCCCGACGTTGACTCGCTCTACGCCGGAAGGTGCTCGTGACTTCGTGGTGCCGGCTCGTTTGAAGCCGGGCACTTTCTACGCACTGCCGCAGTCCCCTCAGTTGTTCAAGCAGCTGCTTATGGTCGCTGGCATGGAGCGCTACTACCAGATCGCCCGCTGCTACCGAGATGAGGACTTCCGCGCTGACCGCCAGCCGGAGTTCACTCAGCTCGACGTTGAGATGAGCTTCGCCGAGCAGGACGATGTCATTGCGCTGGCAGAAGAGATTCTGGTTGCTATCTTCGCCGAGGCCGGTGTCACTGTTCAGACCCCGATTCCACGCATGACCTTCAAGGAGGCCATGGAGAAGTACGGTTCTGACAAGCCGGACCTGCGCTTCGACATTCCGCTGGTGGAGTGCACCGAGTTCTTCAAGGACACCACTTTCCGTGTCTTCCAGAACGATTACGTCGGTGCAGTTGTTATGGACGGTGGCGCATCGCAGCCTCGTCGTCAGCTCGACGCTTGGCAGGATTGGGCCCGCCAGCGCGGCGCAAAGGGCTTGGCCTACATCCTTGTTGGGGAGGACGGCACTCTGGGCGGCCCGGTTGCCAAGAACATTACTGACGCAGAGCGTGAAGGCATCGCGGCGCACGTAGGCGCGAAGCCGGGTGACTGCATCTTCTTCGCTGCAGGTGACGCTAAGAGCTCCCGTGCACTGCTGGGTGCTGCTCGTGGAGAGATTGCCAAGAAGCTCGGCCTTATCAAGGAAGGCGACTGGGCATTCACCTGGGTCGTCGACGCACCGTTGTTCGAGCCGGCTGCCGACGCTACCGCTTCCGGTGACGTTGCCCTGGGCCACTCGCAGTGGACTGCTGTGCACCACGCCTTCACCTCGCCGAAGCCAGAGCACATGGATACCTTCGACAAGGATCCTGGCAACGCACTGGCTTACGCCTACGACATCGTCTGCAACGGTAACGAAATTGGTGGCGGCTCCATTCGTATTCACCGCCCAGATGTCCAGAAGCGCGTCTTCGATGTTATGGGCATCGGCGAGGAAGAGGCACAGGAGCAGTTCGGCTTCCTGCTGGATGCCTTCCAGTACGGCGCTCCGCCGCACGGTGGTATCGCATTCGGTTGGGACCGTATCGTTTCCCTGCTGGCCGGCGTTGACTCGATTCGCGAAGTTATCGCCTTCCCGAAGTCCGGTGGCGGCGTTGATCCGTTGACTGACGCCCCGACTCCGATTACCGCTCAGCAGCGCAAGGAGACCGGTATCGACTTCAAGCCGAAGCCAAAGCAGAAGGCAGACGGCGTTAAGGCAGCAGCCGACGCAGGCGACAGCAAGTAAACAAAGAAATCACATTGCGAGGAATGTGATCTGTCACTCCAGCGTGAACAGCGCGAGTGGCGCCAATTCCTCCTAACCAAGGCGTTACTGGCCACAACGCAACATCCGTATCGCCTGACTGAAACTGGCTCATTGAAAGGGCATTCAATGGAGTACTCGGACGACGCTGCAGCAGAAGTTGACAGCGTAGTTAAAGATGCAGAGACACTGCTTTCCGCACGATTCGGCGGCACTCCAGTGTTGTCGGATCCAGAAGTACTTACAGGTCAGTCAAACGCTCTTGTTGTCCGCGTACGGGTCGCCACAAATCCCTTTATGCAGGAACGCACGGTCGTCGTAAAGCAAATTCCTACGACGACTGAAGGCGTCGATCCCGCCGTTTTACGGGAAGTCGTGGCGTACCAGTTCATCAATACACTGCCTGACGACGTCCGCCCGGGGCCTCAGCTTCTTGCTTACGATGTTTCAAAGCAGCTATTGGTTCTCAGCGACGTCGGTGTCGTGGACACTCTTGCGGACGTACTCTTTCGTGGCGATGAAGAGCGACGATTGCGCGCATTCCGCAGCCTCGGCGCTTCGCTGGGTCGGATGCATATTCACACGCATACTCGTGAAGAGGGATTTGAGACCCTGCGTCGTCGTATGTGGGTGAAGAACAAGGTCGATCGCGAGGCTCTCGAGGCGCGTGACCACGGCATTGTGTCGGGGATTCGCTTTGGTATGCGAGCTGTCGAGGGGTCCGGCATTCCTGTTCCCGACGCTGTGCGCTCTTTCGGTGAGGATGCTGCTCGTCGAATTGAGAAGGGCACGCATAGGGCGTTTACTCCGTTTGACCTCGCCCCGGACAACATTCTGCTGGCGGATAAGGTCCAGTTCCTCGACTATGAGTGGGCTGGTTACCGCGATGTCATCTTCGACGTGGCCAGCGTCGTCGCAGGCTTCCCGCTGCACGTTTTCGTGGAGCGTCCATCGGAGGCAGAGGTCGACGTGTTTGTCCGTGCCTGGATGGAAGAGATTCGTGACCATTGGTATCGCGGCACGAGCGACCGCCGTTTGATGGCGTTCATCGCTGCGGCGTTGCTCGGTTGGTTTTTCATCTCCGCAACGGTTTCCTTCTTCGGTTCTCCAAAACAAGCGCTGTGGGTGGGGCATGAAGGACGCACGGACCTGAAGCCGGAAGTTGGCGGCTCAGCACTGGAGCGGCGCGACATGGCTAACACGGCTCGCGCGATTGCACAGTTCGCCCATAAGTGTGAGGACGATCGTGCCGACGAGCTGGAACAGTTCGCGCATGCAGTCATCGATTTCTTAGAGCAAGAGGAAGGCTAGGGCACACGTGGCGGATCCGAATAAGCTGCCGTCAGGCGGTGCAAACGGCTCCGCCGATGACGCTCCAGGGCTTTTCGACGAGCCTTCGGTCGCCGGACCTACAGCGGCCAAGAGCCAAGGTCGGAGTGCGGGGCCAGCAAGCACTGGCCTGAACTCCGATGCGAGCGCCTATTTTCACCCAGGTGCACACGCGCCGTTGGCGGTTCGGATGCGACCGCGAAACCTCGATGAAGTCGTTGGTCAAGACCACCTGTTAGCCCCCGGAGCACCGTTGCGCCGTCTGGTCGAAGGTGGCGGCGACACCTCCGTTATTTTGTTTGGCCCTCCCGGAACTGGCAAGACCACTCTCGCCAGTTTGATTTCCGCGGCGACTGGACGACACTTTGAAGCGCTTTCCGCGCTTAATGCCGGGGTAAAGGAAGTGCGTGCGGTTATCGACACTGCTCGTCGCACGCTCGTTAACCAGGGCATTCAAACGGTGCTCTTCATCGACGAGGTGCACCGTTTTTCCAAGACCCAGCAGGATGCCCTGTTGGGTGCCGTGGAAAACCGGATTGTCCTTCTCGTCGCGGCAACGACGGAAAACCCATCCTTCTCAGTGGTGTCCCCGCTGCTCAGTCGGTCACTGCTGTTGCAGTTGCAGTCACTGGACGACGAAGCCGTCGGCACGCTCATTGATCGAGCACTTACCGATGAGCGCGGCCTGAATGGTCGCGTCAGTATGACAGACGATGCACGTAAACAGCTCATTGCGCTGGCAGCTGGTGATGCTCGTCGTTCCCTCACGTACCTCGAGGCAGCCGCAGAAGCCGTCGCCGATGGTGAGCAGATTACCGCTGAGTCGCTTGCCAATTCGATCAACAGAGCCGTGGTTCGCTATGACCGCGACGGCGACCAGCATTACGACGTCACCAGCGCGTTTATTAAGTCCGTTCGCGGATCTGATGTCGATGCTGCCCTGCATTACCTGGCGCGGATGATTGAGGGTGGGGAAGACCCTCGGTTTATTGCCCGCCGAATCGTTATTCTGGCCAGCGAAGACATCGGTATGGCCGACCCGACAGCTCTGCAAACCGCCGTCGCCGCGGCGCAGGCAGTTGCCTTGATAGGGATGCCGGAAGCCCGGCTGACGCTGGCGCAGGCCACGATTCACTTGGCAACAGCACCGAAGTCGAATTCGGTCATAAGCGCAATCGACGGGGCATTGAAGGATGTTCGTTCCGGGAAGACCGGACCGGTGCCACCACATTTGCGGGACGGACATTACAGCGGGGCTAAGGACCTTGGTCACGCGGTGGACTATATCTACCCGCACAATGACCCCATGGGTGTCGTCGCCCAACAGTATCCACCAGATCAGTTGGTGGGCACTGATTATTTCGTCCCATCCAATCACGGTCGTGAAAACGGCATGGCTGAATACCTCGGACGCATTCGCCGAATTATCCGGGGGAGCCGCCGGAAATCGAAGTAGGCGAGATCGGTCGGAATCTACGGGGTGCCGGTGGGGTGGTTTTAAAGTTGCTCGAACCGAGCGGGTAGACTGCTAGTTTTGTATTAAACATCTCGGACGCTCGACGTGAAACGAGGAAGTAGAACACCGTGCAGACTCATGAAATTCGAAATCGCTTCATCCAGCATTTCGTAAAGGCGGGACACACCGAGGTCCCCAGTGCCTCCCTGGTTTTGGATGACCCGAACCTGCTGTTCGTTAATGCCGGCATGGTGCCGTTCAAGCCCTACTTCCTCGGCAATGAGACTCCGGACTTCTCCACCGCGACCTCAATTCAGAAGTGCGTGCGCACACTGGACATTGAAGAGGTGGGTATCACCACCCGCCACAACACCTTCTTCCAGATGGCGGGTAACTTCTCCTTCGGAAATTACTTCAAGGAAGGTGCCATCACTCATGCATGGAGCCTTCTGACTGGTGCTGTTGAGGACGGCGGCTTTGGCATCCCGGCTGAGAAGCTGTGGGTGACGGTTTTCCTCGATGACGATGAGGCCCATGACATCTGGCACGAGAAGGTTGGTGTGCCGGAAGAGCGCATTCAGCGCCGAGGCATGGCGGACAACTACTGGTCCATGGGTGTGCCTGGCCCGTGTGGCCCGTGTTCAGAGATTTTCTACGACCGCGGCCCGGAGTACGGTGCTGACGGTGGCCCAGAGGCGGACGAGGATCGCTACATCGAGATTTGGAACCTCGTCTTCATGGAAAACGAGCGTGGCGAAGGAACAGGCAAGGACTCTTTCGAGATTCTTGGCCCACTGCCGAAGAAGAACATCGATACCGGTATGGGCATCGAGCGCGTTGCTTTCCTGCTACAGGGTGTCGACAACGTCTACGAAACCGATCTGCTGCGTCCGGTTATCGACGAAGCTGAGCGGCTCACCGGTTCGAAGTACAGCTCCAACCACCAGGACAACATCCGTTTCCGCGTCATCGCCGACCACAGCCGCACCGGCTTGATGCTGATGCTCGACGGTGTCACCCCCTCGAACTCCGATCGTGGCTATATCCTGCGTCGCCTGCTGCGCCGCATCATCCGCTCTGCGCGTCTGCTCGGCGCTAACGGTCCAGTGCTGGAGAAGCTGATTGGTATTGCGGCCGAGACCATGACCCCGTCGTACCCAGAGATCGCGGAGAACTGGAACCGTATTCGCCGCGTCGCCGTCGCCGAGGAAAAGACCTTCACCAAGACTCTGTCCGCCGGTGAGGAGCTGTTCGAACGTGCTGCCACCAAGGCCAAGGCAGAGGGTAAAACCGTTCTATCCGGTCACGACGCCTTCACCCTGCATGACACCCACGGCTTCCCAATCGACCTGACCATCGAGATGGCCGAAGAGGCCGGCCTGACCATCGACCGCGAGGAATTCGATCGCGAGATGGCTGAGCAGCGTGCGCGCGCAAAGGCCGACAGCCAGGCAAAGAAGCAGTCTCACACCGACCTGCATGTCTACCGCGAGTTCATCGATGAACACCCGACGTCCTTCACTGGTTACGATCGGCTTGCCGACGAATCCACGATTCTTGGCATCATTGCCGATGGCCAGAAGCAGTCGTTTGCCGCAGAGGGCGATGAGATTGAGGTTATCCTCGATCGCACTCCGCTCTACGCCGAGGCCGGCGGTCAGCTGGCTGACCGTGGTCGTATCGTGACTGATTCCGGCGCTGTGGTCCACATCAACGATGTTCAAAAGGTGGGCAAGAAGCTGTGGCTGCACAAAGGCATTGTCACCGCTGGTGAATTCACTCCGGGTGTCTCCGCTGAAGCTTTGGTCGACGAGCAGTGGCGTCACGGTGCTCGTCAGGCGCACACTGCAACTCACTTGATTCACGGTGCTCTGCGTCAGGTACTGGGGGATACTGCAACTCAGGCTGGTTCCATGAATAAGCCGGGCTACCTCCGTTTCGACTTCAAGTACGGTGAGCAGCTCACACCGGAACAGCTCCGTGAGATTGAGCAGATCACCAATGAGGCTGTCGACAACGACTGGGCTGTCAATACTGCCGAGATGCCTTTGGAAGAGGCCAAGGCAGCTGGTGCCATGGCATTGTTCAACGAGAACTACGGCGACATCGTCCGCGTTGTCGAGGTCGGTGGCCCGTTCTCAATTGAGCTGTGTGGCGGTACCCACGTTTCGCATTCTTCGCAGATTGGTCCGGTAGCTGTGCTGGGCGAGTCCTCGGTCGGATCGGGCGTGCGCCGTATTGAGGCTTACTCGGGTATGGATTCCTTCCGCTACCTGTCCACCGAGCGTCTCCTGGCTGAACGACTGGCCACTGAATTCAAGGCTCCTTCTGCTGAGCTGCCAGACCGCATTGCAGCACTGGCTGAAAAGCTCAAGGCTGCAGAGAAGCAGCTCGCTGATTTCAAGGCCGGACAGCTGCTGGCCAATGCCGCGTCTCACCTGGAGTCCGCTCGCACCATCGGCGATGTCACCTACCTCGGCCTTAAGCTTCCCGACGGTACGGAGATGAAGGACATCCGTTCGCTGGCTAATGACTTGGCGAAGCGCCTTGCGGATCGCCCAAGCGTCATTGCGTTGATTTCCAACGCTGGCGGCAAGGTTCCGTTTGTGGCCTCGGTTTCGGATGAAGCCGTCAATCGCGGTATTAAGGCCGGCGATTTGGTGAAGCTGATGGGCGCTGAGGTCGGCGGCAAGGGCGGCGGTAAACCGGCAATGGCACAGGGCTCCGGCTCTGATGCTTCCGGAATCGACGCAGCATTGGCCGCGGTTGAGGCCGAACTGTCCAAGTAGCCAATTAACGGCTGTGCTATCGGAAGAGCAGTAAACAATGGCTAAGCCCCGTATTGATACCCCCGGTCAGGATGATCCCGGTCGGGGTCGACGGCTCGGAATCGACGTCGGCGATGTCCGCGTTGGCGTCGCGGTCTCTGACCCCGACTGTATCCTGGCGACCCCGGTTGAAACAGTCACTCGAGCAACGGGGCGAAAAGATCCTGACGGGCCGGATATTGACCGGCTCGTGGAACTTGCCACTGAACTTGAGGTCGTCGAGATTGTTCTCGGCATGCCCCTCATGCTCGACGGCTCGTTCGGGACTTCTGCGCGGAAAGCTACTGACGTTGGATTCCGGCTGCAGCGCCGACTCGGTGACCGAGTCGTAGTGCATTACGCCGACGAGCGGATGACGACGGTAATGGCCCAATCACGGCTGCACGCAGCAGGTATTGATGTTAAGTCCGGGCGGAAGATTATTGACCAGGTTGCGGCAGTAGAAATTCTGCAGTCCTGGTTGGACAGACGGGCAAAAGCTTTGGACGGAAATACCGACTAAGGGGGCACACAAAAGTTACCGAAAGGTGACAATTCACCCACCTTTGCGCAATTATTAAGTGTGTAATACCTAAGCACGTTTGTCGCGTGCATAGGATTTGAAAAGTTGAAGTGGCGATTCACACCTACAATGCAACCTAGTGCTACGACTTCGTCGTAAAGCTATGTCGCACCAGTCGTTATCAGTCGCGTGTCGTACCCGAACGGGAAGACTCCTTGCTGATACCGATGGGAGAGTGAGCTGCATTCGAGGAGATTATTGATGAGTAAAGACGCGCAGACTGCGCGCCGCACTGATAGCGGCGGTGCCGACCGGGACCGCGCTGGTGCTCGCAGCGGTGGGACAAAGTCTCGAGTTCGTCACCGCCAAACGGCAGTGGCAATCAATGTGACTTCTGTCCTGTTATGCGTGTTGGTCCTCGGAGTGATTGGCCTCGTCTGGAACCGTGGCGGCATTGTTGACGATTACGATGGCAAAGCTGAGGGTCCATTGACGATTGTTGAGGTCAGTGAAGGCACGTCACTTACTGATTTGTCCAACCAGTTGGTGGAAAGCGGCGTCGTCAAGTCTTCCCGTGCGTTCATCCAGGCCGCGAATGAGAACTCTCATTCAAGTGAATTGCAGCCTGGTTTCTACCGACTCCATCAGCGGATGAAGGCCGACGAGACCGTCGAGGCTCTTCTGGATGTCGAAAATCAGGTCGGTACCGTTGACATTCCGACTGGCGCCCGTTTCGCCGATACCCGCATTGTGTCCTCATCGGATGTACGTAAGGGATTTTTCTCGCTTATTTCTGAGGCCACTTGTGTTGAAGACAATGACTGCGTATCCAAGGCCGATCTCGAACGTGCTGCTGGCGAGGCCGATTTGGCCGCGCTGGGTGTTCCAGAATGGGCACGGGACGCGGTAGCTGCGCGTGGCAACGACCCTCGTCGTCTTGAGGGACTCATTACGCCGGGTATTCATCACCTTGACCCGCAGCAGACGCCCGAACAGATGCTTGCAAAATTGGTCAAGGAATCGGTGAAGAATTATGAGGACACGGGTCTCATGGCTTCAGCGGACATGGTTGGTCTTACTCCATACGAGCTGATTACCGCAGCTTCTTTGATCCAGATGGAGGCGCCAGATGGCGACTTCGATAAGGTCGCTCGCGTTATTCTCAACCGTCTCGACGAACCGATGCAGCTGCAGTTCGACTCGACAGTCAACTACGACCTGCCAGATCAGGAAATCGCAACCACGGATGAGGACCGCGCGCGAAAGACCGCGTGGAACACCTACGCCAAGGAGGGGCTGCCGGAAACCCCCATTGCTTCGCCCTCCATCGAGGCGATTCGTGCCATGGAAAATCCGGCTGACGGCACCTGGCTGTACTTTGTCACGGTGGACAAGGAAGGAAATACTGTCTTTAGCACGACCTTCGAAGAGCACGAGGCCGCTATCGACGAGTCACGCAACAATGGCGTGCTGGATTCCAACCGCTAAGAGGTAGAACTCCTATGCCTATAACTCATCGCGCAGCCGTGCTGGGAGATCCGATTGATCACTCGTACTCGCCGGCTATTCACAACGCCGGTTACCGCGCTGCGGGAATGAATGACTGGCACTATGACCGCATCCGATGCAACGCCGAAGAGCTTGCCGACGTCGTTGGTGGCGCAGACCCCAGTTTCCAGGGGTTTTCCGTCACGATGCCCGGCAAGTTTGCCGCGCTGGACTTCGCCGATGAAGTCAGTGAGCGCGCGAGGCTCATTGGTTCAGCGAACACTCTGGTCCGTCGCGATTCGGATTGGTTTGCCGACAACACCGATGGCGACGGCGTACTGGGAGCACTGCGCGAGATAGACTGCACGAACGCACCACGTGGCCGCGCCGTTGTTGTTGGTGCCGGTGGCACAGCACGGCCGGCACTTTGGGCGCTGTCGCAGCTGGGGGTCAATCATGTGACCGTGGTAGCGCGCTCCGAGCGCGCATATGACATTGAACCATTAGCTGCCGCGCTGGGGATGGAATTTGTTTGGGTGACTTTTGATGTTCCAAACCTGGCAGATATTGCTGGTAATGCCGACGTGCTGGTCTCTACGGTGCCGTCAGCCGCAATTGAGTCGGTTGCTGGCTACCTCGCTCGAGCACCGAAGATTCTCGACGTCATTTACAATCCCTGGCCAACCCCACTTGTGAAAGCAGCGGAACGCGGAGGGACACAGGCGGTCGGTGGATTGTCCATGTTGCTACATCAAGCGGTGGGACAGTTTGAGCAGTTTACTGGACGCACTCCCGATGTCGAGGCGATGCGTGCAGCGCTGCCGAACTAGCTCACAACCGTTACAATCCCAAAGTTATGGGGTGGGGAATAACTGAGATAGGGCTGTCTCCGATTGGACAGCACAGGATTGCCCCGGTCTACCTTGACCGGGTTTTCTATTTCCTAGTCGTGATGCTTGTACTCGGCTGGGGCGGTATTGGCTGCTGGTTGGATGTGACTCGGCGAAGACTACCGAACTGGTGGTTAGTGCTAGGGGCAGTGGGTCTGATAGCAACCACTGGAATGGTGCTCCAGCAAAAGAGCACCTTGGCTGACAATCTCGCCAGTGCAGTCGCAGCCATAGGAACAGGAATAGGCCTCTGGTTTGGCCTCTATGTAGCAGTCTTCATCTTCAACCCACGCTCTATGGGGGCTGGAGATGTGAAGCTCGCAGCAATTCTCGGGGGCGGTGTCGGTCTGGTATCGGGCGAGCCAGTGGCGACAGCAATTTGGATTGCAGTGGCAATTCTGTTGGCTGCCGGACTCACTCTCCTCATGGCAGGAGTCACCGCGGGAAAGCGGGGCTGGGGTGACCGTCGTAAAGCAAAAACAGCGCCTGTACCGGCGAGCGTGCCTCATGGGCCTGCGATGCTTGCAGCAACCGCCATTGTGTGGGGGATAAGCGGAGGGTACCTACAAGTCCCCTGAAGCGGTAGACCAGGGGCGATGAAATGGGGCATATTTGAAACTTGTATGCCCCCAAATGCACAAGAAGTACGGCAAACGTGACATTATGATACCTATGCTTCGTTGGACTACCGCGGGTGAATCTCACGGCAAAGCGCTTATCGCTCTCGTAGAAGGCGCGCCAGCCGGACTTCCCCTGACTACAGATGACGTATCACGCCACCTCGCACGCCGCCGCCTCGGCTATGGTCGCGGGGCGCGAATGAAGTTTGAGGCTGATGAGGTCACCCTGCTGACTGGCATTCGACATGGTGAGACGCTGGGATCGCCGATTGGCATTATGGTCGGCAACTCCGAATGGCCCAAGTGGACTGAGGTCATGAGCCCGGATCCAGTTGACCCAGTTGTTTTGGATACAGCTCGTGGCGCCACCTTAACCCGCCCGCGCCCGGGGCATGCCGATTTCAACGGCATGCTGAAGTACAACCACACCGATGCTCGAAACATCCTGGAGCGTTCATCGGCTCGCGAGACTGCAGCACGTGTGGCGGCATCGGTTGTGGCACGCTTAATTCTGCGTGAGACTCTCGGTGTGGAAGTTGTCAGCCACGTTATTTCCATCGGTCGTTCGGAGCCCTACGAGGGGCCACTGCCGACCTTCGCTGATCAGGACAAGATTGACGAGTCGCCAGTGCGTGCATTCTCCGCAGCTGCGGAGGAGTCGATGATTGACGAAATCAAGGCCGCCAAGAAGCAGGGCGACACCCTCGGTGGCATCGTCGAGGTCGTTGTCCACGGTCTGCCGGTGGGTCTGGGATCGCACATTTCCGGTGATGCCCGTCTGGATTCGCAGCTTGCGGCTGCCTTGATGGGAATTCAGTCCGTCAAGGGCGTGGAGATCGGCGACGGTTTTGAGGAAGCCCGTCGCCGTGGCACCGAGGCTCACGATGAAATGGTGCGTACCGACGACGGCGTGGATCGGGAAACTAACCGCGCCGGTGGCCTGGAGGGTGGCATGACTAATGCTCAACCTCTCGTTGTGCGTGCTGCGATGAAACCAATTTCGACCGTTCCGCGTGCGCTGAAGACCGTCGATATGGCCAGCGGCGATGCAGCTACCGCAATCCACCAGCGCTCTGATGTCTGCGCGGTCCCGGCCGGCGGTGTTGTCGCAGAGGCAATGGTCGCGCTGGTACTGGCGCGTGCAGTGATGGAAAAGTTCGGCGGCGATAGCCTGGAGGAAACCAAGCGTAACGTTGAGGGCTACTTGGAGCAGACTCGACGTCGCCTTGATTGGAAATAGCGCCACAGTCGCGCACACGAAGAAGGGTAAAACGAGGGGAATGTCCGTTCCTACTATTGTCCTTGTCGGACCGCCCGGATCGGGAAAGTCCACCATCGGTCGTCGACTGTCTCGTGCATTGAGCACAAGACTCACCGATACCGATGAGATGATTGAACAGCGCATGGGCAAGACTTGTGGGGAAGTCTTTTCCGAGCTGGGAGAGCCGGAATTCCGCCGTATCGAGGAACAAATCGTGGCGGAGGCTCTGACCCACGACGGAATCGTCTCACTTGGCGGTGGTGCCGTGATTTCGCAGGCGACCCGTGACCTGCTGGCAGACCATAACGTCGTCTACCTCGAGATCAGCATTGCAGAGGGGGTCCGTCGTACAGCGGGTAACAATTCGCGCCCGGTGCTCCAGGCGGATGACCCTGAGGCTCATTACCGCGCGCTCTATGAGGCTCGCCGAGCTTTTTACGAAGATGCAGCCACTTTCAAGGTGCGTTCCGACGAACGTTCCCCGCAGCGCGTTGTGGCCGAGATCCTCAGCTACCTCGATGAAACCTGCGACGAGGCTTAACTGGCGACTCTTAAAAGGCGGCAGCTAATCACTGCCGTATAACCAGCAACTCCATACATTTCTTACGCTAACGACTAGGGACTGACAATGAACTCAACCCGCACAATCCGTGTTGAAGGCCCATCCCCGTACACGGTGACCATGGGGCATGGACTCACCGAGCAGATTGCGGAGGCCGCTACCTTTGCCTCCCAGGTTGCGGTAATTCACCAGGGGAGCGTTCAAGAGCTGAGCTTCGGCGTCATCAAGGCACTGGCGGACAAGGGAGTCGACGCTTTCAGCATCCAGATTCCGGATGCGGAGGAGGGCAAGACGCTCGCAGTTGCTGAAACAGTTTGGGACACTTTTGGTGAACGCGGTCTGGGTCGGCGTGACGCGGTAATCGCGATTGGCGGCGGTGCAGCCACAGACTTCGGTGGATTCGTCGCCGCCGCGTGGATGCGTGGAGTGAAGGTTATCCAGGTCCCGACGACGCTGCTCGGCATGGTCGACGCGGCTGTCGGCGGTAAGACCGGTATCAACACTGCAGCCGGCAAGAACCTGGTCGGCGCTTTCCACGAGCCTGCCGCGGTGTTTTGTGACCTTGACGTCCTGCGCACCTTGCCGAAGGCCGAGCTGATTGCGGGCTCGGCAGAGATTATCAAGGCTGGATTTATCGCGGACACGAAGATTCTCGATCTTTACGAGGCAAACCCGCAGGCCTGCCTCGATGTTGACGGTGACCTGCCAGAACTGGTCGAGCGCGCGATTGCTGTCAAGGCACGCGTTGTCGTTGAGGATCTGAAGGAATCTGGCCTCCGTGAGATCCTGAACTATGGCCACACTTTCGGTCATGCCGTTGAGCACTTTGAAAACTACCGCTGGCGCCATGGCCACGCCGTAGCTGTAGGCATGGTTTATGTTGCTGAGCTGGCCAAGATCACCGGACATATTGATCAGGAACTCGTAGACCGCCACCGTCGCATCCTAGAGTGCATTGGGCTGCCAACGACCTACCAGGCAGGTCGTTTTACCGAGCTCTACGATGCTATGACCAGGGATAAGAAGAACCGCGATGGTGCGATCCGATTCGTTATTCTGGACAACCCCGGTGAAACAGCCCGTCTTGAAGGCCCGGGAATGGATGACCTCGAGCGTGCATACGAACTGCTCTGCAACAATGGGCACGCCGCATCGGAGGAGTCAGCCCGCTCATGACCTCTCTTCGCGCAGCAACTGATGCCACAACGGCGATTCCGACCGTGCTTGTTCTGAACGGCCCGAACCTCGATCGTCTAGGCAAGCGTCAGCCAGAAATTTACGGTGCCACTACTTTGGCCGATGTCGAATCTGAACTTCGCACCCTAGCCAAGGAGCTTGGCGTCGTAGTGGATTGCCGCCAATCCAACTATGAAGGTCAACTCATCGAGTGGGTTCACGAAGCTGCCGACTACGGTTGGCCAGTCATTATCAATCCAGGGGGGTTGACACACACCTCCGTCGCCCTACGTGACGCGCTTGCCGAAATTGCCGACGGCGCGGGCTTCCACGAGGTCCATATTTCAAACATTCACGCCCGGGAGGAGTTTCGGCACCACTCGTACCTGTCGGCGCTTGCCGCGGGCGTTATCGTCGGATGCGGAACTGATGGGTATTCCATGGCACTGAGAAGGGTGAGTACGAAACTATGACAGATATCTCCACGAACTACGCCGCCCGCCGAGCCGCTCTTATCGACGCATTGTCCGACAACGACTGCGACGGTTTCCTCACAGTCGATCCGACGCATGTTGGTTGGCTTACAGGTTTCCACGGCTCGAATGCTGGTTTGATTGTTGCGGCCAGTGGGGAAGCGCTGCTTTCCACCGACGGCCGCTATACGGTTCAGGCTGGCAAACAGGCACCGGACGTGGAGTTACTCACCGCCCGCAACACCGGCGTGGCACTCGTCGGTCAATGCCGAAAGCTGGATATCTCGCGTCTTGGTGTTGAATCTGAGTTCCTCACTATGGCCGCTTATCAAGAGCTAGAGGATGCCCGGCCACAGGCACTCGAGCTGGTATCGACTACGGGCGTCGTCTCTAAACTGCGGGAGGTCAAGTCCGATACAGAACTCGTCGCTCTGCGCCACGTCGCTGACATCGCGGTCCGCGCATTCGAGGACTTGCTTCACGACGGCATCGTGGTCGCCGGCCGCACGGAGCGCGAAGTCGCCGCAGAGTTGGAGTACCGCATGCGCATGCATGGCGCCGATCGGCCAAGCTTCGACACGATTGTCGCGAGCGGCCCGAATTCCGCCAAGCCACACCACGGAGCGGAAGATCGCGTAATCGAGGCAGGTGACCTGGTCACTATTGACTTTGGCGCCTTTGCCGGGGGCTACAACTCAGATATGACACGTACCCTCTTTGCCGGTGAGGCGGGAACGTCGTCAAGCGAAAACGATCCGAACAATACGTCGTCAGATTTGGACGGCGCGATTGTTGCCGGGGTGGAGTTCGCAGACGAGAAGGCCCGAGAGATTTACAATGTCGTGCTGGAAGCCCAGCTGGCTGGCGTAAAAGCGGCCGTGCCAGGGGCTAATGTTGTGGCTGTAGACGCAGCATGCCGGGACATTATTGAAAAGGCTGGTTATGGGGAGCACTTCGTTCATTCCACCGGCCACGGAATCGGTATTGAGGTGCATGAGGCTCCATTTGCTGCTCGCACCGGCAAGGGGAAGTTGGCAGCTGGCATGACGTTGACCATCGAGCCTGGTATTTATGTGCCGGGGTTCGGCGGTGTGCGCATCGAAGATACGTTGATTATCACCGACACCGAGCCGGAAATTATTACGCAGCTGCCGAAACCGCGAGCCTAACATCACGGCGTTTTATTTTTCTCTCGATGAGATACGGAGTATCGTGGTTTCGTCAGAGAGCTTTTTAACAATTTCAGGAGAGTTTAGTTGGCTACCACCGCAGATTTTAAAAACGGTCTAGTTATCAAGCACGACAATAAGCTTCAGCAGATCGTGGAGTTCCAGCACGTCAAGCCAGGTAAGGGTCCGGCATTCGTCCGCACCAAGCTGAAGGACGTTCTGACCGGCAAGGTTGTTGACAAGACTTTCAACGCTGGCGTCAAGATTGAGACTGCTACCGTCGACCGCCGCGACATGACGTACCTGTACCACGACGGTGAAGGATACGTCTTCATGGACGACAAGACCTACGACCAGATTTCCATCCTGGACGCTCAGATGCCGGAGGGTGCTAAGTTCCTGCTTCCGGAAACCACCTGCCAGGTGTCCTTCCATGAGGGCAACGTTCTTTTCGCTGAAATGCCTGTTTCGGTTGAACTGAAGGTTGAGCAGACCGACCCGGGTCTGCAGGGCGACCGCTCCACCGGTGGCACCAAGCCGGCAACTTTGGAGACTGGCGCTGAGATTCAGGTGCCGCTGTTCATCGAAACCGGCGACGTACTGAAGGTCGACACCCGTGACGGCTCCTACCTGTCCCGCGTCAACCACTAATTCCCTCATCTAGTTCACCCTTTTGTTGAGAGCGATACATACACATCCATGACTGAAAAGGATCACAAGTCCGTCGAGACCCCGGATGCGCAGGAGTCCGCGAAAGTTCGCGAACCTAACTACAAGCGCCACGGCGCGCGCTACCGTGCGCGCCGTCGTGCGGTAGATCTGCTATTTGAGGCCGAGCAGCGAGGCGTCGACGTCGTCAAGCTTCTTGAAGAGCGGCTGGAAATGGTCCGTAATCCCGATTTGGATGTGAACCCAATTGCGGAGTACACCGAGCAGATCGTGCGCGGTGTAGCTGCGGAAATTATCGGTATCGACTCGACGATTTCTTCGTACCTGACGGAGGAGTGGCCGCTGCGCCGTCTACCGGCAGTCGACCGTGCTATTTTGCGTCTTTCCACCTGGGAGCTGTTCTACAACTCCGACGTGCCTCCGCGTGTGGCCGTGGTGGAAGGCGTTGAGCTGGCATCGGAATACTCCACTGATGTGGCGGCACCGTACATCAACGCAGTTCTCGATGCCGAGGCCAAGATTGCCGACCAGGCACGCCTGGCAGCAGCAGCTGTTAGCACTTCGGTGGGCGAGTCCCAGTTCGACGAGGCTATTCAGGCACAGGCTGCTGCAAATGAGGAAGCTGACAAGGCACTGGCTGACTCCGATGAGATGGCTAAGATTACCGGCCTGGACATGAGCGATATTGCCAAGCTGGTGGCTGAAGACGTGGCTAAGAGCGAGAACGGGTCCTAGCCAATCAAAGCGGCCGGGCTCACTGCGAGCCGATCACAGTCGGTTCTCGCGGATTGTCTGAAACTCCAAGTCCCTTTTTTGGGGGCTTGGAGTTTTGTTGCATTTAGAGGCAATTTAAGTGTGAGTGCTATTCTGGTCAGCGGAAGTTTGCACCGCGACCGTAGTTGCGGGTCACGCAAACTGATAATCAAATATCCACAATCAAGACATCCTTTAACGGACCGCACTGAGAGGCGGGGAAGGAGGTCACGATGAGCGAAGGAACGCCGCAAACAACCGAGCTGCTCAATGCAGACGAAGTTGCACGTACCATCGCGCGCATCGCGCACCAAATCATTGAAAAAACTGCGCTGGATAGCCCAAATGCTGGGCGCGTAGTTCTCCTCGGTATTCCATCTGGTGGCGTACCGCTGGCGGAGAAGCTAGCCGATTTGATTGAACAGTTCTCCGGCATTCGCCCGGAAACTGGATCGCTTGATATCACCCTGTACAGGGATGACTTGCGCAAGGGCCCGCACCGCGCCCTGCAGCCCACGAACATTCCAAACTCCGGAATCGACGGCACCACCGTTGTTCTCGTAGACGATGTCCTCTTCTCAGGTCGCACAATTCGTGCCGCACTCGACGCTATTGCTGACATCGGTCGCCCGCGAGTAATTCAGCTTGCAGTGCTGGTTGATCGTGGTCATCGTCAACTACCAATTCGCGCCGATTACGTCGGTAAGAATCTGCCAACTTCCCGCGACGAAGACGTCGATGTGCTGGTAGAGGCACTTGACGGCCGTGACGCGGTTATTCTCACCCGGGCGGAGGAACAGTGAAACACCTGATTAGCATTGCGGATTTGACCAAGGATGAAATTGTCGGCCTGATGGATGAGGCCGATCGTTTCAAGGAGGTCATCCGCGGTCGGGAAATTAAGAAGCTGCCGACCCTGCGCGGCCGCACTATTTATAACCTCTTTTACGAGAACTCCACGCGTACCCGCTCTTCTTTTGAGACTGCGGGTAAGTGGATGAGCGCCGATGTTATTAATATCTCGGCTTCCTCTTCCTCTGTGAAGAAAGGCGAAAGTCTGAAAGACACCGCGCTGACTTTGGATGCTATCGGCGGCGATGCCATCGTCGTTAGGCACCCATCGTCGGGCGCGGCACAGCTGATCGCCAAGTGGACTGAGGAATTTGGCAACGGCCCATCGATCATCAACGCGGGTGACGGAAAGCACCAGCACCCGACGCAGGCTCTCCTGGACGCGGTGACGTTGCGTCAGCGCCTCGGTGGAATTGAGGGGCGCAAGGTCGTCATCGTTGGCGATATTTTGCACTCTCGCGTCGCTCGCTCTAACGCCGATCTGCTAAGCAAGCTCGGCGCCGAGGTCGTCTTCGTCGCGCCACCGACGCTGCTGCCGTTTGGCATCGAGACCTGGCCGGTGCGTGTTGCCTACCGCATGGAAGACGAGATTCGCGATGCTGATGCCGTGATGATGCTCCGCGTTCAGCAGGAGCGCATGAACGGAGGCTTCTTCCCATCCCATCGCGAATACGCCACTCGCTACGGGCTGTCGAAGGCTCGCGAGAAGATGCTTCGCGACGACTGCATTGTGATGCACCCAGGCCCGATGCTTCGTGGCATGGAAATTAACGATGCCGTCGCTGATTTGCCGCGCACTGCCGTGCTGCAGCAGGTAGCCAACGGTGTCCACGTCCGCATGGCAGTTCTTTTCACACTGCTGACCTCAGGTGTTTCCGCCAACTTGGAAGGGCAGGCATAAATGTCGAATCGCAATGAGTATGACGAAGCCTCGTACCCCGAGGTAGGACCATTGGCAGCACCCGCACGGGGACAGCTGCTGCTGAAGGGTGTGCGTCCCTACGGTGAAGGCGAAGATGTCGACGTTCTGATCGAAGATGGCGTTATCGCTGAGATTGGTGAAAATCTCACGGCCGAGGACGGGGTAGAGGTCCTGGAGTTCGACTCCCTCGTTCTCTTGCCAGGCCTGGTTGACATCCATGTGCACCTGCGCGAGCCGGGCCGTGAAGATACGGAAACCCTGGCCACTGGTTCCGCCGCCGCAGCACGCGGTGGTTTCACCGCAGTGTTCACTATGGCCAATACCGCGCCGGTAACCGATGACCCCTCGATTGCTGAGTCGGTGTGGCTCAAGGGCCAGGCGCTGAACCTCTGCGACGTTCACCCGGTCGGATCCATTACTAAGGGGCTGAAGGGCGAGACGCTGACTGAGTTCGGCATGATGGCAGACTCGCAGGCGAAGGTACGCATGTTCTCCGATGACGGTAAGTGCGTTGATAATCCGCTGATTATGCGCCGCGCGATTGAATACGCCCGCGGCGAAGACGTATTGCTGGCGCAGCACTGCGAAGATCCGCGTCTGACCGCAGATGCATCGGCTCACGAAGGTCCGACCGCCGCACGACTCGGCCTGACCGGGTGGCCGCGCGTAGCTGAGGAGTCGATCGTGGCCCGAGATGCCATTATGGCTCGCGACTACGGCGGACGCATGCACATCTGCCACGCTTCCACCGAAGGTACGGTTGAGCTGGTCAAGTGGGCAAAGGAGCATGATATTCCGCTGACCGCCGAGGTTACCCCGCATCACCTGATTCTCACCGATGAGAAGTTGGAGACCTACGACGGCGTCTACCGCGTCAATCCGCCGCTGCGTGAGCAGCGCGACACCCTGGCTCTGCGTCAGGCTCTGATTGACGGGATCATTGACTGTGTCGCTACCGACCACGCTCCGCACGGCTCTGAAGAAAAGTGCTGCGAGTTCGAGCACGCTAAGCCCGGCATGCTTGGTCTGGAGACCTCGATGCCAATCATCGCCGAAGAGTTCGTTTTGAAGGGCGATTGTGATTGGCGCTGGCTGGCCAAGGTCATGAGTGAGCGTCCCGCTCAAATCGTGAAGCTACCGGGGCACGGCCGTCCGATTGCTGTCGGTGAGCCTGCCAACCTGACCGTTGTTGACCCGGGCAAAAAGTGGACGGTCCGCGGCGAAGACCTGGCGTCGAAGTCTGAGAACACTCCTTATGAGGAAATGGAGATGGCCGTGTCCGTGGCAGCTACCGTGCTGCGCGGTAAGGTGACCGCTCTTAACGGAGAGGTCGCTGGATAATATTCATGTCAACGCATAAAAATTCACATGCGTCCCGTATGATTAATGTAAATTCCTCGCACGCTACCCAACTGAAAGGCAATAACGTGAGCAACGAGTCGCAGGCCGCGGCCGCTACAGCGGCAGTCCTGGTATTGGCAGATGGCCGAGTGTTCCGCGGACGCGGTTTCGGCGCCACCGGTACAACCCTGGGTGAGGCAGTTTTTACCACCGCTATGACGGGCTACCAGGAAACCCTGACGGACCCGTCCTACCACCGCCAGCTGATTGTGGCTACCGCACCACAGATCGGCAACACCGGTTGGAACGATGAGGACTACGAGTCCCGCGGAAACAAGATTTGGGCAGCTGGCTTTATTATCCGCGATTTGTCGCGCATTCCCTCCAACTGGCGCTCGGAGCGCAGCTTGGAAGATGAACTGAAGGCACAGGGCATCATCGGTATCCGCCAGATTGATACCCGCGCGCTGGTTCGCCATTTGCGCGACAATGGCTCGATTGCCGCTGGTATTTTCTCCGGTGAGGACGCACAGCAGCCCGTCGATAAGCTGGTGGAAATCGTTCGCGCTCAGCCTGCGATGAAGGGCGCGGATCTGGCTCGCGAGGTCAGCACCGATGAGGCCTATGTCGTGGAACCACAGGGGGAGAAGAAGGCACGTGTTGTGGCCTACGACCTGGGCATCAAGTCCAACACCCCGCGTGAGCTGGCTAAGCGTGGCCTGGAAGTCGTAGTTGTTCCGGCTAACACTCCGTACGAAGATATTAAGAAGGAATACCAGCCGGACGGTGTCTTCTTGTCCAACGGCCCGGGTGACCCGGCAACTGCTGATGAGATGGTTGCGGTCGCCAAGGCTGCCCTCGATGACGGCATGCCGCTATTCGGTATCTGCTTCGGTAACCAGATTCTTGGTCGCGCACTCGGCCTGAATACCTACAAGCTGGTCTTCGGTCACCGCGGCGTCAATGTTCCGGTGAAAGACCACCGCACTGGCCGTATTTTTATCACCGCTCAGAACCACGGTTTCGCACTTGAAGGCAAGGCCGGCGAGAGTTTCGATACCCCGTGGGGCGAGGCAGAGGTTACGCACACCTGCCTTAACGACGACGTCGTGGAAGGTGTCGCACTGAAGAACGGCATGGCCTTTTCTGTGCAGTACCACCCGGAGTCCGCAGCCGGCCCGCACGATGCGCACTCTCTCTTTGATGACTTCCTGGCGCTGATCCAGAAGGTCGATTTCAACAAGTCCGCAACCGGAAACTCGAACAAGTAGGAAAGGGCTAAGGGACCTAACACCATGCCACGTCGTACAGACATCAACCACGTACTGGTTATCGGCTCCGGCCCGATTGTTATCGGTCAGGCCTGCGAGTTCGACTACTCCGGCACCCAGGCTTGCCGCGTGCTGCGCGAAGAGGGCCTGAGAGTCACGCTGGTCAACTCCAACCCGGCAACGATTATGACTGACCCGGAGTTCGCAGACTCCACCTATATCGAGCCGATTGAAACCAAGTACATCGAAAAGATCCTGGCCAAGGAAGCTGCAGAGGGCAACCCGATTGACGCTGTCCTGGCAACTCTCGGTGGCCAGACTGCACTGAACGCAGCTATTCAGCTGGACCGCGAGGGCATTCTGGAGAAGTACAATGTCGAGCTGATTGGTGCTGATATTCCGGCCATTCAGCGCGGTGAGGATCGCCAGATGTTCAAGGACATCGTCGCCAAGATTGGTGGCGAATCCGCTCGTTCCCGCGTCTGCCACAACATGGAAGAAGTCCATGAGACTGTTGCAGAGCTCGGTCTTCCGGTCGTTGTTCGCCCGTCGTTCACCATGGGCGGTCTGGGTTCCGGTCTGGCCTTCAACCAGGAAGACCTCGACCGTATTGCAGGTGGCGGCCTGGCCGCATCGCCCGAGGCCAATGTTCTGATCGAGGAGTCCATCCTCGGCTGGAAGGAATTTGAGCTCGAGCTCATGCGTGATGGCGACGACAACGTTGTCGTGGTCTGCTCCATTGAAAACGTTGATGCCCTCGGTGTCCACACTGGTGACTCGGTGACTGTCGCTCCGTCGATGACTCTGACCGACCGCGAGTTCCAGACCATGCGTGACCAGGGCATCGCAATTCTGCGTGAGGTCGGCGTTGACACCGGTGGCTGTAACATCCAGTTCGCCATCAACCCGAATGACGGCCGCATCATCACCATTGAGATGAACCCGCGCGTCTCCCGCTCGTCGGCGCTTGCTTCCAAGGCAACTGGTTTCCCGATTGCAAAGATTGCTGCCAAGCTGGCTATCGGCTACACCCTTGATGAGATCACCAACGACATCACCGGTGAAACCCCGGCAGCGTTTGAGCCGGTGCAGGATTACGTGATTGTCAAGGCTCCACGCTTTGCTTTCGAGAAGTTCCCAGGTGCTGACGATACGCTGACCACCACCATGAAGTCCGTCGGTGAGGCCATGGCTATCGGCCGTAACTACATCGGCGCGCTCGGTAAGGTCATGCGTTCGCTGGAGAACAAGCCAGCTGGTTTCTGGACTGTTCCGGATGAGGACTTTGCAGGTGAGCGCGCAAACGATGTCAACGCTGTCCTTGAGGACCTGAAGCGTCCGACTGAAGGTCGCATCTACGACGTTGAGCTGGCTCAGCGTCTGGGTGCTTCCATCGAGCAGATCCACGAAGCTTCCGGCCTGGATCCGTGGTTTATCGCCGAGATGGAAAACCTGCAGGATATCCGCAAGGAGCTTATCGACGCTCCGGTGCTGACCTCCGACCTGCTGCGTGAGGCTAAGTACTGGGGCCTGTCCGACGCTCAGATTGCTGCGCTGCGTCCGGAGTTGGCCGGGGAAGACGGCGTGCGCGAGCTGCGCTGGCGCCTGAACATCCACCCGGTATTCAAGACTGTCGATACCTGCTCCGCCGAGTTCGAAGCACAGACTCCGTACCACTATTCGGCATACGAGCTGGACCCGGCTGCTGAGTCCGAGGTCGCCCCGCAGACCGAGAAGGAAAAGGTCATCATCCTCGGTTCCGGTCCTAACCGCATCGGCCAGGGTATTGAGTTCGACTACTCCTGTGTCCACGCGGCGCTCGAGCTCTCCCGGGTTGGGTACGAGACCGTCATGGTCAACTGCAACCCGGAAACGGTTTCCACCGACTACGACACCGCAGATCGCCTCTACTTCGAGCCGTTGACTTTCGAGGATGTCCTCGAGGTCTACCACGCTGAGAGCCAGTCCGGAAAGGTCGCAGGCGTCATTGTTCAGCTCGGTGGCCAGACTCCGCTGGGCCTGGCGGAGCGTCTGCAGGCCGCAGGTGTTCCGATTGTCGGCACTAGCCCAGAGGCAATCGACCTGGCTGAGGACCGCGGTGAGTTCGGCAAGGTGCTGGCTGAGGCCAAGCTGCCGGCGCCGGAGTTCGGTACCGCCACCTCCTTCGCAGAAGCTCGCCAGGTTGCCGCTGGTATCGGTTACCCGGTGCTGGTCCGTCCGTCCTACGTCCTCGGCGGCCGTGGCATGGAAATCGTCTACGATGAGGCCACTCTGGAGGACTACATCAACCGCGCTACCGAGCTGTCCAATGAGCACCCGGTACTGGTTGACCGCTTCCTGGACAGCGCCATCGAGATTGATGTTGATGCACTGTGTGATGGGGAAGAGGTCTACCTCGGAGGCGTTATGGAGCACATCGAGGAAGCCGGTATTCACTCCGGCGACTCCGCGTGTGCGCTGCCTCCGATGACTCTGTCTGCAGGCATCATCGACAAGGTGCGTGAATCCACCAAGGCACTGGCACACGGCATCGGTGTCAAGGGCCTGATGAACGTTCAGTACGCACTCAAGGACGAGACCCTCTACGTCATCGAGGCCAACCCGCGTGCATCTCGCACCGTACCGTTTGTCTCCAAGGCAACCTCGGTTCCGCTGGCTAAGGCCGCGTCCCGCGTCATGATGGGCGCTACTATCGCGGAACTGCGCGAAGAGGGCATGATTCCGTCCAACTTCGACGGCGGCTCTCTGCCTGCTGACGCTCCTATCGCGGTTAAGGAAGCGGTCCTGCCGTTCAACCGCTTCCGCGACTTCGAGGGCCGCGCTCTCGACAGTCTGCTGAGCCCGGAGATGAAGTCCACCGGTGAAGTCATGGGCCTGGCCGACAACTTTGGTGCCGCTTTCGCCAAGGGCGAGCTGGCCGGTTTCGGTGAGCTGCCGACCGAGGGCACGATCTTCGTTTCGCTGGCCAACCGCGATAAGCGCACTCTGGTCTTCCCGATCCTCACGCTGGCGGATATGGGCTTCCGCATCCTGGCAACGGAGGGTACGGCCGGTATGCTGCGCCGCAACGGTGTTGAGTGTGAGGTCGTCGCAAAGCGTACGACTGATTCCGAAGCACCGACGGACGAGCGCGACATCGTCGACATGATTCGCGACGGTGAGGTTGACATCATTATCAACACCCCGTCCGGTTCTGCTGGCGCACGCTCTGACGGATATGAGATTCGCGCTGCTGCTGTGAGCCAGGGCGTAACTTGTGTGACCACCGCTCAGGGGGCCGTCGCCGCACTGCAGGGCATTCTGGCACTGCGCAACGGTGAGATGAGCGTTAAGGCTCTGCAGGAACTCCACCCGGCAGAGTTGGCTGCTCAGGAGCAGGCCTAACATGACCGCGAAGGCTGAAGGTTCCGCAGTGCGGACAGTCAAAGGTTTCGGCGATCGCCTCAGCGAGGTTGTCGCCGAGCGCGGTCGGCTCTGCGTGGGCATCGACCCGCACCCGGGGCTGCTGGATGCCTGGCAGTTGCCGCATTCGGCTGACGGTCTAGAGCGTTTTGCCGCCACATGCGTCGAGGCGTTCGGTGACATCGTTGCCGTCGTCAAGCCCCAGGTGGCGTTCTTTGAAGCCTACGGTTCCAAGGGCTTTGCCGTCCTGGAGCGGACGTTGGCAGATCTGAAGGACGCCGGTGCGCTGTCGATTGCAGATGCCAAGCGGGGCGATATCGGTTCGACGATGGCTGCATACGCTGATGCCTGGCTGTCGGATAGCTCGCCGCTAGCCGCCGACGCACTGACGGTATCTCCGTACCTCGGGTTCGGTGCTCTTGATCCGGCGGTTTCGTTGGCGTTGGAGAACGGACGCGGCCTGTTCGTGTTGGCCGCAACGTCCAATCCGGAAGGTGCGTCCGTACAAAAGGCGACCGTTTCGGGTGAGAGTCTGGCTCAGACCATGGTCAACCAGGCAGCCGCTATTAATGCCCGCCAGATTGACGCTGGTGCAAAGGCGGGCAGCATCGGCGTTGTTGTTGGCGCAACGCTTGACGACGCCCCGGTGCTCAGTGACCTGCGTGGTCCCATTCTCATGCCCGGTGTGGGAGCTCAGGGTGGAACCCCGGCCGATGTAGATCGTCTGGCAGGGGAATCCAAGGGGCTTGCACTGCCAAATATTTCGCGTGCAATTCTCTCCGCTGGGCCTGATCCTGCTGCGCTGCGGCGCGCAACTATTGAAGCTGCGGCTCCGTTCCTATCCGAGAGTTAGCAGCGAATCGACGATTTGGCAGAGGCCCGCAGGGCGCACCTCATAGAACAGGTGCCCCTGCGGGCTTCTTCCGTACCTAGCTGACGAGATTTTCCTAATGAGCCTCAGGTGGCGGCGGAGTAGGTATGGGCAAGTTACTGTGACGATTCCTGGGAGATTTCGTACAAAAACCGTGGTCAATTTCCATTCTCCTGGGCAAACGGTGCTACAATCGCCGGAGTTGGTTGACCACGACCGAAAGGTGGGGCGGATAAAGCCCTGGTGTCATTTTTATCGACACCCCGTCAGCATTTGCCTCAACAACCGGTAAGTGCGGTACGGTCTCCAATCGTTAAGCACGGTGTCGTTGCCTGCCCTTGGTGGACGCGAGGCTCGTGCAAGTAAATAAGAAGCTAACCAATCTATTTTTACGGAGGAACACGTGGCCCTTCCGCAGTTGACCCCGGAGCAGCGTGCAGCAGCACTCGAGAAGGCAGCTCAGGCCCGCAAGGTACGCGCAGAGCTCAAGGACAAGCTGAAGCGTGGCGCTATCGACCTGCCAGAGGTTCTCAAGCAGGCTGACGAGAACGAGATCATCGGCAAGATGAAGGTCTCCGCTCTGCTCGAGGCTCTGCCGAAGGTCGGCAAGGTCAAGGCACAGGACATCATGAATGACCTGGAGATTGCTCAGACCCGCCGCCTGCGTGGCCTGGGTGACCGTCAGCGTCGCGCTCTGCTGGAGCGCTTCGGCTACGCAGTGGAGGACTAGTCGCAGTGGCCGGGAATGAAAACGGTCAGCTGGTAGTCCTTGCCGGCCCTGCCGGTGTGGGAAAATCCACTGTTGTCAGTCGGCTCCGTGCCGAGGTTCCCGGACTGTACTTCAGCGTTTCCATGACCACCCGCGCCGCACGGCCGGGTGAGATCGATGGCCGCGACTATTTCTTCGTGACCCCGGAGAAGTTCCAACAGCATATTGATGCAGGAGAGATGCTCGAGTGGGCTGAAATCCACGGTGGTCTGCAGCGTTCTGGTACGCCGCGTGGCCCGGTGGATAAAGCTCTCGCCGAGGGACGTCCGGTACTCGTTGAGGTGGATCTGGCGGGAGCCCGCTCCATCCGTAAGGTAGCGCCGAATGCTCACCTGCTGTTCTTGGCTCCGCCAAGCTGGGAGATTCTCGTCAGCAGGCTCACTGGTCGTGGCACGGAAACCGAGGCGCAAGTCAAGCGTCGCCTGGAAACCGCGCGAGTGGAAATGGATGCTCAGCACGAATTCGATGAGGTTGTTGTCAACGACAATGTCGATGATGCTGTGGCGGCCATCGCTCGGGCGCTGACTACTGGCAAGTAACAGGGCGACTCCACATCATCGATAGTAGAAATCGTTTCCAAGCAATGGTGTTTCTATTGCTCCGACGGTTTCTATTGTCACCCCAGTAACTCACGTTCTATTGAGGAAAGATTTCTCGTGACCCAGGAAAATACCGCCACCGAGGCAGTGTTCGACCCGCCAATTGGTATTACCAATCCGCCGATCGATGAGCTGCTTGGTAAGGCTTCTTCGAAGTACGCTCTGGCTATCTTCGCTGCCAAGCGTGCACGCCAGATTAATGACTACTACCAGCAGATTGACGAAGGCATGCTGGAGTACGTTGGCCCGCTGGTTACTCCGGGGGTCGCTGAGAAGCCTCTGTCCATCGCTCTTCGTGAAATTAACGCTGGTCTGCTGGACCACACTGAGGGCTAGAGCATTTCCTTAAGGGGAGATATCTGTATGCATGCCGCCGGTAATGCTGACGTATCCGAATGTTTAAAGGTTGTCGTCGGGGTTGCCGGCGGCATCGCTGCATATAAGGCCGCACACGTTGTTCGTGGCTTCAAGGAACTCGGTCACGATGTTCGCGTCGTTCCCACCGAGTCCGCATTGAATTTTGTAGGTGCGGCTACTTTCGAGGCGCTGTCGGGGAACCCGGTGTCGACTACGGTTTTTGACGCAGTCGATGAAGTTCAGCATGTCCGCGTGGGGCAGGAGGCCGACCTCGTCGTCGTGGTTCCCGCGACTGCCGACTTTATGGCGCGTGCCGCACACGGGCGTGCCGACGACCTTCTCACCGCAACTTTGCTTGTGGCGACCTGCCCGGTGGTTCTGGCCCCTGCCATGCACACCGAGATGTGGAACCATCCAGCTACGCGGGATAATGTCGCGATTCTTCGTCGCCATGGCACTATTGTCCTCGATCCGGCCCATGGCCGTTTGACTGGTAAGGACACTGGTCCAGGTCGTCTGCCGGAGCCAGAGCAGATAGTTTCGCTGGCATTAGCGGCAGTCGAGAATCCGCGCCACTTCCGCCGCGACTTCGAGGGCGTGCGCTTTATGATTACTGCCGGTGGCACCCGTGAGGCTATCGACCCGGTACGTTTTATCGGCAACCACTCCTCAGGGCGTCAGGGCTTCGCGCTAGCTGAGATGGCAGCACAGCGTGGCGCTCAGGTCACTGTGGTGGCAGGACATACAGATCAGTTGCCGATACCGCTGGGCGCGAATGTTGTAAAGGTTGATTCCACTTTGGAGATGGCCAAGGCCGCCCACGAACACTCCAAGTTGGCCGATGTCTGCATTTTTGCCGCTGCCGTCGCCGACTTCCGTCCGGCATCGACCGCTGGGGCCAAGATGAAGAAGGGCGTCGCAGACGACGCTTTGAGCAACATCCAGCTTGTAGAAAACCCTGACATTCTGGCTACCACTGTGGAGCGTCGTAAAGCGGGCGAGATTCCGGCAACCACGACGATGGTGGGCTTTGCGGCTGAGACCGGCGACGAGACGACGACGCCACTCGAGCTTGCGAAGCAGAAAATTGTGCGCAAGGGCTGCGATTTGCTCATGTGTAACGACGTCTCAGGTGGGCAAACTTTCGGTGCGACGGACAATGTCGGATGGTTGCTGTCTCTCGATGGCGAGCAGTGGGACGTGCCGCGAGGCTCAAAGTTCTCGGTAGCCGGTTCGATTTTGGATGCAGTCTCCGAGCTGCGACAGGAACCTCAGCCAGCGGAGTAGCCGGTGCCTACTACGGCGACTGAACCGCTTGGTCTATAATTATCGAATCAAACGAAAACCCACGCCGCAGCGACATCGCAGGGCTGGGGAAATGATCTAGAAGAAAGTTGTACTGCTCGTGGCCTCTAATCTTCGGCTGTTTTCCAGTGAATCTGTTACCGAGGGGCACCCAGATAAGATTTGCGACTCGATTTCGGACTCCATCCTTGACGCTATGCTCGCGCAGGATTCTGCATCGATGGTCGCCGTTGAGACTGTGGTGACTACCGGTTTAGTCCATGTTGTTGGCGAGGTTCGCACGAAGAGCTACGTTGACATCCCTGGAATTGTCCGGAGTCGACTGAAGGAGATCGGTTTCGATTCTTCTGAAAAGGGCTTTGACGGCAAGACCTGTGGCGTCTCCATTTCGATCGGTGAGCAATCTTCAGACATCCACGACGGTGTGCACACTTCTCTGGAAGCACGCAGCTCTGGTGGCGAAGTCGAAGCAGAAGATCTCAAGGGCGCTGGCGACCAGGGGCTGATGTTCGGCTACGCTACCAACGAAACTCCGGAGTACATGCCGCTACCGATTGCACTGGCGCACCGTCTGGCTCGCCGCTTGACGCAGGTACGCAAGGAAGGCATCGTCCCATCGCTTCGACCGGATGGTAAGACTCAGGTCACCTTCGCTTACGACGAAGACAATAACCCGGTGTACTTGGACACCGTAGTGGTGTCCACGCAGCACGACCCGGATGTGACCCAGGAGTGGATTACCGAGCAGATTAAGACTCACGTAGTCGATTGGGTGCTCGACGACGCTAACTTGCGCGAGCGCTTTGTTACCGAGGAATTGAATCTGCTGGTCAACCCGTCTGGCCAGTTTATTATCGGTGGCCCGATGGGCGATGCCGGCCTGACCGGCCGCAAGATTATCGTCGACACTTATGGCGGTATGGCTCGTCACGGTGGCGGCGCATTCTCGGGTAAGGACCCGTCAAAGGTGGACCGCTCCGGCGCCTATGCCACCCGTTGGGTTGCGAAGAATGCCGTGGCTGCGGGTCTGGCTGACCGCCTGGAGATTCAGGTCGCCTACGCTATCGGCCGCGCTCGCCCGGTAGGCCTTTACGTCGACTCTTTCGGCACCGGTCACGTTTCAGACGACGCCATCCGCGAGGCTATCAACAAGGTCTTCGACCTTCGTCCGGCCGCTATTATTCGTGACCTGGACTTGCTGCGCCCGATTTATGCGCAGACCTCCACCTACGGTCACTTCGGCCGAACTGACTTGGACCTGCCGTGGGAGCAACTCAACCGTGTTGAAGAGCTCCGCGCAGCCGCTGGCCTGGGATAAACACCACCCGCCAGCATGACCCTGGGGTGGGGAAGTAGAGTAAGACTCTATGACCGACGCCCCCTTCGCACCCGCCGCCGCAGCTGAGAAGCTGCCAGTCGCGCGGGTGCTTCCACTTTTGGGGCTGCCGCAGTTGGATCGCCCCTTCGATTACCTGGTTCCGCGCGCGCTAGCGGAGGAAGCGGTTGTCGGTTGCCGGGTGCGGATTCGATTCCACGGCCAATTGGTCAATGCGCTGGTGCTGGAGCGCTGTGCCACGCCCACTCACGACGGCAAACTGTCCTATCTCAAGGATGTCATCAGCACTGAGGTTGTCTATCCGCCACAGCTTCGACGGTTGGTGGATTCTCTGGCGGAGTATTACGGCGCAACACGCTCAAACATCATTCGCTCCGCCATCCCAACCCGCCATGCACGGGCCGAACGTGCCCGCAAGGAGAACATGCCCCCGACGTGGGAGGAATTGGGAAAGCTTGCCACCGAGGATCCGGATCTTTCCGCTTGGGGCAACTATGTCTTCGGCGAATCCTTTGTCGATTCCGTCCGCAAGGGCGCCCCGGCACGCGCAGCGTGGCAGCCAGTTCCAGGGGAACAGGTGGCAGCCATGCTCGCCGCGCTCAGCGTTTCGGTCGCCCGCGATGGTGGCGGTGTTCTCATCATTGTGCCGGACGCACGCATGCAGGCGCGCTTCGAGAGCGCTTTTCGCGAGCTCATTTCTGCCCGTCAGCTCACTCTTCTCGGGGCTGGTCTCGGGCCCGAGTCCCGCTATCGCCGGTACCTGGATATCCTGCACGGCCAGGGGCGCATAGTCGTCGGCACGCGTTCGGCAGCGTACGCCCCAGTGCAGAATCTGCGTTTAGCAGTGATTGTCGATGATGGCGATGACAACCTCGTAGACCCCCGCGCACCCTACGTCCACTCTCGCGAGGTGCTGGTCACGCGAAGTGCGCAGGAGGGATGCGCTCTTATTTTTGCATCGTATAGCCGTACAGCAGAGGTGCAGCTGCTGGTCTCCTCAGGTTGGGCGCACAATCTGGTTGCAGGCGCCGACGCCCTAGCTGAATCCATGCCGGAGATGATTGCCTCCACGGACACTTCCGAAGACCCGGATGACGTCAGTAGGGGACGCCTTCCTGCCATCGCTTTTCGACGGGCAAAAGCCGCGCTGCGCGAAGAGCTTCCGATTCTGGTCCAGGTACCCCGCAAGGGATATGTACCGACATTGTCGTGTCGTTCCTGTGGTGCTCCTGCGCGCTGTCGCTGGTGTAACGGTCCACTGGGAATTCCACCGTCCGATAACCCGGACGATCCGGCGCCGCCGACCTGTCGGTGGTGTGGCCGCATCGACATCCACCACCGTTGCCATAGCTGCGGTTCCACCAAGATTCGGCCAGTCGTGGTCGGCAGTGAACGTACGGCGGAAGAGTTTGGTCGTATTTTCAGTCCATTCCCAGTCGTCGCTTCCTCTGGCGAACGGATTGTTGACGACATTCCCGAAGGCCCGAGGGTCGTGGTGGCCACGCCGGGAGCCGAGCCTTATGCGCCGGAGGGCTACGGTGCAGTGATGCTGCTGGACACTTGGGCGATGCTCGGCCGGCAGGACTTGCGCGCTCATGAAGAGGCCTATGCGCATTGGTCTCGAGCTGTCACGCTTGCGCGACCGCGGGAGCGAGGAGGGGCAGTGGTTATCGATGCGGATGCTGCAGTCCCGACTGTGGCCGATCTTCTGGCATGGGACGCGGTAGGCGCTGCGAACAGGGAATTGGCCGACCGTACAGCCGCCACTCTGCCTCCGGCCTTTCACGTGGCAGCGGTGGACGGGACTGAAGAGGGCCTGCGTAACTTCATGGAGTCCCTGGAGGTTCCATCGGGCGCGGAAATCCTGGGGCCGGTAGACCTTCCCCGCAACGCCAGACCACCAGCAGGCGTGGAACCGGGTACACCTATTCAGCGGATGTTGGTGCGCTGTGACCGTCGGCAAGCACGGGCGGTGGGAGCGGCGTTGAAGGCAGCACAGGTCGTTCGAGCGACCAGGAAGGACCCGACGCCGGTGCGCGTTGTCGTCGATCCGATTAATTTCGGCTAGCTGCTAAAATGAGCGCGTTATCGCTTGATTCACACCAGTTTTCTTGGAGGCTCTAAGTTCATGGCAGTTCGTGAGGTACGTCTTTTCGGCGATCCGGTGTTGCTGTCCAAGGCGGATACCGTCACTGATTTCGACGCGACGCTGTCGCACCTGATTGATGACATGTTCGACACGATGGACGAGCAACAGGGCGTCGGGCTCGCGGCAAACCAGGTCGGCGTGCTGCAGCGCGTTTTCGTCTACGACTGCAACGGCACCCGCGGGCACATCGTCAATCCGGAATGGGAAGCCATCGGCGACGAGACTGTCCACGAAATCGAAGGATGCCTATCTATCCCGGGTATTAATGGACCCGTGACTCGACACGCACGTGTGCGCGTTACTGGCCAGGATCGCCACGGCACACCGGTGAGCTTCGAAGCTGATGATTTGCTGGCTCGCTGTGTGCAGCATGAAAGCGACCACCTGGATGGTGTGCTGTTTTTGAAGCGTCTCGAGGGCGACGAGCGCAAGACCGCGATGCGTTCTCTGCGTGAGCAGGACTGGTTCCTCAACCGCGGTTAACTCACCTGCGCCTAGACCCCTGGGTGTGGCGCCCCGAGTTTCATCACTAGATTAACTAGAACAACTAGGTCCACCAGGAAGGAATCCACTTACTGTGCGCCTGATTTTTGCCGGAACCCCGGAACCTGCTGTCGTTGCACTGAAGAAGTTGCTCGAAGACTCCCGTCATGAAATCGTCGCTGTTCTCACTCGCCCCGATGCCCGCCGTGGCCGCGGTAAGTCGCTTTCGCCCTCGCCGGTGAAGGCTCTGGCCTTGGAACACGACATTCCCGTGCTCACCCCGACGACCCTGCGCGATGAAGAGATCCAGCAGCAGATCCGCGAGTTAAACGCCGACTGCATCCCGGTGGTCGCCTACGGCAATCTCGTGCCGGAGGAATTGCTCGATGTACCGACGCACGGCTGGGTCAATCTGCATTTCTCACTGCTTCCTGCTTGGCGAGGTGCCGCGCCGGTGCAGGCAGCTATCGCTGCCGGCGATGAAGTCACGGGTGCCAGTACTTTCCGGATTGAAAAGGGTCTGGATACCGGACCAGTTTTCGGTACCGTCACCGAAGCGATTCGCCCGACCGATAATGCCGACGACCTTTTGACCCGCCTGGCATACTCCGGCGCGGATCTTCTAGCCGCCACCATGGACGGCATCGAAGCCGGTGCGTTGCGTCCGACCGCTCAGCCAGAACAGGATGTCAGTTACGCCGCTAAGTTCGGGCCGGAGGATGCCCGAATCGTTTGGACTCAGCCGCGACATCTTCTTGACCGCCGCGCTCGTGCATTCACGCCTGCCCCAGGTGCGTGGACAACTCTCGACGGCGCACGTTTGAAGGTCGGAGAGCTCACCCCGCTTTCCGACGAGGACAGCGCCGCGGTCGACGAGGTGCGAAAGGCAGCTGCTCCGGAGGCGGCAGCCGCCACACCGGGTGAGTTGGTAGTGGAGAAGCACCGAGTATCTGTGCGTTGTGCCGATGGCTATGTGCAGCTGGTGAAGGTGCAGCCACAGGGTAAGAAGATGATGGATGCGTCCGACTGGGCGCGAGGTAGCCAACCCGGCGGAAAGGTCTGCGAGTAAATGGGCAACGACAAACCCCGCCACACCGGTGGCGGACGGCAGCGCGGCAACCGCAGCGGACAGAACCGCAATGACCGCAACCGTAACCGTGACAACAGAGGTGGGGACAATCGCGGTGGCATTGACCAACCGCGCAAGGTCGCACTGAAGGTACTAGCCGACGTTCGCGAGAATGATGCTTACGCGAACCTGCTGCTGCCCAGGTTGCTGAAGGCACACAAGCTCAAGGGTCGGGATGCTGCTTTTGCAACTGAGCTGACGTACGGCACACTGCGGGCGGAAGGCCTGTTGGATGCCGTGATTGAGGCATCGTCGTCACGCCCGTTAAACGATATTGCTGGACCGGTGATGGATGTGTTGCGCCTGGGCACGTACCAGCTGCTGCGTACGCGCGTCGATGCCTACGCGGCGGTCGATACCTCGGTGCGGGCGGTGGCGAAGGTAGCGGGACCTGGTGCGCGCGGCTTTGTCAATGCCATTTTGAGGAAAGTTTCCTCGAAGACCGAAGGCGAATGGGTGGCTGAGGTCGCGCCGGATCCTGCGACCGATCCGATTAGCTACGTAGCGATGAAGCATGCCCACCCGCGCTGGATTGCGATGGAGTTTGCCCGCGCACTCGGTGCACAAGCCGGTGAGCTGCAGCAGGCACTCGCTGCCGACGATGCGCGCCCGTTGGTGCACTTGGTCGCTCGTCCGGGCGAGATTACTGCTGAGGAATTGGCACTGATCACCGGCGGTGAAGAGGGACCGTGGTCGCCGTACTGCGTGCGCTTGGATTCCGGTGCCCCAGGAGAATTGGAGCCGGTCCGACAGGGCTTGGCTGCGGTGCAGGACGAGGGTTCTCAGCTCATTGCGCGTGCCGTCACCATGGCACCCGTTGCCGGTGAAGACAGCGGCCGCTGGTTAGATTTGTGTTCCGGCCCCGGTGGTAAGTCAGCTTTCATCGGCGGCATCGCAGCTATTGAGGGCGCGAAGCTCGACGCTGTTGAGGTATCTGCGACTCGCGCAGAACTGGTGAAGAAGGCCACGGCCGGGCTGCCAGTGACTGTAACCGTTGCGGATGGTCGCGATACCGGGCTGGAGGCAGGCTTTGACCGCATTTTGGTAGACGCGCCGTGCTCTGGTTTGGGCTCGCTTCGCCGTCGCCCGGAAGCGCGCTGGCGGAAGTCGCCGTCCGATCTGAACTCCTTGACTGCGCTGCAGTTTGAACTGCTCAGTGAAGCTGTGCGTCTGGCACGGCCGGGTGGCATCATCGTCTATTCCACGTGTTCTCCGCATCTGCGGGAAACCAGGGGCATTGTCGATAGGGCAGTGACGGAATTGCCGGTGACGGAGCTGAATGCACACGAGTTGGTAGCGCCGATGACTGATGTCGGACCGTATCCATCTGTGCAGATGTGGCCACACCGCCACGGTACCGATGCGATGTTCTTCTCAGTTTTGCGCAAGAACGACTAGGCTCAGAGGTTATGAGCGCACCAATTATTGCCCCGTCCATTCTCGCTGCTGACTTCGCTCGCCTCGACCGCGAGGTTGAGGCTGTAGCCAATGCAGATTGGCTGCATATCGACGTCATGGATGGCCACTTCGTTCCCAACCTGTCCTTCGGCGCTCCGGTGCTGGAGGCCGTAGCTGCGGTGACGGACAAGTACTTGGATGTCCATCTCATGATTGAGAACCCGGAGAAGTGGGTCGACACCTACATTAAGGCGGGGGCGAGCTCCGTTATTTTCCATGTGGAAGCCGTCGACGATGCCATCGCACTGGCACGCCACATTCGTTCCCAGGGCGTGAAGGCCGGGTTCTCGCTGCGCCCGGGTACCCCAATTGAGCCGTGGCTGGATCACCTCGCCGAATTCGACGAGGTGCTGGTCATGAGTGTCGAACCCGGTTTCGGGGGCCAGTCCTTTATGCCGGATCAGCTAACCAAGGTCGAGAAGCTGCGTCAGCGCATTGATGCCGAAGGTCTGGATACTCTGATCGAGATTGACGGTGGTATCTCCGCCAAGACCATCGAATCCGCTGCCGCCGCCGGTTGCGACGCCTTCGTTGCAGGGTCGGCCGTTTTCGGCGCTGATGATCGTGCGGCGGCTGTCGATGAGCTGCGCGCATTGGCCACTACTGCTGCAACTAAGTAGACGGCGGTGAAGCACGGTGGCACAGTTTCCGGATCTCGTCTCCGCACAGCCGCTGACTGACGCTCAAGCTATGGCATTGGCCATAGAAGCCGGCCAGCGAGTTCGGGGCACCACCTATCCCAATCCACCGATTGGTTGCGTCATCCTCGATACCGCAGGGATTGCGGTAGGAGTGGCCGGAACTGAGCCGGTAGGTGGCCGACACGCAGAGCCACAAGCATTAGAAATGGCGGGGGCACGAGCTCAGGGCGGTACTGCAGTGGTCACACTAGAGCCGTGCAATCATATCGGCCGTACACCACCGTGCACCGAGGCACTTGCGGCAGCCGGAGTTTCCCGCGTCATATTTGCGGTCGCCGATCCTAATCCCGTGGCCGCTGGCGGCAGCGAGTGGTTGCGATACAAGGGAATCGACGTGGTCGAGGAGTTCCAACGCAATCGTGTGGCGGATGGCTATCTGCGTCCATGGTTACACTGGCAGCGCACTCGGCGCCCACACATCACGCTGAAGACGGCGGGCACGCTGGATGGTTTCGCCGCCGCTACCGACCGCACCTCGCAGTGGATTACGGGGGAGCAGGCGCGGGCACGGGTACATATCGATCGTGCACGTCGGCAAGCGATTGTCGTCGGAACGGGAACAGTGCTCGCTGACAATCCGCGATTGACCGCGCGCACACCAGACGGCGAGGAGCTGTCAACGCAACCCCTGCGCATCGCGATCGGCACCTCGGAGGTCGCCGCCGATGCGAATATCCGCGGCGATAACTTCCGCCACATTCGCACTCACGATGTGGAAGTGGCGCTGGAGACAATGGCGGATATGGGACTTATTGACGTGCTGGTAGAAGGCGGCCCACGGCTCGCCAGCGCTTTCTTAGAAGCCGATGCTGTCGACGCGATTGAGTCTTACATTGCCCCGGCGTTTCTCGGAGCTGGTCTGCCGGTGACATCGGCCAACCATGAGACCACCATCACTGACATCTCGCGCTTTCGTACCGTCGCGGTCGAGACTCTGGGAGATGACATTTTGATTACGGCTCTCCGCAGTGGCAAAGATCGCGGGTAGACCGGCTAGAGTTAATTTTGTAAAAATCTTTCAATTTATAACAAACGGTAAAGGATTTTCCTGACCACTATGTTTACGGGAATTGTTGAGGAACTCGGCGAAATTCGCGAAATCCACCGCGAAGCCGATTCCATTACTCTGACCATTCGCGCGACCACCGTGCTTGACGACGTGCACCACGGTGATTCCATTGCTGTCAATGGCGTTTGTTTGACCGTCGTGGAGTTTGGCGATGATTTCTTTACCGCTGATCTCATGCAAGAGACTCTGGTTAGGTCGAGCCTCGGCCAAGTTGAGGTCGGCTCCAAGGTCAACCTCGAACGTGCAACCGCAGTCGGTCAACGCCTTGGCGGCCATATCGTGCAGGGACATGTCGATGGCACCGGCGAGGTTATTTCGCGCACGCCAGGGGAGCGCTGGGAAGTAGTGCGGATTTCGCTGCCGGAGCATCTCTCCAAGTATGTCGTGGAAAAGGGCTCAATTGCCGTGGATGGTACTTCGTTGACCGTCTCTGCAGTAGGCGAGGGGTTCTTTGAAGTCAGCCTGATACCGACGACGCTGACGGACTCCGTTATTGGTTCGACCGCGGTAGGCACCAAGGTCAATTTGGAAGTCGATGTGCTAGCCAAGTACGTCGAGAAAATGTTGGAAAGATAAGCTACAAGACTGTGATTAAGTTCGATTCTGTAGAGCGGGCCATTGCGGACATCGCAGCCGGTAAGGCCGTGGTCGTCGTCGACGATGAAGATCGTGAGAACGAGGGCGACATCATCTTCGCCGCCGAGAAGGCAACGCCTGAACTTGTTGCCTTTATGGTTCGCTATTCCTCTGGTTACATCTGCGCGCCGCTGACCGCCGAGGACTGCGAGCGTCTGAATCTGCCACCGATGGTGTCAGAGAATGAGGATGCCCGCGGTACCGCATACACAGTGACCGTGGATGCCAACACCGGTACGACCGGTATTTCCGCCACAGATCGTGCGAACACCATTCGTACTCTCGCTGACCCCACGTCGAGCCCGCACGATTTCACCCGGCCAGGACACGTGGTCCCGTTGCGAGCTCGCGATGGTGGCGTCCTCGTCCGTGCCGGCCACACCGAGGCTGCGGTCGATCTCGCCCGCCTGGCAGGGCTCCGTCCTGCCGGCGTGCTGTGTGAGGTTGTCTCCGAGGAAGACCCGACCGGTATGGCGCGCGCGGAGGAACTGCGTCGCTTCTGCGACAAGCACGATTTAGCGCTGATCTCCATTGAGCAGCTGATCGAATACCGTCGCCACAACGAGCACTTGATTGAACGCGTTGTCGAAACCAAGCTGCCGACCGACTACGGCGAGTTCCGTGCCATTGGGTACCGGAGCCTTATCGACGGTGTTGAGCATGTCGCTCTCGTTGTGGGGGATGTGTCTTCCAACGATGGTCAGGACGTCCTCGTGCGTGTGCACTCCGAATGCCTCACTGGCGACGCACTGGGATCTCGCCGCTGCGACTGCGGTCAGCAGCTGCACAACTCCATGCGCATGGTTCACGAAGCGGGGCGTGGCGTCATCCTCTACATGCGCGGTCACGAAGGCCGAGGCATTGGTCTGATGCCGAAGCTGCAGGCCTACCATCTGCAAGATGAAGGCGCTGACACCGTTGATGCCAATCTTGCGCTCGGTTTGCCGTCGGATGCCCGTGAGTACGGCACTGGTGCACAGATTCTGCAGGATCTTGGAGTCACCACTATGGCGCTGCTGACGAACAATCCGACCAAGCGTGCCGGCCTAGGTGGTTATGGACTGGAGATGAGCCGCCGGGTACCGGTGCCAGTTGAGGTCAACGAGGATAACTTGAAATACTTGTTGACAAAGCGCGAACGCATGGGCCATGAGCTCCCTTGGTTGGATGAGTACATGGAGACCCACGGCATTTCGACAGAAGGAGCACAGTAGATGAGTGGCGCAGGTCTTCCTGAAATTTCCGTTCCCGATTCCACTGGTGTGACCGTCGGTCTGGTCACCTCTCACTGGAACGAGGAGATTACTGGGCAGCTTCGTCGTGAAGCGCTGTCCCAGGCCGAGGAGGTCGGCGCTGTAGTCACGGATGTGACTGTCGTCGGTGCTCTGGAGATTCCGGTTGTGGTGCAACAGCTCGCGCGAACTCACGACGCCGTGGTGGCGCTGGGGTGCGTTATCCGCGGTGGTACGCCGCACTTCGACTATGTCTGCGACTCGGTGACTGAGGGCCTGACGCGGATCGCACTGGACTGTGAAACGCCAGTTGGCAATGGTGTGTTGACCTGCAACACTGAACAGCAAGCAATTGATCGTGCCGGCGGTGAGGGCGCCGCGGAGAATAAAGGTCGCGAGGCCATGGCCGCAGCGCTGCACACCGTCGCAGTGTTGAAGTCCCTTCGTGAAGGTGGAGCTGAGTAAGAATGGGTAACTCCGAACGCCACAGCAATTCGACTGCCGTCGACACCGGTAGCGAAGACAAATGGCTGTTGGAAATCACCTCGCAAAAGCTGCGTCTGTGGGCGATTATCGCTGCAGTTGTGGTTTTCGCTATCCATATCTTCATGGGTATCGTGGTGGACTTTGGTAACACCGGAGCTTCGGTGACCGCTATCGACCAGCTGGCTTTCCCAATGATTGGTTTGATCATCGCCGGGGTAATCCTGCTGCTGACTCGGGCGCGCGTTCGCGTAAATGCCAGGGGTGTGGAAGTCCGCAATCTACTCAATGCGAAGTTTTACCCGTGGGTCGATATCTACGGCCTGAGTTTTCCAAAGAAGTCCCGCTGGGCTCGCTTGGAGCTGCCTGACTTTGAGTTTGTGCCGATGCTCGCGATCCAGTCGGCCGACGGCAGCCGCGTCGTGGAAGACATCCGCCGGTTCCGTGAACTTGAAGACGAGTTCATGCCGGAGGACTAACCCAAGGACACGTTTTAAGGACACCGTAAGTGACTGACCCTTCTCAGTACCGTCCCGCCCCCGGCACCATTCCCACGGAGCCGGGGGTGTACCGTTTTCTCGATTCAACCGGGCGCGTTCTCTACGTCGGCAAGGCGAAGAATCTCCGTGCGCGTTTGTCTAACTATTTCCAGGACTTAACTCGGCTTCATCCCCGCACCCGCCAGATGGTGCAGTCCGCTTCGAAGGTGACGTGGACTGTCGTCCACAATGAAGTCGAAGCGCTGCAGTTGGAGTACACCTGGATCAAGCGCTTTAATCCGCGGTTCAACGTGATGTACCGCGACGACAAGTCGTATCCGATGTTGGCCGTCAGCGTTGGAGAGCTGTACCCGCGGCTCTTTCTCTACCGAGGACCGCGCCGGAAGGGCGTGCGTTATTTCGGGCCTTATTCACACGCGTGGGCTATCCGAGAAACGCTCGACTTGCTTACACGAGTTTTCCCAGCCCGCACCTGTTCAAAGGGAGTCTTCAACCGGCAGCAAGCCCTGGGGCGGCCCTGTTTGCTCGGCTATATCGACAAATGCTCGGCGCCTTGTGTCGGCCGTGTCAGTGCCGAGGAACACCGCGAAATTGTCCGTGGTTTTACCAGCTTCATGTCGGGAAATACGGGCCCGGTCACGAGGCGCTTAAAAAAGGAAATGGAGGAAGCTGCCGGCGAGTTAGACTTCGAGCGCGCCGCTAGTCTGCGCGACAACCTCGCTGCCATCGACAAGGTCATGGAGCGGCAGTCAGTCGTGCTTTCCGACGCCGCCGATGCCGACTTTATTGCGCTAGCAACCGACGAACTGGAAGCGGCCGTGCAGATTTTCCATGTTCGGGCGGGACGTATTTACGGTCAGCGCGGCTGGGTAGTGGAGAAGTCCGGCGAGTACGCGACTACGGAGTTTCGAGAGGGAGAAACTGACCCCAGCTTGGGTGGGCTGCTAACGCAGTTCCTGACACAGTTCTATGGCGACGCCGCCAAGCACGCGGATGTCGACGGCGATGAATCAACCACTGCCGCCCAGGTTGTGCCACGCGAAATTCTCGTTCAGGCCACGCCCGACGATCTTGACGAGGTTACTGCATTTTTGGCCGATATTCGTGGCACCAATGTAGATATTCGCGTCCCACAACGCGGTGACAAGCGGACGCTCATGGAGACCGTGCAGAAAAATGCAGCTGAAGCGCTACGCCAGCACAAGCTAAAGCGAAGTGGAGATCTAACTACTCGATCGCAGGCTCTCTCCGAACTCCAGGACGCGCTATTTATGGATGAAGCGCCGCTGCGCATCGAGTGCACTGACATCTCGCATATTCAGGGCACCGATGTGGTGGCCTCGTTGGTGGTCTTCGAGGATGGATTGCCCAAGAAGTCCGACTACCGCCGCTACCGAATCAAAGATGCAGCGGGTGACGGTCGCTCGGACGACGTCGGTTCTATCGCTGAGGTGGTGCGCCGTCGTTTTCTGCGCCATAACGAGGACAAGCTCGCCATGCCCGATGATGCAAGCGAGATGTTCGTCGAAGAGACGACTGATGCCGTCGATGAGCAGTCGCGGAGTAACCGCAAGTTTGCCTACCCGCCACAGTTGTTCATCGTCGACGGTGGTGCACCGCAGGTCGCAGCCGCACAGGCGGTCCTCGATGAACTCGAGGTCACCGATGTGACGTTGGTGGGGATTGCCAAGCGCTTAGAAGAGCTGTGGATTCCCGACGATGATGAGCCGCTCATTCTGCCGCGCAATTCGGAGGCGATGTACCTTATTCAGCGAATTCGTGATGAGGCGCACCGCTTTGCCATTAATTATCATCGCCAGCAGCGCTCTAAACGCATGCGTTCTTCGGTGCTTGATGGCATTAAGGGGCTGGGGCCAGCACGCCGCAGTGAGTTGGTCAAGCACTTTGGTTCCGTTGCGGCGCTGAAGAAGGCCAGCGTCGAGCAGATCGAAGAAGTGGCTGGTTTCGGGCCGATGCTCGCGAAAACTGTTTACGATTACCTCCATCCAGACGAGAAGCCGTCAGAGCCAAACTCGGATGTCGGTCCGGGAGAGTAGGCGTAGAAGTAGGTAAACAAGTGGCTAAAACCGCACTTGAAACAGTGCTAGGGGGTTTACTTCCGCTAGTAAAACCGAGAGCGGTTGGGCGGAATTGTATTAGAGTGATGGCATGATTACTTCGGGTTATTCCCCTCAGGCTGAAAAGTCACTTGTGTTGATTACCGGCATGTCCGGTTCCGGACGCAATACGGCCGCCAGCGTCTTGGAGGAGATGGGCTGGTATGTCGCAGACAACCTGCCACCGGAGTTAATTATGCGCATGGTCGAGTTGTCGTTTGAGGCGGACTCTCCAGTAGAGCGCCTCGCTATCGTCACCGACGTGCGCTCGCGCGCGTTCGCCGGCAGTTTGGGGGAGGTGCTCGACGGACTCCGCAATGAGGGGCGCCAGCCCTATGTCATCTTCTTTGATGCCAACGACGACACCCTCATCGCCCGCTACGACTCTGTCCGCCGCACCCATCCGCTGCAGGAAAATGGCACGCTTTCACAGGGTATTGCCGCTGAACGTCAGATGTTGCTGCCAATAAAGGGCATGTCGGATTTAGTAGTGGATACTTCTGACATGAGCGTGCACGATTTGCGCCGTGAGTTAGAGCATCAGTTGTCGGATACCGCTAGTAAGATTCAGCAGATCACCATCGAATCTTTTGGGTTTAAGCACGGTGCACCGCGCGATGCCGACATGCTTTTCGACGTCCGTTTTCTCCCCAATCCCTATTGGGTACCTGAGCTGCGTGCGGGCCGCGGTACCAACAAAGCCGTGGCCGACTACGTGCTGTCCCAACCTGAGTCTCAGGGGTTTTTGGACAACGTCACAAACTTGATTGAATTGGTTTTGCCCGGGTACCGCCGTGAGGGCAAGGGTTTTATGACTATCGCTGTGGGATGCACCGGAGGCCATCACCGAAGTGTGGCCATGTCGGAGGCGCTGGCTAAGAAGCTCGAGGGAGTTTCCGGGATCAACGTCAACGTCGTCCACCGCGATATTGACCGCAACTAGCGGTTTTCGTGGAGGTGTAGAAATTGACATCAATTACCAGTCTGGGTGGCGGTCATGGTCTATTTGCCACGCTGAGAGCTGACCGTCAGGTTGCGGACCATGTCACAGCGGTGGTCACAGTTGCCGACGACGGCGGATCCTCGGGTCGCCTTCGTCGTGAGCTGGGGCAGATTCCCCCTGGAGACCTTCGCATGGCACTCGCCGCGCTTTCCGCAGATACGGAAAAAGGCGATCTGTGGGAAAAGACACTGCAACACCGCTTTGGCGGAACTGGCGCACTGGCAGGGCATGCGATTGGCAATCTGATTATCGCTGGCCTCACCAGTGTGATGGGAAATGAAGTCGACGCGCTTGACGAAATTGGCCGGTTGCTGCAAATCCGGGGTCGAGTCGTGCCCATGTCGCCGATCCCGCTAGAGATTGAGGCCGAAGTCGTTGGCTTGGAGCAGGATGCTCGCGTTGTGCGCCAGGTCCGTGGCCAGGTCGCAGTGGCCACGACACCTGGCCAGGTGCGCCGAATCCGGCTGATTCCTGAGACTCCGCCGGCATCCGAGGAGGCCATTGAAGCTATCCTCAATGCCGATTTGGTGACGCTGGGTCCGGGTTCGTGGTTTACTTCGGTTCTGCCACATCTTCAGGTGCCCGGGCTGCGGGATGCTCTGCAAGAAACCAATGCCACAACCGTCGTGGTGCTGAATCTTGTCGCCGAGCCGGGGGAGACCGCCGGTTTTTCTTCCGAACGGCACATCCATATGCTCACGCAGCATGCACCTAACTTGAAGCTCAATTACGTGCTTGTCGACGACAACACGCCGCTCGCGGATACCGAACGAGAATACCTGCAGCGAGCGGCGGATAGCCTAGACGCGCAGGTTGTCTTCGCCGATGTGCAAGAAGTTGATGACCACGGAGCTCTGACGGGTCGGCATTCGCCGGAGAAACTAGCTGTCGCACTTCGTCAGTTCCTCTAAAGCGTCCGGCCAGTCGAGGGTTTTAATGCATTCTCCTGCGAGGATGCAATAGACAATCAACTAATTGCCACTCGATTGGTACCGGATACTATCCTTGAGGTTTATTGCTAAAGCTCAAATGGGGTTAGTTTTACCTAAATTAACCAGGCCCAAACCCAGCTCGCACACATGAAATGAGGATGGACAGCATCGTGGCATTGACGGCGAAGGTCAAAGACGAACTAGCCCGCGTGTCAGTTTCGCAGGAAAGCGCTCAGGCAGCGGAGATTTCGACCCTGTTCCGCTTCGCAGGAGGACTCCACCTGGTGGCAGGTTCGATTGTGCTGGAGGCTGAGTTGGATTCCGGCGCTGTCGCACGCCGCCTGCGCTCCATGCTGGCCGAACTCTACGATGTCAAAGCCAGCCTCAATGTCTTGTCTCCCGGTGGCTTGCGAAAGACCTCGAAGTACATCGTGCGGGTAACCGATGGCGCGGAACTCGTCGTTAGGCAAACTGGCCTGATCGACTCTGCAGGACGTCCCGTACGTGGGCTACCACGCAAGCTGATCATGGGACAGAAGATCGATCAAGAAGCTGCATGGAGGGGTGCCTTTTTGGCACATGGTTCACTGACTGAGCCGGGGCGTTCCTCAGCTTTGGAAGTCACTGCTCCCTCTGCAGAAGCGGCACTTGCATTGGTGGGATGTGCTCGTAGACTCGGAATTACGGCTAAGAGCAAGGAGAATAAATCCCGCGGTGGCGATCGTGTAATCATCCGGGAGGGCGATGCAATCGGTGCGCTGCTGACGCGAATGGGAGCCCAGACTACTCGCCTGCAGTGGGAAGAACAGCGAATGCGTCGTGAAGTGCGAGCGACGGCCACTCGTTTGGCAAACTTCGACGATGCCAACCTGCGGCGCTCGGCTCGTGCGGCCGTTATTGCAGCAGCGCGAGTAGAGCGTGCTTTAGAGATTCTCGGTGACGATGTACCAGACCATTTGGTGTCTGCAGGACAGCTGCGCATCGAGCACAAGCAGGCTTCACTGGAAGAACTTGGGCAGCTGGCAAATCCGCCAATGACCAAGGACGCCGTCGCAGGACGCATCCGCCGTTTGCTCTCCATGGCGGACAAAAGAGCAAACGAACTCGGAATTCCCCCCACAACTGCAGTCGTTACAGACGAACTTTTTGACAAAGAAGTTGACGAGTAAAGCACCTGTTATGCCTAGTCAGGTGCGTAATTTTTGATAAATCTCCGTTTATTTGGGATTTTCGCACCAAACCACCGCTGCGCGAATGAAAAACCCAACGTACACTTCTGTAGTGAACCTGTTGGAGCGCAATCAGCGCCCTGACAAGTGGCATCGATTCGCCAATCCATTAAGGAGATTATTGTGACGGTTCGTGTAGGTATTAACGGTTTTGGTCGCATCGGCCGCAACTTCTTCCGCTCCCTGCTCGCTGCGGGCGCTGACCTGGAAGTCGTTGCTGTAAACGACCTCACTGATAACAAGACCCTGGCTCACCTGCTCAAGTACGACTCCATCATGGGCAAGCTTGACGCAGAGGTCACCTACGACGATGAGTCCCTCACCGTCAACGGCAAGCGCATCGCGGCATACGCTGAGCGCGACCCGAAGGACCTGCCGTGGGGCAAGCACGAGGTCGACATCGTCATTGAGTCCACCGGTTTCTTCACCGATGCCAACGCTGCCAAGGCTCACATCGAGGCTGGCGCCAAGAAGGTCATCATCTCCGCTCCGGCTAAGAACGAAGACGCAACCTTCGTTGTCGGTGTTAACCACACTGACTACGACCCGGAGAAGCACAACATCATTTCGAACGCTTCTTGCACCACCAACTGCCTGGCTCCGATGGCTAAGGTCCTGGACGACAAGTTCGGCATCGAGCGCGGTCTCATGACCACCATCCACGCATACACCGGTGACCAGCGTCTGCACGACGCTCCGCACAAGGACCTGCGTCGCGCCCGCGCTGCTGCACTGAACATTGTTCCGACCTCCACCGGTGCTGCAAAGGCAGTCGCTCTGGTTCTGCCGCAGCTCAAGGGTCTGCTGGACGGCTACGCACTGCGTGTTCCGACCCCGACCGGCTCTGTCACCGACCTGACCTTCACTGCGAAGAGCGAGGTCACCGTCGAGTCCGTCAATGCTGCCATCAAGGAAGCTGCTGAGGGCGAGCTCAAGGGTGTTCTGGGCTACAACGAGGACCCAATCGTTTCCAAGGACATCGAGGGCGACCCGCGTTCCTCGATCTTCGACGCACCGCTGACCAAGGTCATCGGCGATCAGGTCAAGGTTGTCTCCTGGTACGACAACGAGTGGGGCTACTCCAACCGCCTCGTCGACCTGGCTGTCTACGTCGGTGAGCGCCTCTAATAACTCACCTGGTTAATCCCAGACCCCGAACGGGCCGGGGTGGTTGCGCCTGAGTAGGGCACGCCACCCGCGGCCCGTTTTTTACACACTTTCACAAGGATTTCATTGAGATGACTGTTAAGACTGTCAAAGACCTGATCAACGAAGGTATTGAAGGCCGTTACGTCCTCGTCCGCTCCGACTTTAACGTCCCACTGAAAGACGGCGTTATCACCGATCCGGGTCGAATCGATGCTTCGCTGCCCACCCTGTCCGCGCTTGTCGAGGCCGGCGCCAAGGTCGTTGTTATGGCTCACCTGGGTCGCCCGAAGGGCGAGGTTAAGTCCGAGTTCTCCCTGGCCCCGGTCGCTGAGGCGCTATCTGAGCGCCTGGAGCAGTACGTCGCGCTCGCCGGTGATGTCTCCGGTGAGGACGCGCACGAGCGCGCTAATGGCCTGACCGAGGGCGATGTACTCTTGTTGGAGAACGTCCGCTTCGATCCGCGCGAGACCTCCAAGGACGAGGCAGAGCGCGCCGAGTTCGCAGCCGAGCTGGCTGCACTAGTTCCGGACGGAGCGTTTGTTTCCGACGGTTTCGGTGTTGTTCACCGCGCCCAGGCTTCCGTCTTCGACGTCGCTAAGAAGCTGCCGCACTACGCCGGCAATCTGGTTCAGGCTGAGCTTGAGGTTCTGCGCAAGGTTGCAGAGACCCCGGAGAAGCCGTACACCGTCGTGCTCGGCGGTTCCAAGGTTTCCGACAAGCTGGGCGTTATTGAGGCTCTCGCGCCGAAGGTTGACTCCCTGGTCATCGGCGGCGGCATGTGCTTCACCTTCCTGGCTGCCAAGGGCTACGCCGTTGGCGCATCCCTGCTGCAGGAAGAGATGATTGACACCTGTAAGGATCTGCTGGACCGCTACGGCGATAAGATCGTTCTGCCAACCGACGTAGTCGTGGCTGACAAGTTCGCTGCAGACGCTGAAAACAAGGTGGTAGACGCCACCGAGATTCCGGAAGGCTGGATGGGCCTGGACATCGGACCGGCTTCCGCCGAGGCATTCGGCAAGGTGCTCGCTGAGTCCAAGACTGTGTTCTGGAACGGCCCGATGGGCGTGTTCGAGATGGAGGCTTTCGCAGCTGGCACCCGCGAGGTTGCACAGGCCATCATCGATGCCACCACTAACAACGGTTGCTTCTCCGTCGTCGGTGGCGGCGACTCCGCAGCAGCAGTACGTACTCTGGGGTTGAACGAGGACGGCTTCAGCCACATCTCCACTGGTGGTGGCGCTTCGCTGGAGTTCCTCGAGGGTAAGACTCTGCCGGGCGTCTCCGTCCTGGAAGACTAAGATTTTTCCACCACCGGATTTTCATCGCTTAAAAATCCGCTAATTGATAGGGAAGTGAATTCCACCACTATGGCACGTACACCATTTATTGCTGGTAACTGGAAGATGAACCTGAACCATCTCGAGGCTATCGGTGTGGTGCAGAAACTCGCGTTCGCTCTGCCAAAGGAGTACTACGACAAGGTTGACGTCGCTGTCATCCCGCCGTTTACCGACCTGCGTTCGGTCCAGACTCTGGTTGAGGGCGATAAGCTCGGCGTCACTTACGGCGCGCAGGATGTCTCAGTCCACGAGTCCGGCGCTTACACCGGCGAGATTTCCGCATCGATGCTGGCAAAGCTCGGCTGCACCTGGGTCGTCGTCGGTCACTCCGAGCGTCGCGATATGCACGCAGAGGACGATGAGCTGGTCGCAAAGAAGGCCAAGGCAGCACTGCGCGAGGGCATGAACCCAATCGTCTGTGTCGGCGAGCCGCTGGAGGTCCGAGAGGCCGAAGAGCACGTCGAGTACGTTGTCTCTCAGGTCAAGGGCTCCCTGGCTAATCTGACCAACGCTGAGCTGGCCAAGACCGTCATCGCTTACGAGCCTGTCTGGGCTATCGGCACCGGTAAGGTCGCATCGGCTGCAGACGCGCAGGAAGTCTGTGCAGCTATCCGCGAGACCGTCGCAGAAATTGGGGACGCGAACATCGCAAAGGAGATGCGCATCCTCTACGGTGGTTCCGTCAAGGCCGAGAACGTCGCTGAGATCGTCGGCAAGCCCGACGTCGACGGCGGCCTCGTCGGTGGCGCTTCGCTCGACGGTGAAGCATTCGCGAAGCTCTGCGCACTTGCTGCAGATGCCGCTCAGAACGCCTAAGTGCATATAAATTCAGAACAACTGATAAGATAGGCGCCATGCGCGACCCCGGATTGGTTTTATTGATTCTCATAAAACCGATTCGGGGTTATTGCCTTTAGGCGGACTCAATCCAGGCACACCGACTGGCAATAAGTCAGCGCAATACATTTCCCGAGGCTTTCCACTTCGAATGCCCGGCAATTTTCAAAGGACGTGCTCAATGAACGAACAAGTACATGGTGACACTGACCGACACACTGCAAGCAATGAGCAATCCTCTTCGACCGCTACCGCGAAGCAGCAGGACTTGCTCTGGGAGGATATTCGCCACCTGGGTCGAATTCTTGGGCAGGTAATCCGCGAGCAAGAGGGTGACGAGGTCTTTAACCTGGTCGAAAATGCTCGCCGTGCAGCCTTCGAACTCCATCGTGGCGATGGCGACATCGAGAAGCTCACCGGCCTCTTCCGCGATATTGACCCTGCCGAGGCAAGCCCTGTCATCCGTGCTTTCACGCACTTCGCACTTTTAGCTAACCTCGCTGAGGATTTGCACGAGGAGCTGGGCATCGAGGCATCTCTCGATGCTGGCGATCCGCCGCAGGACTCCACGCTGGAAGCAACATGGCAGAAGCTTCGCGACGCCAAGGTTTCCAGCAGCGCCATTGCGGATATGATGGACCACATTGAGGTCGTCCCGGTTCTGACCGCACACCCAACGGAAACTCGTCGTCGCACAGTGTTCGATGTGCAGAAGCACATCACGGCCGCAATGCGGCGCCGCCACGAGATCCAGGCAGCCCCGATGAATGCGCGCACCGCGGACCGACTCGCTGAGATTGATGCCGATATCCGTCGCCGGATCCTGACGCTGTGGCAAACGGCTCTGATTCGCATGAACCGCCCGGATATTCGCGACGAGGTCGAAGTTGGTCTTCGCTACTACCAGCTTTCTCTGCTGGAAGCTGTGCCACAGATTAACCGAGACGTCGTCAAGCACTTGCGTCAGCTCGGCGGCGACAAGCTGCCGGCTAATCCAACCATTCGCATGGGTTCGTGGATCGGCGGTGACCACGACGGCAACCCATACGTGACGGAGGAGACGCTGCGCTACGCCTCCGATAGGGCAGCGGGTACGATCCTGCGTCACTACTTCTCGCAGTTGCACCTGCTGGAGCGCGAGCTCAGTCTCAGCGACCGCCTGACCAAGGTCACCGTAGATTTGGTCGGCTTGGCCAGCCGCGGCCACAATGACGTACCAAACCGCGAAGATGAGCCGTACCGTCGTGCGGTTCACGGTATCCGCGGTCGCGTGGCGGCAACAGCGGTGAACTTCTTCGACGAGTCCATCATTGAGGGCGACTGGTCGGAATTCACTCCGTATGACAGCGCCGAGGAGCTACTTGAAGAGCTCTCGATTATCGACGACTCCCTGCGGTCCAGCCACGATGACCTCATCGCCGATCACCGCCTGCGCGACCTGATGGATTCAGTGGAGGTATTTGGTTTCCACCTGTACTCGATTGATATCCGCCAGAATTCGGACTCTCATGAGGAAATCCTCACCGAGCTGTTCTCCGCTGCCGGTGTGGTGGACAACTACGCGGGATTGAAGGAAGCCGACAAGGTCGAACTGCTGACCAAGGAACTGCAGTCCTCCCGTCCGCTGGTTTCGACTTCCGCAGATCTTTCCGAAGCTACGGCTCGCGAGCTAGGCATTATGCGTGCGGCATCTCGTGCGGTGCGCAAGTACGGTCACGACGCGGTACCGCACTGCATCATTTCGATGTGTACATCGGTCTCCGACCTGCTGGAGCCGATGATTCTGCTCAAGGAAGTCGGTCTGATTCGCCCGAATGGCTCCCAGCCGACCGGTTCTGTTGACGTCATCCCGCTGTTCGAAACCATCGAAGACCTGCAGGCTGGTGCCGACGTGCTGCGTGCTGCGTGGGACATTCCGGTCTACCGCGCATACGTGTCCGCACGCGGAGATCTGCAGGAAGTCATGCTCGGCTACTCCGACTCCAACAAGGACGGCGGGTACTTCGCTGCAAACTGGGCGCTTTACGACGCGGAGGTCGCCATCGTGGCAGCCGCGAAGGACAACGACATTCACCTGCGTCTCTTCCACGGCCGCGGAGGTACTGTCGGCCGTGGTGGCGGTCCGTCCTACGAAGCAATCCTGGCGCAGCCGTCGGGTGCAGTCCAGGGGTCCGTGCGTATCACTGAGCAGGGCGAGATTATCTCTGCAAAGTACGGTCACCCTGCAGCGGCACGCAGGAACCTCGCCGCGCTGGTTTCGGCAACGATTGAGTCGACTCTGCTCGACGTCGATGACCTGAAGAACCCAGCTCGCGCCCACGAGATTATGTCGGAGATTTCCGACCTGTCTCGCGAGGCCTACTCGAAGCTCATGCACGAGGACCCGGGCTTTATTGACTTCTTCACGTCGTCGACCCCGGTCGATGAGATCGGCAGCCTGAACATCGGTTCGCGTCCGACCTCACGCAAGCAGACCCAGACCATTTCTGACCTGCGCGCAATTCCGTGGGTACTGTCCTGGTCGCAGCAGCGTTCTATGGTGCCGGGCTGGTTTGGTGTCGGCTCTGCACTGCAGGAGTGGATCGGCGAGGACGAAGACGGTTCCCGTCTGGCTGAGCTCCGTCAGCTCAACGAGATTTGGCCGTTCTTCAATTCGGTGCTGTCGAACATGGCGCAGGTCATGTCCAAGGCTGACCTGAACCTGGCGCGCGCCTACGCTAGCCTGTGCCAAGATAAGGCCGACGGTGAGCGCATCTACGGCATCATCAAGGCTGAGTTCGACCTGACTTTGGAGATGTTCCTGAAGGTAACCGGGTACAAGCACCTGCTGGAGGACAACCCGCTGCTCAGGCGCTCGGTGGACATGCGCTTCCCGTACCTTATGCCGCTGAACATCATCCAGCTGGAGATGCTGCGTCGCTACCGTGCCGGCGATAATCGCGACAAGGTGCGTCGGGGCATTCAGCTGACCATGAATGGTCTGGCAACTGCACTGCGCAACTCCGGCTAGGAATTCGCCTAGGGATAGGGCTAGGGATACCTAGCCAGCGGAGCAATTGCGCTAGTATAGTTGGAGTTCTTAAAGAAGCGACGTTTCAAAAGGAAGTGCGCGTGTACCTCGCCATACAGATTGTCCTGGTCATCACATCCATCCTGATGACGCTGTTCATCCTGCTCCACAAGGGTAAGGGTGGCGGACTGTCCAGCCTCTTTGGTGGCGGCATGCAGTCGAATCTGTCCGGTTCGACTGTGGTGGAGAAGAACCTTGACCGCGTCACTATTGTGACCGTGATTATCTGGTTGCTCTGCATTGTCCTGTTGCTGCTGTTCAATACTTTCGGCTGGTAGGTTCCGCACGCAGCACGCCCCACCGCAGGCCTTTAAGCAATAAAAATTCCCGTCGATAGCATTTCGCTTATCGACGGGAATTTGCTGTTTCTGGGCTGTTAGCGGTGAAGCGGAAGCCTAGAGCTGCGCAGCCGCAGCATCGTCAACAAAGACAACGGTTTCCTGAACACCGCGAACCCCGGCCGCCGGCCACTGCGCTGGGTCGTCCTGCTGAGCGATAGCTGCAATTGCCTCAGCCTTTTCGCCGCCCGCTACAAGTAGCCACACACGCTGAGAGCTGGCGATGGCCGGCATCGTCAACGTGATGCGGGTCGGCGGTGGCTTCGGGCAGTTATGCACGTCCACGACCAAGCGTTCCTGCTCAGCCAGCGCTGCGGTATGTGGGAAAATCGAGTTGATGTGTCCCTCTCCGCCCATACCAAGAAGGTGAAGGTCAAAGCCATTTGGAGCCATCTCCCGAACGATAGCTTCGTAGCTTTCGGCGGCCTCCGTGGTGGTCACGCCGCTGTCGGCAGCGGCAAACTCGAAGATGTTTTCCTCCGGCACGCCGACAGGGGACAAGAGACGCTTACGAGCAGCCAACGCATTGCGATCTGCCGAGTCGGCAGCGACAAAACGTTCATCTCCGAAGAACACCAGGACTCGGTTCCAGTCGATGTCTCCGGAATCGTCGGCAAGCGCACTGAGCAAAGCGGTACCCGCGCCGCCACCGGTGAGAACGACGCGTACGAAACCGTCATCGGTGACCGGAGAGGCGTTGCCATGTAGGACGGCGACAACCGCATCGATGAAGCGCTGACGTGCAGCCTCGACGATACCCGCCTGGTCAGCGGCGCGGTGGAACTGAGGGGCAGGGACGGTATTCGACGCGTTATCGGTGGTCACTTGTCAGAGACTCCTGGTTCGTTAGCGAAGCTAGTTGTTGTGGACGTCGGAGGTTGCATTCCCACCGTGTGAATCTGGCTGAGGCCACGCAGGGCACGTCCGTAGGCAGTATCGTGGTCGAGGTGACGCAGCTCCTCTGCCAAACATTCGGAGCGTGTTGGACGCGATACTGCAACCTTGAACGGGGGCTTTTCTCCGTTGGTGACCGATGCAGTGGTGGCGCTTTCAATATCGATGCGCAAAGTCTGGCCATTTTCACGCTCAAAGGCGACGGAGGTCACCGGTGGCTTGGCGCGGCCCTTTTCGTCCACCGGAATCTTCTTCTCACCGGTGGAGTAACGGTTGACCGGCAGCCCCAGGCGATCTGCCAACCATCCAGCGGCGACCTCGACCGATGGCGAGTCCTGTGGGCCGTAGATGGACACGGAGGTCACCGGCGAGTGCGGCGGCAAGTCGAAAGCGGATGCCAACACGCCGCGCCAGTTCGTCAGCCGCGACCAGCTCAGGTCGGAATCGCCGGGCGTGTAGCCCGTACGGCGCGTGTAGATAGCGTTGCTATTCGGGTCACACAGTGAATCGGTGATACGGCGCTGGGCAATCCGGCCGATTGGTGTCGCCGCTGGGACCTGCGGCGCCTCAGACGGCCACCACGCCACGACCGGCGTATCCGGTAGCAACAGGGGAGTCACCACAGAGCTGTGGTGCTGACCAATCTCTCCGGACATGTGCATAACGACGATCTCAGCGGCACCGGCATCACCACCGACGCGGAGTTCCGCGTCGAGGCGATTGTCCAGGCGTGGATCATCGGAGACCAATACCAGCACACGGGATGGGTGCTCGCGGGAAACGGAGTTGACCGTGGAGATAATGTTTTCCAGGTCGTCTTCGCTTTTGGCCAAAACAATCAGGGTGAGGACACGGCCCGTGGTGACGATGCCGCCCTGCTCTCGAAGCTGCACCAACTGACGAGCAATGCTCGCGGTGTCAGTGTCTGGCAAATTGACAATCATGAAAGTGTTCTTTCTGTCAGAAAATTCTTAAGAACTGAGAGGTCGGCAACCTATGGCCGTCGCCAAGCGCGACCGTCGCGCTCGAGCATGTGGTCAGCGGAGGAAGGCCCCCACGAACCTGCGGGGTAGCCCTCGGGACGACCGCGCTTGGCCCAGTACTCGATGATGGGGTCAAGAATCTTCCAGGACAGCTCGACTTCCTCGTTGGTGGGGAAGAGGCTGGCCTCGTCGAGAAGCGCATCCAGAATCAGGCGCTCGTAGGCCTCTGGCGACTGCTCGGTAAACACCTCGGAGTAGGAGAAGTCCATGTTGACATCGCGCACCTCCATGGCCGAGCCCGGGACCTTCGAGCCGAAGCGCATGAGCACGCCCTCGTCTGGCTGAACACGGATGACCATTGCGTTCTGGCCGAGAGCGGCAGTCATTGTCTCTGCGAAGGGCAGGTGAGGTGCGGACTTAAAGACCAGCGCAATTTCAGTGACGCGGCGGCCGAGGCGCTTGCCGGTGCGCAGGTAGAAGGGGACACCGGCCCATCGACGGGAGTTGATCTGCAGCGTACAGGCGGCGTAGGTCTCGGTCGTGGATTCGGGGTCGAAGCCTTCCTCATCGCGCAGCCCCGGCACGAAGTTGCTGCCCTGCCAATCCGCCGTGTACTGGCCACGAGCGGTGTATTTCGAAAACGGACGCACTGGCTCGACGGCACGCAGAACCTTAATCTTTTCCGCCTGCAGCTCTTCCGGGGTAAAGGCGATGGGCTCTTCCATTGCCACCAGCGCCAGGAGCTGGAGTAGGTGGTTCTGGATCACGTCACGAGCTGCACCGATACCATCGTAGTAGCCGGCGCGACCGCCCAAACCGATATCCTCGGCCATGGTGATTTGAACGTGGTCAATGTAGTGAGAATTCCACATCGGATCGAACAACTGGTTGGCAAAGCGCATGGCCAGAATGTTCTGGACGGTTTCCTTGCCCAGGTAGTGGTCGATGCGGAACACAGCGTCTTCCGGGAATACCGAGTTCACAATCCGGTTGAGTTCCTGAGCGGAGGCCAGGTCGTGGCCGAATGGCTTCTCAATAATCACGCGACGCCAATAATCCTCGCCCGACTGCGCCAGCCCCGAACGATCGAGCTGATGACAGACATCGGGGAAGTTAGCCGGCGGAATGGACAGGTAGTAGGCCCAGTTGCCAGCGGTGCCGCGGGAGCGATCGAGCTCCTCAAGTTGTGCGGCCAGGCGATCGAAGGCCTCGTCATCGGTGAAGGTACCGGTGACAAAGTGAATGCCCTCAGCCAGGCGCTGCCAGACACTCTCACGGAAGTCTGTGCGGGCGCCCTGTTCCACTGCGGTGCGCACATAATCCTCAAAGTCCTGTTTCGACCATTCGCGACGACCGTAGCCAACTAACGCGAAGGAGGCAGGCAGCAGACCGCGGTTGGCCAGATCGTAAATGGCAGGCAGAAGCTTCTTTCGGGCCAGATCGCCCGTCACTCCGAAAATCACCATGCCGCCCGGACCCGCAATACGCGGCAAGCGTTTATCCTGCGGGTCGCGCAGCGGGTTGATGTATCCGTCGTGGTTGGTGCTGTCGTCTCCGTTGTGCGGAGAGCTGGCAGTAGGGGAGTTCGAATCGTTGCGTTGCAGAGAATCACTCACGGTTTACATAATGTCATATCGAGAAAAGTCCGGTGGAATCGTTTCCGATTCCTCCGATGGGGCCTTGACGGGTCCCTTTCTTCTGCCTTAGGTTTATGACCTAGGTGGTATACCCATAAACCACGGAGGTGTATATGCAGGCGAAGGAGGCGGACCCTCGGCCCATCTACGTCCAGATCGCCGAGGATCTGAAATCAATGATTTTGTCCGGGGAGCTCTCGGCTGAGGATCGTGCCCCTTCAACCAAGGAGCTCTCGGAGTTTTATCAGGTCAACCCAACCACGGCCGCCAAGGCCATGACGGAACTGTCGATGGTGGGGCTTGTGGAGAAGAAAAGAGGACTCGGCATGTTTGTCACTCCAGATGCCCGTGAGCGCATTCGCGCTGAGCGTCGTGAAGCGTTCCAGCGCACCTACATCGAGCCGTTAAAAGCGGAGGCCGGCATTCTCGGCCTCACGCTCCACGACATCATCGCCATGCTGGAGGAGGAGAAATGAGCATCTACGGCGTGATTGGCCCCAACGGCGCCGGCAAGACTTACTACCTGCGTACCCTCGCGCAGATGCCTACGGCGGCCCTGGCGAAGGCTGCACCCGACACCCAGGTCTTCGGTGCCACCCCGCGCGAATATTTCCAAATCCTGCGCACCGGCTGGGATCAGCTCGATGTGCCCCACGCGGAGTCCCTCCTCGATTTCCCCGCTGACACCCCTATCAAAAGGCTCAGCCTGGGCCAGCGCCAGCTGCTCATCGCCGCTGCCACCCTGGCATCGGGCAAGGAAGCATTGCTTTTCGACGAGCCCTTCAACGGCCTCGATGTCGAGCACCGCGCCACATTGCGCGGCATGCTTATCGACTCGGCCGAATCGGCCAACATTGTGGTCACCTCGCAGCACTCCCAGGATCTAGCCGGCCTAGTCGACACCTTGATTGTCATCCACAAGCAGGATGCGTACGGGCCCTATGACGTCGATAAGCTGCGCGCTAGCCATCCGGTGCTGCGAGGCCCTACGGATCTCGTGGCGCAGGTGGCCGGCCCAGTGCTCGCTAAGAAAACCCTCGGCGAGCGCTGCGAGGCAATCCTGGCTACAGAGCTCAGTTCGTCTGCCGCTGCGCATGCCCGCGCCCTCGGCGTTGAGGTGAGCTACCTCGACCCCGCGGCCCTCATCGACCTCGCAAGCACCTCCTCCTACATCGAACGGAGCAAGAAATGAGCACCGGAGCTTTCATCGCGACCAACAAGAAAACCTTCCTCGGTGTTGCCGCCGTGGCCATCCTGTACTCGGCCTTCGGGCGCATGCTCGTAGGCAGCGGAACCGGCAACACCTTGCTTGGCATTATCGCGCTGGGCATCCTCTTCCTCATCACAGCCCGGCGTTCGGTCACCCTGCGTGACTACGGCGTGAGCACCGCCCGCTGGGTACGCTCCGCAATCATCGCAATCTTGGGCACATCGTTGGTGGCTGCCGCCTTCATCGTCACGGCGATGGTCATCGAACAGAACAAGTCCGGTTACTACCGCGGATTCGATAGCTTCATTGTCACCTCCGGACCGGCCCTGTTTCCGGACACTAACGGGGAGCTGTACATGATTGAGGATTCCGGGCAAAACTACACCACAGTTCTGCTCACCGCGCTGTGCGTCTTCTTGAGCTTCCTCATGGCTACCGTGGCGAGCACCGCAGTCGGCACCGTCGCCGGCGCGAAGGGCACTCGTGCAGGATCGATCACCATTGGCCTGGCCCTGGTCACGCTCTTCCTCTTTAGCTATCTGCTGGACGTGACCAACTCCGTACCGGGCGCCCCCTGGCCGGCTGTGCCGATCTTTGCCTCAATCATCGCCGTAATCTCTGCGTTCGTGATGGCCTGGGCTTTAAAGGAAGACAAACGCCCACTGCCCTCTGTGCGTCCCACCTTCGCCACGTCCTAGCACCAATAGAAAAGCTCCCCTGCGCGGGGAGCTTTTTCATGTCCAACGTTGAACATGCGGGTTAAGTAACACAACAGGCGAACCGAAACTGACAACCCCAAAAGTTACGGGCTGCAGATGTGAAACTGTGTGAGTTTATGACACTTTCAAGCTATTTTTCGGGGGTAGGTTCAGGCGGTGAATGCATCACCACTTTCGACCAGGAGAAGTAGTGAAGCAAACCCGCCGAACGAAATACAGTGCCATCAAACCGATTGCGCTTCAACACATTGCCAACGGGGCATCAGCAAGCGCGGTTGGGCGCGATTTAGCGATTCCCTCACCAACTGTCAGGCGGTGGGCGCGACAAGCCGGAATTG
>NZ_JVOW01000034.1:0-158980 GCF_001055995.1 Corynebacterium sp. 239_CJEI | reverse complement strand
GGTTTGATGGCACTGTATTTCGTTCGGCGGGTTTGCTTCACTACTTCTCCTGGTCGAAAGTGGTGATGCATTCACCGCCTGAACCTACCGCCCGAAAAATAGCCCGAAAGTGTCATAAACTCACACAGTTTCACATTTGCAGCCCGTAATTTCTGGGGTTAAAGGCCAAAAATGTGAGCCTTTCCGGCGGCGTGGTTATCTGACCCAGCCTTTTCGATGCCGCCTCCTCCCCCATAGTCACTACCGAGTAGCCACCAAGCCTGCATCCGCGGACTGCAGCTTGCCGTCAACCATCTCCACGATTCGGTCGGCACCGTGGAGCTGCCCCAGGTCGTGGGTGATGTACAGGGTGGCCACACCCATCTTCCGCGTCACATCCATAATCAGTCGCGTCACCGCCCCTGCACTCTTCTGATCCAAAGCCGCGGTCGGTTCGTCGACTAGCAGCACTTCCGGCTCATTCATCAGTGCGCGCGCAACATTGACGCGCGCCTGCTGACCACCGGAAAGCTGGCTCACGCGACGTTCTCCCAGCCCAGCCAGTCCGACTGCCTCTAGCAGCTCATCCGCGCGCTTCTCCGCTTCACGACGGCCACCCGCGGGCCACCCGAAAACACGGCCCAGTCGCCGCATTGCGATGAGCTGCTGCTTAACCGTCAGCGCTGGCAGAAGATTCGGCTGCTGGAAAACAATACCGATGTGTTCGCGACGAATCTTGGCAGCATCCGCGCCGCGAGCGCTCAAATCAATGGCCTTCCTTTCCGCACTCTCGTCCGCGCCTGCACCGTTCGCGTCCTGTTTGTTGGAGTACAGCGTGACATGTCCGGTATCGGCACTCTTCAAACAACCTGCGATGGTCAACAGAGTCGACTTGCCGGAACCCGATGGTCCGACCAGTCCCACTACCTCGCCTGCCCGGATCTTCAGCGAGATGTCATCCAAAATGGTGCGTTTGTTGTCGCCATCTTGGACGGTCAGCGAGATGTTCTTTAGAGCGAGTGCCACGGGAGCCTGGTTGTCGATGTAGGTAGTCATTTTGTCCTCAATTCCTCAATTCCTCAGTTGCAGGTTGTGCATGATTAACGCGATGTGAGTGTTCTGTGGGAAGCCGCCGTGCTAGGCCGTACTAACGAGCCACTACGCATTCGCCAATGCGGTGGTCGGATCGACGCGGAATACCGGCACCAGTGCCAGCAGCGCACCAACTACGCCGGTCACGGCCAGAATGAGCCCCGGTACGACGGTCGTGGAAGCATCGACCACAATTGGCATGACGTCGCCGCTCTGCAGAGCCCAGCCCGCCGCTGCAGTCACCGCAACACCGCCGCCGACTCCGATTGCCAGCACGGCCAGGACCTGCGCCAGAGAGTCAGCCACCAGCACGGAGCGGGACGCACCGAGCGCCGAGGAAATGGCCACACCACGCAGTCGTTGAACAGTCCACACGGTGAAGAACGCGCCTACCACCAGCGCAGAAATCACATACAGCATCGAGGTCATCGCGTTCAGCGAAGTCTGCTCACCCTGGTAGGAAGCCGACAGGTTATTGCGCTCGCCGTCGCGCAGAATGGTTCCTTCCGGGACATTCGGCAGCTGCGCCGCGGACTCGTCGACAACCATCGCCGCTGGCACCATCTGCCCCGGCGTCAGGTCTTCCATCACGCCGCGCCCGGCATAAATGACCGCTTGGTGATCCAGCCACTTATCCCCCGCCACGCGCGCAACGGTGGTCTCGTGCTCGCCCATCGCGCCAGACAGGGTCAGCGAGTCACCTTCCGCAATGGCGGTTTCACTGACGCCGTCGGTGACGGCCACCTGGTCGTCGTTAAGCGAAAAGTCGGAGATGACGGTGACGGGCGTTTCATCGACGCGCGCACGACTGACGTAGACATCGCGGATGGTGGCGTTGTTATCGTTCGCCCACGTCTGGACGCTCTTTCGCGCCGTCTCGCCGATACTTGACGACGACAGCGACGTGGCCCCCTCCGAGATGACGACGGCGTCGTTTTTGTCGTAGACCTCGTCCAGTGCGGAGACGGACTGGGCGGACAGGCCGGCGGCCAAAGCCGAGAGGAACGTGACCATCACAGCAATCATCCCGACGGTGATGGTGATCAGTGCGGCACGGCCTGGAGCGGCTCGAAGTTCTTTCATTGACTGGTACATACTCATTATGGTCGTGGATTCAAAGGCGGATTTAATCGCCATGGAGGTTGAACTTCGTCTCCAACTTTCGGTTGATGTTGACAATTCCGGCTCGTCAGCGGTGTTTTGGCAGGCGGAACTGCCCTAAGCTCGAGAGCGTGGATACTCCTGAGACCCTGAACCGCAGCTGGCAATTACTGCGGTTTGCCCTGGATGTTTTGGTGCTGGTGCTGCTGGCGGTATGCGTGGTTCCGGATCCGCAGTGGCGAATCATCACCTATGCGGCGTGTTTTCTAGCGGTGTACATCGCAGGTTCGGTCGGGCCGATTGGTCGGGCTCGGCATGGCAACGTAGCCAACGAGGTCGCGCTGACTAAGCCGCGTGGCCTGCTGTTGGGCTGGCTTGTGATTCTGCTGCTGTGCTGGGCGGCAATGTCGTTTGCGACGCTGGATGCCTCTTTCCTGGTCTTCCCGCTGTTTTTCGTAATTCTGCAGGTCACCGGTGGCCTAATGGCCGTGGTTATGGTGGTGGCAACGACGGCGACGGCAATCGGTGCTATCGCCGTCCACACTCCGCTGACATTTGGTGGTGTCCTCGGCCCCATTCTGGGTGGGACGTTTGTACTCACGGTGGGGCTGGGGTTCCGGCTCCTGCAGAAGGAGACTATCGAAAAGACCAAGGCGCTGGAGGAGCTCTCAGCTGCCCGCGCCCACTCGGAAGCACTGTCCCGTCGTGCCGGTGAGCTGGACGAACGCGCACGCCTCGCAGCCGATATTCATGACACCGTGGCGCAGGGGCTTTCCTCCATCCAGCTGCTGCTGCATTCGGTGGAGTCCCGCATGAAAAGTGCTCCCACTCAGCATGACCAGACCTCGGTGGATTCGCTACAGCTCGCCCGCAAGGTTGCGGCCGACAATCTCGCCGAGACCCGGCGCATCATCGCAGCACTTCAGCCGGCTCCCCTCGAAGGCGCAGACCTATCCGGCGCGTTGGAGAAAGTCTGCTCCTCCACGGTGCTGGGCGATGCTGTCAGCTTCTGCGTCGACGGCACACCCACGCGGCTGCCGGCCACCGTCGAAGCAACCATCATCAGGGTGGCCCAGGCGAGCTTGGCGAACGTCGTCAAGCATGCACACGCCACGCGTTGCCGTGTCACCCTGACCTACCAGCCCGACGAGATTCTGCTCGACTGCGTCGACAACGGCATCGGCTTCGACCCCACCGCACCAACTAACGACGACAGCGTGGGGATCGCCAACGCGCGCCGACGCGTGGAGAAGCTCGGCGGCACCTTCACCATCGAGTCGGAACCGGGGCGTGGCTGCGGTGTCAGCGTCAGCATCCCGCACGAGCTCGCCTCTTAAAGTCCCGCGCCTGGTATGCAGGTAGGAAACGACCATTCACATCACCCGAGGAGTTAGCCAGGTGACCAAGCCCATCGGAGTCCTCATCGCCGACGATCACCCCATCGTCCGCGCTGGTCTTCGCGCAGTCGTTGAATCGGCGCCGGATATCGTCGTGGTTGGCGAGGCGGCCAGCGGTGACGAGGCGGTCGAGAAGGTGCGCGCATCGCTTGACGACGACTCTTGCGACCACATCGATCTGGTACTCATGGACCTTCGCTTTGGTGAGGCCCCTGGCACTGCTACCCGCGCAGGCGGAGTTGATGCCACCGCAGCCATCCGCGCACTGGCCGGGCGCGGCGCAAAGGCTCCAGAAGTGTTGGTGGTGACCAATTATTCTTCGGACTCCGATGTGCTCGGCGCTGTCACCGCAGGCGCAGTTGGTTATCTGCTGAAGGATGCCGCTCCGGAGGAGCTCATCGATGGTATCCGTCGTGCCGTTCGCGGCGAGACCGTGCTGAACACACAAGTGGCCGGGCGCTTGATGGGTCGGATGCGCAACCCCAATACAGCACTAACCCCGCGCGAACTCGAAGTGCTCGAGTTGGTCGCGCGGGGTATGTCGAATAGAAAAATTGCAGAACAGCTGGTGCTCACCGAAGCGACTGTGAAATCGCATCTGGTACATATTTTCACCAAGCTAGACGTCAGCTCCCGCACCGCGGCTGTTGCTCGGGCGCAGGAGCTGGGAATGTTGGGTGATTAGGAAACGGACTAACCCGCGTGGCTTAAATGATGGCCTCACTTAGAGGACATGGACTACCAAGAGCTGGTCTCGTCGGCGTTGCCCTTCTTCCAGGTCTCCCACGGGATGTTCCAGTCACCGAGTCCATCAACACCGGAGAGCGTCTCACCAATCGTATTCTTCACAATCACGATGTCACCGCGCTTAGTGTTGTCCAGGAACCACTTAGCGTTGGCGTCAGTGACGTTGATGCAGCCGTGAGACTGGTTGACGCTGCCCTGTGCCCACGTTGACCACGGTGCACCGTGGACGTAGATACCGGAGTAAGACATCTGCGTTGCATAGTTAACCGGCGTGACGTAGCCACCGTTTTCCAGAGACAGGCCGTAGGTACGAGAGTCCATCACCATGGTCTCGTTGCGATCACCGATGATGTACTGGCCATTCGGAGTCGGGTGAACATTCGACCCCATAGAGATAGGCATGGAGTTTACGACTTCACCGTTCCTCTTAATGACCATGGTCTTCGTCGCGTCATCAGCGATAGCAATGACTTCATCACCGATAGTGAAGCTGGTTTCGGCGGACTCCGCACCGTACATATCGTCACCAAGATCCGTGCCGTAAATATCGGACTTCACGGTAACCTTGGTCCCCGGCTTCCAGTACTCCTTTGGACGCCAGCGCACCTCACTGTTATTCAGCCAGTAGAAAGCGCCTTCCACCTTAGGCTCGGTGGTCACCTTAATTGCTTCCTCAGCAGCCTTGCGGTCCGAAATACTCGCGCTGAATTTCACAGCAATAGTCTGACCGACACCCACGGTGGAACCATCCAGCGGGGACAGGTAACCATTTACCTGAGAAGTCGGCTCGACGGTGGTGAAAGAAGTAGCCAGCTTTTCTGTGCCCGAGGTGGCGTTAATCTCATAGGTCTTTGAGTAGCCCAGGGGTTCTGCAGTGGTCCACTTGGTACCACTGGAGTCGAGCTTGCCCTTGACCTCTTTGCCCTCAGGGTTGGTCATAACAACCTTGTCCAGGCGATGTCCCTCTTCCACCTGAACCGAAATCGGGTCAACCACCGAAACATCGGTGGCGTCGTCCTTCACACTGGCGACAAGACCAACGTCTGGCTTCTCCGCCTCTTGCTGCTCGGCATTATCTCCGCCGACGGTACAAGCAGCTAGCGAGATGGTGGTCGCAAATGTCACCACCGCCATCGACAGGCGCTTAAAAGATTGCCGCATGATCGTGCTTCACTCCAACAGTGCAATTATTAAGTAGTAAGTCCCGGGGACACACTGCGACACACAGCGGAGTCCTGCTACAGCCCCTGGTGCGCCCTCGAAAAAGGTCAGACTGCCCTGCAGCGGCACTAGCCACCGATAAAACGCTCGCCCTAACTGAAAAGCCTTATTGACTGCCCAATCGCAGTCATCAACCCCTCACAGGGCGCAGCACGCAAAGTAGCCCAACGGTTCCTACAGTTAACCCTCTGGAAAATTGCTGTGCAACCCCAAAAAACCGGGGCACTTCAACCGACCTGGGAAAACAGCGCCCCCTTGAAGCTGCGTTACCGAAAAGTAATCAGTTCGCTATTCAAAAGTGCCACCGGACGCTTCCGGACGTTACTGAACACTGTCGAACGTAACTCCGACATCTATGCACACTCCCAACGTCGATGGCATTGATACAGGCCCTACCCCACTTTGAGGATTTCCAAACTTTTTTTGAACTTTTTTCAAACGGTTGCGCAAAACCTTTCAAAAAACATGCAAAAACATCAATTCAAAAACAGCATCTGACCAGCCGATTTTACAAACAATCAGAAACCTGGTTATATATCTTCTCGTTGCCGGCGAGGAGCTCACACAGAGAGCACCAAGCAGGAAACAGTAAGCGCCATTAGCTCAACTGGCAGAGCAGCTGACTCTTAATCAGCGGGTTCGGGGTTCGAGTCCCTGATGGCGCACAAAAGCCCAGGTCAGACAGTGTTTTTACTGTCTGGCCCTTTGGCGTTTTAGAGGAAACTCCCTGTTCAGGGCGTTTTTAAAGTAACACATGCCCAGGGTACATTAGGCGCCCGTGTACCCGGGAAAATGACCTCTAAAGGGCACACATTGGGCACGAATTGGGCACAAAACTTCGGTAATTTACGACTACTGAAAAGCGGACGATACCAAGCTCGATACACCGCACCGGACGGCAAACGATACAGCTCCACGTTTCCGGACAAACTAAGCGCGCTCGCATGGTTAGCCGAAAACAAGAAGGCGATTGACCTAGGTGCATGGGAACCACCAAACACCGAAAAGGAAACTGTCCCAACGGTCGGTGAACTAACACGCCACTGGTTTCAACTAATCGCGCCGGGCGTACGAATCACCACGCTCCGGGCTTACAAGGAAGTAGTTAACCTCCGAGTCCTAGGACACGAGCGGCTTGCCTCTACCCCGGTGGATAAACTAACCCCTCGCAAGGTTGCCGGGTGGTGGCAGGACACAGTAGAAGCTTTTCCCGATACCGCTTACCGCAATCACCGGGCTTATCAAAAGCTCCGAACAATCATGAATCTTGCTGTCGAATACGGCTATCTTCCATCAAACCCGGTTCACGTCAGGGTTGCGTCTCGCAAGCCACAGAGCAAGCGGAAGGAACTACCAACCACCAAACAACTCAAGGCAATCTTGGAGAACGTTCCGCACCGCTACCGACTCATTACGGTGCTGTGTCTCTTCCACGGTCTTAGAGTGGGAGAAGCTTTAGCCCTGCACGGCAAACACGTCTTTCCGGACAGGGTGATAATCGAAGGCACTCTAGCCAGGGTGCCCAACGGCAAAGGTGGTGTGAAGATGGAACTGCACCCACCCAAGACACAGGCCGGTTATAGAACCGTCCCGGTTATGCCAGAGTTCCGGCACATCGTTACCGAGCACCTGGCCACGTATCAGCCACGCCCGGAGGGCTATGCAACCGAGACCGACAACGGTGCTGCGGTGTTTGATACGTCCTACAGGTCAATCTTCTACCGAGCCAAAGATAAAGCCGGGATTGAAGAAGACCTCACGCCCCATTACGGGCGTGTGTACCTCATTACCCGGCTTGCTGAAGCCGGTGCTACTCCTAGGGAGATTGGTTTAATCCTTGGTCAAGAAGACGTGTCCACCATCGTGAACACGTACATGAGAGCAAGACAGAGACGCGCTAACGCGCTTATGTCTTCGGTGAACCTCGACGATTAGGAGAGACAACCCAGCCCGCCCAAGCGGGCCGGTCTCTCCGTTACTGTCTCCTTTGGTAACTGTAGGAGTCCTCCGGGGACTCCGCTTGTTGCTTCGTCCCCTACGACGGTAACAACCGGCTCCGGTGTTGGGCACCTACGCCGGGAACGAGTTAGACCAACGGAGGCTTCTAAAGCCTCCTTGGAGAAACAAACACGACCACAGAAACAATCACGACCGGGGCTGTTCGCCCCTTTTCAAGGCCCCTAAAGGGCCTCTTATCGTGACCGGGCGGCAATAAGCCGCCCTTTGGTTTCTTCACTCCTCCTAAGAAGGGAGGCCGTAAGCCTCCCGTTAAAAGGAATACTTGCACGGGGTGAGCCTCCATAGGGGGTGCAAAATGCAAAATGCAACCCTGTGACCTGCGGATATGTAAAAAAGTTGCATACGAGTTTGCATCTAAAAATGCAACTCTACACCGGTTCCCAGCCTCCTTCTTCGTCGTTCCACGCAAGCGACTCCGAACGATTCAAGATGTTTCTAATCGTACCTTCACTACGTTCGATATCGTGAACGTTCAATAACTGTTCTCTCACGCAACGAGCTACCTCGGACTTGTTCAATCCCCGGGGTGCCTTCGTTGCAAGGTCTCGAACCATGGCATCTAGGTCTTTGGCCCGTTCGCTGCGTTGTCGTTTCGTCTCGGACTCCTTCGGAGCTCCGGAATCAACAACCAAGAAGCCGTGTTTATCCCTCACACAATGAATCGGGTCAACCACTGCATTATTGGCTAGAAACTCAAGAACCCTCTTAGGAGACTGCACGAGACCGCCCGGCGCGTTTAAAAACACTCTGGCTCGTGCGAACTGAGTTGCTGCGGCGTTGCCCGCCGGTCGCTTAATCTGTTTGCCTTCTTGTCTGGAGTCTGTAGAGTGCCCCACCAACACCGTTGGGGCGTTAAACCTTGCTAGGTGCTCGTACAGCCTTACCCAGCCTTCTCGGTAGTTTATTTCGCCCTCTACAAGGGCTGTGGCGTGGTCTACGACGACAAGACCGAAGCCGAATGCGTTAGCGTACCCGGCTATGTCCTCCCAAGGTACTTCGGAGGCCGCTGTGTCTAGTTTGCGGATACCGACCCGCCCCGGGTCTGTTCCGAGTGCGTCTAAGCGCTTCTTGTATTCCAGGTCACTGCCTACGTCGGTGGTGAGAATTAAAACGCTGTCTACTTTTTCGTAGGTGGGTAAGCCTAATAAGTCGGTGCCTTGTAAGGCTGCATTAATGACCTGCGAGACAAAGAAGGACTTTCCCATCTTGGACATGCCGTAAACGTACGTGGTGCCTTGTTTGGCTAATGCTCCTTCGATAATCCAAAAGTCCTTGTGAGAAACCTCTTGCATATCTTCGAGCCACACGGCCCCTAGTTTGTGCCACGCTAGTGAGCGTTCTCCCAAGTCCGTCAGGTTGCCGTCGTTGTCGATGTAGTCGGTGATTGTTTTTCCTTTGGTAAGCCGGGGACTTGCAGCGATGCCCGCTGTAGTTTCCCCGGTGGTGGTGTCCGGTCTAGCCTAGGATTGCCTTAGCCTCTTCTAGACTCAATTCCCGTGGTGGCTGGTCACAGCCGTTAGGTTCCCAGGTGACTAATTGCCCAGGAACATCGGGGTTACCGTTAGCATCGGCTTGTGCAAAGCCGTCTACCCAACCCAGGTAAGACGTTGTTGCTCGCAGGTGCTCCGGTGCTCTTAACACTGCGATGTGTGCCGGTTGGTCTGCCTTCCACAGATTGAACGCTGCACTACAGGGCACAAGGTTGCCTACCCGGTGCATTGACCCCTTTTTACTCAGCGGAACGACGTGCTCTAAGTGCCTGTAGGTCGCCCTGTTGCTGCTGTCCTGGTCCTGGAGAGTCACCCCGGTGTAGTAGCACTTCTCCGGGTCGTGGTTGCGCTGGTTCCGGAGGTACTTTACTAGCTGCGGCTCGGTGACCTTCCATGCTTTACGTCCCTTCGCCTTAGCCCGAGTGAACCCGTTTTCTAACGAGTACCCGAAGCCGTACCCGGACTTAGCCCGCTGCCGTACTGCTGCGCGGGTGCACCGCTTACAACGGGACATAAACCCGCCTAAGCCCTTCTTGTCTCTGGTGAAGTTGTCTTCACACAGCTCTAGAACATCGTTGCACGTGTTGCAAACCCTTTTTCCCTGGAGTGCGTAGAACTCCTGTAGTAGCTTGACTTCTTTCTTAAGTCCCGTCATACTGTCCTTACTGCCTCTTTTGAGGCGATTGGCGCGGCGGCTAGACCGCGTATATTTTCCGCATTACTTTGGTGTGTCTTTTTCCTATAAATTCATACAATCCTCCCTTGGTTATCTACGTCACCGGGCGCGGTGGCTACACTGTTCAGTTCTTCAAACAACGGTGCCGAGATGCAAAAACCTCAGCCCTACCATTTTACAGTAGGGCGTTTTGTTGTGTCAAAATAAAAATCGAGGATTGTGAGGAACATCACTCTCTATCGACCCTGCAACCCGTACACGGGAGAACACCCGCTATCACGTACGGTGCCCCTACACGGGGCGGGGTAACCCCCGTGGGTCGCAAACGGTGCCCACCTACCCCCACTCCGGAGGACTATCCAACACCGCCGGAGGACTCGCACCACGACACCCACCTTCGCCACAGGAGGCCTCTAGGAGGGGTGCCACGCCCCCGTGTGCAACCCTGTCTACGTCCAAGCCTCTAGACCTGCCCGGCGCGCCGGGCGTACCTGCCTAGCGCGCCCTAACCTGCCTAGCGGGTGCCTAGCACCCCGACCACCCTCCTAGGGTGGTGCCACCTACCCGGAGGTGTCCCGGCGGGCCCCCGCCGTCCGGGTGTCTCACACTAGGCAACCCAAGGACCACCCTGCCGGTGTCCAAGTAGGGCACACCCATCTGTACGCGCTGACCTGCGGCGTTGTGGGTTGTGCCGAGCGTGCTGCCGGAGTCCCTTTCAGTGTCCCTGGGGTAGGAGCGGCCGCATGAAGGTGCGCTCGTACCGCAGGACGCACCCGGACTCGTCTCGAATCCGGTCAGCGGCGATGAAGTCCGGGTGGGTGCCGAACAAGGTGCGGTACTGCTCGTAGGCAGCCAGGCTGGGGAAGCTGAACAGGGATTCCGCACGGTCACTCACACCTTCCGCGGGTAGGTAGTACCCGTGGTGGGTGCCGCCGTGTTCGTCGACATGCCGCATCCAAGCGCGGGCGAACTGTTCAAAGGCCGCGATCTGGTCGGGGTCGATGGTGTAGTGGACGACACAGGTGATCACATCCACAACGCTAGGCCCACAGGCGCTCATTGGGGAGCCTTTGTCTGTGCGCCTCGTGGTGCACCTGGGGCACACCAATCTGCCTGGTTTACCTGCGGAAATGCGTCAGTTCGCCAAGTTGGCGCCGATTTCAACGGTGAGAACTCCGACGGCGATGAAGAGGATGCCGAGGGCCATGGTTCGGGTGAGGGGTTCGTGGAAGATGACCCGGGCGAGGATCGCGGTGAGAGCTACGCCGGATGCTGCCCAGATGCCGTAGGCGACGCCAAGGGCCATGCCGTCGGCCAAGGCGAGACTTAAGGCGACGAACGCCACGAGATACCCCGCGATGACGCCGATGAACCATTTCTTCACCCGGCCACCGTCGGAGGCTCGTAGCGACATGGTCGCGACGACTTCGGACAAGATGGCGCCTGCGAGGAAGATCCATCTCATGAGTTGACTCCTGCTTCCTGGGCTGCGGTTTGCTGAGCTTTCTGGGAGCCGAGTTCGACGGTGAGGACACCGCTGATGATCAGAACCATTCCAAGACCCATCACAGCAGTCAGAGGTTCACCGAAAATCGCGGCGGATAGCACAGCGGCGAGCACGACCCCGCTGGCTCCCCAGATGCCATAGGCGACGCCGATCTGCATTCCTTCGCGCAGGCAGAAGGTGAGGAAGACGAAAGTGCCGATGTATCCGGCAGCAACCACGATGTACCAGGATGGGTGATTGAGCGCCGCCTTGAGAGACAGCGTCGCCGCCACTTCGGTAGTGATGGCACCAGCGAGCAGGAACCACTGCTTCATGGGGTTGTTCCTTCGATCAGGGAGCGAATGCTGGAGACGACGGCTTCGAGATCCGCGCCGTGGAGGGTGGACACACCTGTGGCCTGGGCGCCCCAGAGTCCGTCGGCGGCGAGTCGGGCGGTGGTCAGCCTGGCTCGGGTGGCGGCGTCGAGATCGTCCGGGAGTTCGAGCCAGCGGCCCATCCGCGTAGTCCACGGTTCGGTGAGTTCGGGCCGGTACGTCGCTTGGCCCCAGATGATGAACTCGGCGCGCTTGGCGGCCCCGTGGGCGGCGACGTGAACGTAGCTCAGGAGCCGCTCGGTGGCGTTGGCGTTCTCGAGGGGCTTGCCAAGGGTGGCAGTCATGTCGTTCTCGACGTTGGCCGCAGCGTGGTCGACGATCGCGGCGAGCTGTACGTCGCGGTTGCGGAAGTGATATAGCAATCCCGGTTTGGTGAGCCCGGCCTCGTGGGCCACTGCGTCAAGGGTAATGTCGCCACCCTCCGCTGCGTTCATGACGCGGAGGGCAGCTTCCAGGATCTCGGAGCGCTGACCGGTTCGCATATAGCTAACTTTACCATTTGGTAGGTGAAGCCTTCAACTGCGGGCGCTGGTAGGGGCACCTGGGGTACACCCTAACTAGACAGGCGAGCCTCCACCTAAACCCCGTCTAAATAGGGTGGGGTTGTCTATTTATTGACACATGTCCAGGAATGTCTTAGAGTCTATTTTGACACCACGGCATGGCAGACAAAGGGAGTAGGACACAATGACCAGCAAGGCGCTTCGTATCGGGTACAAGCGAGTTAGCACCGTAGACCAGAACACCGATAGGCAACTAGAGGGCGTGGAACTCGACCGCGTTTTTGAGGACAAGGCCAGCGGTAAGGACACCAACAGGCCGGAGCTTCAGGCCGCGATTAGCTTCTGTAGAGAAGGCGACACGCTCGTTGTCCACTCTATGGACCGCCTCGCACGCAATCTAGAGGACCTTCGTCGCACCGTCAGGGAACTAACCAGCAACGGAATCCGAGTAGAGTTTGTCAAAGAAGCTCTTACCTTCACCGGAGAAGATTCCCCGATGAACAACCTCCTCCTATCCATGCTTGGGGCTGTGGCAGAGTTTGAACGCTCCATGATTCTGGAACGTCAGCGGGAAGGAATTGCAATCGCTAAGGCTAAAGGAAAGTACAAGGGCCGCAAAAAGGCCCTCAACTCCGAACGGATTGCAGAACTCAAGAAACTCAAGGCAGAGGGCGTGTCAGTCACCAAACTAGCTAACGACTTCGGTATTAGCCGCCAATCGGTCTACAACTATCTAGGCTAGACTCATTAACCACTGTGACCTGCTGTTTTCCTCCAGGGGTGTAGATTGAACCTAGCCCCTTGTCCGCTTCGTCCAGACGACACGGAAGTTACACCCTGTTACGCCTTGTGACCTGGTAAAACGGTCGGTGACCGGAATAGTATGACGGTCATCTCTGCCCCGTTCCCAGCGTAATCACGACAACCAGGCAATAACTTCTTTGCCCGAGGGATAATCAGGCGAATCGACAACCGTCTCGAACTTCAGAGCTGCCCCGGTGTGCTGCACGACTTCTTGCACCACGGACATGCCTACCGCCTTCGGACTTGCTCCAGCATCGAAGGACACGAACAGAACACCGTCATGAATGCGGGCGTAAACGGTGCTTGCAATCTCAATAATGAGACCATCTTCCACGTCTGCCAAGGTGATGTTCTCATGCTTCATCATGTCCCGGATTGACACCTTCATTGTTTTTTACTCCTCTGTTATTGGGCACAAATTGGGCACACGGCTGTGTGCTACTGTTTTCCCTAGAACAGAGAAGCCGCTAAAAACGTTTCTACCTGCGCTGATGCGCTCCTGATAGTGACTTAAAACCCCTTTGGGGTTCGAGTCCCTGATGGCGCACAAAAGCCCCTGGTAGACGGACTTTGATAGTTCGACTACCGGGGGCTGTTCCCTTTTTGTTCCCTTTTTGGACGTTTCCGCAGGTCAACGAAAGATAAGGGCAAAGGCAAGGAAGATAAGACCAAAGAAACACCCTCTGACCTGTGAAGATACAAAGATAAGGAAGATGAGGGTATATAGACCTATTCCGCATCTTTGCAGGTCAGGCACCTACAGCCCGGCGCGCCCCCACCTTTGTCGGTGGGGTGTCGGCGGGTGATTGATTGGGGTCTGCTTGTCCTGGTTTTTAATAGGCTGTCCCTAATTTGTCCCGGCACGTTTTCGCAGGTCAGGGGAGGTATCCAGGCAATGCCGTGCCCCTTTTGCTTCCGTGGTTGGGACAGGGTTCCCTCCCCTGGGTCGCCTATTCGGCGGCGGTCAGTTTGATGATTGCAGCCGGGTTGATGATGCCCCAACCAACCCGCATGATCGCGCGAATAGCGATGCGGTCAGAGCTGAAATATGTTTGGTCGCTTACTTCAACGCGGGTGTCGGTGCGTCGAACGAAGATTGAGGTTGTCGACGGCACGCCCCAAATCGTGCCTTGTTCGACGTGTGGCGTGGCCATCAGCGGCACACCATCGATGTGGCGCACCAGTTGGCCGGTGGCGTCGCGTTCGGTGGTTAGCAGCCGTTCGGCGCTGCCTGTTGCCTTCTTGATCTTGGCCAGCGCTGCGGCGTCGGCGGGGTTGGCGGCGTAAGCGGTCAGCGGGTGGCCTTGAGACTGCGCGGCCTGCATGGCGTCAATGAATGGGTCAAGGCTTGAGAATGCGGCTCCTGCCTTGATTTCGGTTGTGCCGTCCAGTGCTGCAAGACCGCTTGGCGCTGGAGCTTCGAGCGCGCCGAAGTATGCGGCGTCAATCTGTCGAATGATGTCGCGTGTCAGTCCTGCACCGACGAGGTTCGCGGCGTCTGCGCTGGAATCGTCTGCGAGCTCACGTGTGACCACGGTGAGACCTGCGACCTTTGCCGGTCGGATAACCAGCGGCTTCATTTCCATGTCGTCGGTTGTGATTTCCGCGCCCTCTGCTGTCCATCGCGCTGTTGGGTCTTTGGTCACGGTTGGGACGATGACGGACTCGCTGCCGGTCTGCATCTGCTGCGAGAGCAGCGCGGCTAGTGACTGTTCCATCACGGGCTTTTCAATGACGGTGGCCACGACGTCCGGGGTCAGTAGTGCGCTGCCTTGTAGCGCGTCGTTAGATGTGAAGCTTGGCATTGGGTTGCCCCTCCTATTGAGGTTGGCGCGCGGGGCTGCACCCTCCTGCCTGTGTCGCCGGGGTGCCCCGTGGTCAAGCCTGTAGGGGGCGGTGGCGGTCGGTGCCCCTTGGGGTATGCAAACGCCCGGGGCGGGGGTGCATTCCGCACGACGGTGTACGTGTACGAGAAATTGCTGTTAGTCGGTGTCGTACCGGCTAACGCCCCCGCTCCGGGCGGGTGATAGAGGTCAACTGTTCGCATGAATCCGGTCACGCGGGGGCGTTGACGCTCCCCCTGCCGCTAATCCTATCAGCGTTGATCGAGAGCCCGGCCAATCCAATTGCCAGCCGCGCCAGCCGTGCCATTGACACGACCGACCGACTCCACAATCGGCAAGCCCGACTGTGGGGCGGTGTTGATACCAGCGTCGGCGGCAATGTCGATACAGGCTTGCTTAATGCCAGCCAGGTCAACCTCCCCACTGTCAGAGATGTAGTCGCCGATATTGAGACCGAGCTTCACCAGCGCGGCGGTCGACACGTTATGAGCAATGGGGTTAGCCATCTCGATAACGGCGTGCTCTAGGCCAGTCACCCGCGCGGTGGCGTGGGCTAGTCCGCTTTCTGTCTCACGTAGGCGCTCCCGGTATTTCGCGGCGTCTTTCCGAGCAGCCGCGAGGCGTGGGTCATGGTGCTTCCCATCGTCGCTACCGTCGGCGGCGTGGCCGTCGGCGGCGTCTGGATTTGCAACGCTTCCGTGTCGCTCCTGCTTATCGGTCGGTGAAGCATCGGCGGCATCTCCGTCGGCCTGCTCCACAGCATCGGCGGCGGTGTCATCTGTCATTTGTCAGTCTCCTTTTTCTCCGTGAACTCGAAATGCCTAAGCCACTGCGCGGGCATACCCTGCCTATCCGGCGGCAAATACCCGGACGTGATAGCCGTCGGACGCACCGCGTGGACAACCACACGACGGCCAGGCACACGACCAGTAGCGGCCAAAAGCTCGGCTTCATGCGCCAAAATAAAACGCGGCAACCGGCCACCAACAGCAGCCGGGGAACACTCAATAGCCGCCAAATCAGCAGCACGCGCCGAATCTTCAGCCCTGCCAATCCGGCACCCCGGCGCGTGACTAGTCACAGGATTAAGCCACCAGTTAACCGGTGTCGAACATGTCGGGCATATTCCAGCGGCATCGTGTTTATTGCTCATTGGTCTTTCTCCTTTTTGCAGCCCGGCGCGTATTTGTGGCCGTTGTCGTAAACCATTCCTGCCCATACTCCGGCGCGTTGTTCTGGTGGTAGTTGTTCGATTGCTTTTCTGCATGACTGTTTGGCCGTGCAGGTGGCGCATATGCGGGCGGCGGCGCGGTGGCGAATCGTTTGTTTGTGTTCGCGTTCTTTGTGGTGGGAAAGGTCGAATAGCCAGCCGCTGCCGCGACACGCGGCGCCGGGCATGTGGTGTGTTGACCAGGAGGCCAGTTCGGCGGCGTGCTTGGCTAGCGCGGTGCTGATCTCTATCTCGGCGCGGCGTCGGCGTTTGTGTGTCACGGCGGCTATTCTCCTTATCCGGTCTATGCGCTAGTTATCATGCCCACGGGTCTGTTAACAGCATTGCGTTAATTGGTTCTGGCTGCTCTTCCATGTCACTACTTTTTGCCTTTCTAAACAACATTAAATTTGTTGTTTGTGCTGGTTGATGGATTATGCGCAAGCGTGGCCACGGGCATTTATGCGCTAGTTATCATGCCCGTTGGCTTAGCTGCGGCGTTTGTGGTCGGCGGCGTGGGGTCTGTGCCCGGTAGGTGCCATGCCCACCCACCTGAGCCCTGTTTACGGGCTTGGACTCCAAGGCGGGTTTTAGCGTCCCGAACTTGGGGCATACTCCACCCCGCGCCGGAAGCGTCGGCCTTAATGTCCGTCGACCAGCGCGCCCCGTCAGCCAAGTACTCCCTTAGCCACGTATCGACACCCCGGCGCGTGGCGCGGGTGTCTCCGTTCTGGTCAGCTTCGAGAACGTCACGCGCGTCCCGATCGGTAACCTCACCCCACGACACAGCACCCACACGGGTAGCAGCCGCGCCGGGGATAGGCACCAGAGTGTCCACAATCCGCGCCGGGCGGGTGATTGTGCGGGCGGCAAGGTTGGTTTTCGTGTTGGTCACAAGAATGTCGCCGTTGGTTTCGTCGGCGGCGACCGCTAGGACGCTGCGGGGTACTTGTGACCATGCGGCGGAACCGAGGACGGCGCGGCCAGTGTCGGCGGTAGCGGTCTTTCCGAAATGAGTCACGGCCAGGATTGCCAGCCGGTGGCGTTCGGCTAGCGCTGCCAGCGGGTCGAGTAGTTGGCGGACGTCTCCGGCGTGATTGGGGTTAAGACGCGGCGACAAAACGGCGGTAATCGGGTCGATGACGATCATGCCGTAGTCTCCGGCTTCGACTAGTGCGGCTAGGCGCTGCATATCGCGGGGTAGGTCGAGCGCGCCGGGTTGGCCGTGGCTGGTGACGTCGAGGAAGTCAACGCGGTTGAGGTCTGCTCCGGCGGCAATGAGCCGGGGGACGGTGACCAGTGCGCGGGAATCTTCGATAGCGACGTAGAGCACGCGGGTGGGTGCTCCTAGTTGGCCTTTGGTCGCTTGGGCGGCGAAGTCGGCGGCGATAGTGCTTTTTCCGATGCCCTCACGGCCTGCGATGAGGGTTAGCGCGTTGGCGGGTAGCCATGACGGGATAAGCCAGGACAGGCGCGCGGGTTTAACGTCGCTTGCTCGTCGGGGTGTGAGTTCGCGGGTGCTGCTATTCTGTGGGGGCGGAGTTTCCATGATTTGCCTTTTCGGGTGGGAATGAGCCGGGCGTTTCTGTGCGAGCGCCCGGCTCTTTTTCGTCACTGTGACTTTGCTGCTACAAGGCGTAGGGCTTCGTACATTCCCGAAATGAACTCACCTCTAGACGCTGGGGTGTATTCCGATTCATGGCAGATGCTGATTACAAGACCTGTGTCGTTGGTGACGTCGGTGCCTATCAGGAAATCGCGGGGGCTCCATTGATTCGCGGCGTTGAGCTCTGCCCACGCGGAAATCATGGCGTGCCGTGTCGTGGAACCAATGACAATCTTTTTCCCGGCGGGCATCGTGGCGAGGTTCGGGGCGGCGGCGTCGACCGCTTTAGTGGTGTCGGTGAGGTACGCACCGATAGCGACGTTTTCGAAGTTCGTCACCAGCGCCACAAAGTAGTTTTCAGTGTTCGGCGTGGACGATGCGAGGATCAGCCCGGCGGCGATTCCGCGCGCGTAGGCGGCAGTTTCGTTCGTAAGCCCGTCATAGAGGGCGGTGGCGGTTGGCCGGTGTGGTGTGGTCATGGGTTGGCCTTTCTAGACAATATCGGGGACGCTGTGGCCGTCAAGGACGGTAAACATTGGTTGCGTTTCGGTGGCCACGAGCGCGGCGCGTAAGACAGCTTGGAGAACATCGGCGGTTTGCCCTCCTGTTTTGGCGGCGAATTCATGGCACGCGCGGTGAATATCGTGGACGGTCAGGTCTGCAATCACGTCCGGCGCGGGAAGCGGCATCGATGGGAAGCAGTGCAGAAATGCGACTTGGGCTAGTCCGTCGTACACGGCTTGGTACACGTTTGTAGGTGTCGGCTCGGTCATTGGCGTTTTTCGTCCCTTAGCGGAAAGAAAATCACCTCTAGCAACGTGGAAACGTCCAGGCGTAAATCTTTACCAGTGATGTCTTTGAGCGCTTGGGTCATCATCGATACGTGTTCCATCGTTATGCATTCGCCCTTTTCGACTTCTTCGAGGATAGGAATATCGGGGCAAATAACATTCAGAGCGAAGCCCTGCATTTCTAGCAGCGCTGTGCGACTAACGCGGTGGTCAATTAATCGGGACATGGTTTCACCTTTCGCTTTCGGCTAGGGCTGCGCGGTTGGTTGCCATATCGGCGGCTATCTCGGTGATTTGTAGCCACTCCGCAGCGATTTCAACGATGTTCTGTGTATCGCGGTTTTCGGCGGCGTCGGACAGTTCAGCGGCCAGCAAATCAGCCGTTTCGCGGGCTTCGACAAGCGCGACACTAAGGGACTCAATCAATGGGCTGTAATCACGGTTACTTAGCGTCACGGGTTACCTGCTCTACGGTTTCGGGTGTTACGGCGTTTACTTCTGCCTGCCATGCCTTGATGTGAGCGTCGGCGCGCTGGTAGGCGTCAATCCGGTAGGCAATAACCGCCGGGATTGGGCGGGTGAACACAGCACTATCAGCGGCGGCGGCAACGCAAATGATGTCGGCTAGGTCACGGGCTAGTTCGTCGCGGATTTTCAGCTTGTCGGCGAAGTCGTATTCAGTGAAGTTCATGCCTGGGTTTCCTTTCCAATCAAAGCGGCGGTGTCGAGGTTGTCCAACAGGTCGACGGCGAATAGTTCGAGCTGTTCCAGTTCCTCGTGTGCCTTAGCGGTGGGGACGTATCCGCAGGTAGACCGATGAATGCGGGGTGCTGGTATGGTGTTCATTGCAGTTCCTCTTTTCGTGGATTGCGTAGACGGCTCCCGTTCGCCCCTTTTTCTCTGCTGGTTTCCAGTCCAAAGGCATTAGCAGTTAAAGGGGCGGCGGGTTTCGCTGTTTCTGGGGGTTTGTTTTTCAGTCGTTGGCTACGGCCATTAGGCGCGCTACGAGGGCAAGCAGATTTATCACTGTCTCGGGATCCTTGGTGTTGACGCGGTGGCCGTTGAGCCGTGTCGTTCCGTCGGCGTCGACTTCAATCTGTATGCCGCCGGCGAGCCGCGCGGTCATTGCCGGCCGGCTCATAGTTCGCCCTCATTTGTTGCGGTTCCGGTCTCTGCGAGGTTGTTCAGAGCGGCGCGGGGAACGCGGATAGAGCGCCCTAGACGAATGACAGGGACGGGAAACTTGTCTTCGGCTATGAGGTAGTAGGCGGTTCGGGTGCTGATTCCGAGCGCGGCAGCCGCTTGGGGAACCGTGAGCGTCGCGGCTGGGGGCTCCGACTTCGACATAAAAGACTCCTATTCGGTTGCTGTACGCAAGTTCACACTTTCTCTGCGTACATGAACGACAGTAGTCTAATTTGAACAGCAACGCAATAACTGCGTGGATTGCGTTCAGTTACGCTAGATTTATCGCCTGTATGCTTACCCCTATGGACTGGGAACGTGAACTAACGGTGCAAATTGGCCGGGCGGTCGATGCGCGGCGTCAAGAACTAGGACTAAGCGCGCAAGCATTGAGCGATAAGACTGCTGAGCTCGGTCACAAAATTTCCCGGTCAGCAATTGCCGATTATTCAAACGAGAATCGACGCCCGCGCGTATCGGTCGCTGATCTCCTGGTCTTAGCCCGCGCGTTAGACATGCCACCCCTGTATCTGCTTTTCCCTAACCCCGCTGGTGAGACAGTCACTTACTTGCCAGGCGAGCACGACGCTTCTGGATATGGAGCACTACGGTTCGTTGGAATGGTGGAGGGCTACACCTCAGACGACAGATACAGAAACGTTTACAACGCGCTAATTTCCTATCTCACTGAAGCTAGGGGCAGTCAGCCACTGGAAACATTGAAAGAAAAATACGGCGCTGAGGTTGGCGCACTGCTTTACAAGGACTCGCTTAAGTCCCTCCAGGTCACGGGGGGCGAGGTTCTGCGCGTGGCGGCACTCTTAGGTATTCCAATTGGCTTAGATGTCTCACAATCGCCATTGGTTGAACATCTTCCCGATGAATTTAGGCGTGATAATGGCGCGGATTAGATTAGCTCCCGGTGAATGGGGCGGCGTACAGCTTCACCAAATACCTAATGGCCGTTGGCGCGCCCGCGTGCTCTATCGCGCGGCCAGCGGCGAGACTAAGCGCGTGCAGCGCGTGGCCACGACGAAGACAGCGGCGAAACGTGACGCCTTGCGAGCCGTCGAACAGGTTGCCCGCGTTGGCGTCGGCTCCCAATCCAATTGCACGGTGAAAGAACTCGTAGAGACTTATCTTGAGTGGGGACGCGCCCATAAGTGGCGGCCACAAACAGCCGACATATACGACTATCACGCGGAAAAAGACGTGTACCCGGCTATGGGGTCGCTCTTGGCGCGTGAGGGAACGACCCCAATTTTCGAGCACCACCTACAGGCCATTAAGCAACCCTCTAGGCGGCGCGCGGCGCGCGTCCTGCTGCGTGGCGCGTATACGCACGGCCTGCGCATCGGAATTGTGACGTCCAACCCCGTTGAGGGAACAACACCCGTCCCCCGGCCACGTCCGACAGCGGCGGCCATCACCCCGGCGGATATGGAAACCGTGCGCGCGGCTATCCGCGCTTGGCAGAGTGCCACCCCCGTGGCCGGTGGCCGCGCTCCGTACCTGCTGCACTTTCTCGATGTGCTCATTGGCTCCGGTGCGCGCCCCAATGAGATTTTGGGGCTCCGCTGGGAAGACGTCGATATTCCGACGCGGCAAATTACGCTCCGGTCAACAGTGACGCGACATAGCGGCGAAGATGGAAAAAGTCACCTGTTTTTACAGGAAGCGACAAAGACGGCGCGGGGTTTCCGCGCGGTCACCCTGCCGGATTGGTCAATGACAGCGCTCGAGCTCCAACGGCTAAGCCCGTGGGGCGAAGACAGCGGGAAACTTACGACGCCACCCGGTCTAGTCTTTCCGAGCAGTCGCGGCGGCCTGATGGATCTAGCCAACGTCCGCCGGTCGCTGCGAGACGCCTTGAAGCACACGGGGATTGCCTTTCACCCTTACTTGCTCCGTTCGACCGCTCTCACGGCGGTTGCGGACGTTTACGGCATGGTTGCAGCCCGTGACGTCGCCGGGCACACCACGACGGCTATCACTGAATCGCACTACGTCCAGCGGGCGGCGGTAGCGCCCGATGTTTCCGGCGCGCTCGGTGATTATCGCCCGAAAAGCTAAACCCCGCGCCCTGTTCGGCGCGTCCCCGTGACCTGCGAAGATGCGGACTGTCTCTATATACCCTCATCTTCAACTTCTTCTGTATCTTCACAGGTCAGAGGCTTATCTTTAAAACTCATCTTTAACCAAAGGTGAGAATGTTAGGCAAGCAAAAGCGTTAGCTTTTGCGCGGCAGAACAAACGAGCGCTAGCGAGTGCGTTAGCCCTCTCCCCTCCCGTGAGTCGGCGGCGTTGACTCTTTAACACGTTCCCTTTTTGTTCCCTTTTTGCCATGTCACACCATGACACTGAAACTGAAAGATAGTGAACGTGGCTGTAGTAGTTTCCACCACATGCGGGGAAATCGTCTGACTGTCACAATGGCTTAATGTCAGCGGGTTCGGGGTTCGAGTCCCTGATGGCGCACAATACAGACCGGGAAGGTAGAAATACCCTCCCGGTCTTTTTGTTGCATAACAAGCGTAGGCGCCAACTTGCAACCCTCGCTCGCACCCCACGCCTGACTCAAACAAGGGTTAGATACGCAAAAGCGCACGACCCCAGGCAACCACCCGAAGCGCGTGCGCTAATTACCGAAAAACTATTTAGCAGCAGTCTCAATCATCTCGCGAATGCGGTCAATTTCCTTGCTGCGATTGCGGTTGCGACGAATGCCCATTGCGATGCCACCAACAACAAGTGCGGCAACGACGCCCAGTGCTGCCTGCACCTTCGGCTCATTCAGAGCATCGAAAACACGGGTCTTTGCGTCATCCGCAACGTTCTTCGGATTCGTTCGCACGGTTAGCTCATCCAGAGTACGGGCGAGCTGGTTACGGTTACGCTCAATATCGCGCTGGATATCTTCAATGCTGCGAGCCACGTAAACTCCCTAAAAAGTTGAATATCTAAAGTGATTGTTCGCCTAAAAGACTAACACTTCCACTACAGCAACGTGGGCGAGCACGGGGAAAAACTCAACGCATTGCTTCAGAGTCGACACGCACCGCTCCAGAGTCGATACGATGAAGCCATGACTACTTCTTCCTCCAGCGACAAAGAATACGGCCAGAACAACATCCGTCTGGAAGCTGGCGACCCTGCCCCAGCGTTTACTCTTCTCAACGACGCCGAAGAGCAGGTTTCTCTGTCGGACTACGCGGGCAAGCCCGTGCTGATTTACTTCTACCCGCGGGCCAACACCCCAGGTTGCACCACTGAGGCATGCGACTTCCGCGATGAATCCGCTGCCCTGAACGATGCCGGCATTCCTGTCGTAGGTATTTCTCCGGACAAGCCGGCGAAACTCGCAAAGTTCCGCGAGGACCACGGCTTAAACTTCACCCTTCTGTCCGATCCGGACAAGGAAACCATGACCGCATTCGGCGCTTTCGGCGAGAAGAAGAACTACGGCAAGATTGTCCAGGGCGTCATCCGCTCGACTTTCCTGGTTAATGCCGAAGGAGAAATTGAAAAGGCCTGGTACAACGTTCGCGCCAAGGGGCACGTCCAGCGCGTACTGCGTGACTTGGGCGTGGAATCACAGGCTTCCGAAAGCTAACTAGCCGCAAGGCCTACTTTGACCCTGGCCCCAAACTCTCCTCCCACATCATCCCGATTAGACGGTTTCGTAGTAGTGACTCAATCCCAGGACGCACCGAATATTCTTCGTCCCCGTCGCACTCCGGCTCAGCAACGCAGCCGAGAGCGGTACGCACGCATGCTCAGCTCGGCACGCACAGTGCTCATCGAGCACGGGTTTGAGTCTTTCACTTTCGACGAAGTCGCTCGCATCGCAGATATCCCCATTGGCACGCTCTACCAATTCTTCGCAAACAAGTATGTGATGATCTGCGAGCTCGACCGTCAGGACACCGAGGCCGTCATCGAGGAAGTCTCACGCTTCGGCGAAACAGTCCCCACCTTGAAATGGCCGGAGTTTCTCTCGGAGTTCATCGATCACCTGGCAAAACTCTGGCGCGAGGACGTTTCCAGAAGAGCCGTATGGCTGGCTGTTCAATCAACGCCCGCCACACGCGCAACCGCAGAAGATACGAAGTCACGCCTGGTCACCGAGATTTCAAAGGTGCTGCGCCCGCTGGTGCCGTCGTCAAGCGATGCGGAACTGAACTTCATCTCCGACCTCATGATTAACGCCACGTACGCCCTGCTGAATTATGCGGTGGACCATCCGGGAAGCGATGCTGAGCGGGAAGCTCATTACGAGCTGACGGTGCAGGAAATCAAACGCATGACAATCTCTTATCTCATGAGCGTCGCGGAGGCCGCAGACTAGAGAGCACCCCTCGCCCACCTCGGCAGGGGCATTTATTGCCCTTATCAATACGCGGAGGGTAGGCTTGCCTTAGTTTACGCTTTACTCTGGTCAGCGCGGTGGGGTTCCCTGTTTTTCGCCGCGCCTGCGCCGGAACTCCCAAACAGAATCAGAGGTTCACATGTCCACGACGCAGGGCGCTTTCCGACGGAGCCTGCTTCCCCGCTCTATTGTTTTAGCTTCGGCAATCGTAGTGAGTACGGGATTTTTACCCGCAGTCCCCGCATCGGCACAGTCACTGCCATCGATTGGACAGCTCGGCGGTTCGCTCCCCGGCATCGGCGACCTTCTCGGCGGCAGCACCGATCAGTCTGAGCGCCAGCTCTCCGTGACCCCTGCCACCGATCTGTCCGACGGCGCCACCGTGACCATCAAGGGAGTCGGCTACCCCGCTAACGCAAATATTTACCTGGCCCAGACAATCGAGAAGCCAAAGTCGGGCTACCCTTCGACCTACGGCGAAGCGGCCAAGGTCACGGTTGGCGCGGACGGAAGTTTTACGCAGGAGATGAAGGTCGCGACCAGCTTTGGCGATGTCGACTGCACCTCTACCCAGTGCTACGTAGCCTCCTTTACTGCGTTCCCTAATCTTTCTGACCGCAGCAATGACCAGTGGGTCCCCATCACCTTCAAGGCGGGTGCTACTTCCCAGGCTGCTCAATCGCAGGGTTCCACCGGCGCGGCGCCGAGCGGTGGCCAGAGCGCTGGTTCGGGCTCCCAGTCACAGTCGGGCTCGCAGTCACCGTCGCAGTCACGGGGTAACGCATCGGTGAGCCTGTCCAAGACCTCAGACTTGAACCCGAGCGGCGACACCATTCGAGTCGAAGGCAAGGGTTTCAAGACCTCTGGACCGGGCATCTACGTCGGTATCGCGCAAAATGACCAGATGGATGTGACCAACGCCGATTCCTTCGGCCCGGATACCAAGTTTGTGTCTACCTCTCGCGGCAACCTGAAGTCCGACGGCAGCTTCAGCGTGGATCTTCCGGTCAGCGCGAAGTTCGGCACGGCAGACTGCATGCAGAACGCTTGCTCGGTCTACACCATTGCTGCTCACGGTTCTTCTGACCGCAGCCAGGACACGGCGACCGCGGTATCGTTTGCCGGCGGAGCTGCCAAGCAGGACGCTACCCTGCCCTCCGGCGGTGGCTCCTCACAGTCCGCAGGCAGCGCAAGCTCCGGCACCAGTGGCAGCACAGGGTCTAGTGGAACGAGTAGCACCAGCGCCTCCAGCGGCTCCAGCAGCTCCAACGGCAGCAGCTCCTCGACCGGCACCCCGTCGGTAAGCCTGTCCACCACGGAACTGAATCCATCGGGCAGCACCCCAATTACCGTCTCCGGCACCGGATTCAAGACCAGTGGCAACGGCATCTACGTCGCAGTGGCTGAGAAGAACAAGTTCTCCACCACCAACGCTGATGCTTTCTCCGCCGCTGAGTTTGTCCGCACCTCCCAGATGTCCTCCGACGGCAGCTTCTCCACAACGCTCAATGTCGAGGCCGTCACATCGGCCGCCAACTGCGTCGAAAATGACTGCGCACTCTACACCTTTGCTGCTCACGGTTCCTCCGACCGCAGCCAGGACACGGCCACGGACCTCAGCGTCGGCGGCTCCGCCAAGGAACGCGAAGAAGCTGTGAAGACCGGTGCCTCCAAGACCGGAGAGTCCAAGGCCAGCGGCTCATCCAAGGCATCTGGCAAGGCTTCCGCAAAGTCCAACGCTTCCGGCAATGGCCTCGACGAAGTTGATGTGCAGACTCAGCAGGCCGCGACCAACTCCCCGCTCCAAACCGCCGCAGTCGCCGGAACCGGCGCAATCCTGGGCGCGCTAATCTTCGGTGCCGGCATCTTGGTCGGTCGCCGTCAGAAGTCCGTCGATTAGCACGGCGCCGGGCTAGTCCAAGCGTACGACGGCGATTGCGTAGTCGCCGTCGTGCGAGATGCTTAACGACGGCCCCAGCTGCCACTCCTGATCGTGGAAATGGCGGCTCACAGCCCCGTGGAGACTGATGCTCACGCGACCGTAGGCATCCGGCTGCACCTCTATTTCCCGCCAGTCCAGCTGATCGCGCGCAATCGGCGGTTGGCTGCCGAAGAGAGTCTGCGACCAGGCCTTGATGAAGGCTTCCTTCGCAGCCCAGCGGCCCGCTAAGTGACGCGCCAGAGCGCCGCCGACTGCTCCGCGGCGCCTAGCTACCAGTAGCTCCGCAGGTGTGAAAACAGCCTGCGCGAACTGACTTCCTGGCATATTCAGCTGCTCTTCGAAGCCCGGAATATAGACGAGGTCTACGCCAATCATGGCTGGAGGACACCATCGATCAGACGGGCGCCGTCGGAAAGCAGAACTGCCTTTTCCAATGCAGCGGGTGAACCGAACCGACCACCGTCCGCCAGGTTTCGCTCGCGTGGACGCTCGTAGAGAGCTTCCCCACCGTAAATAGCCTCATCAATGCGACGCAGACCAGCCGCTTCGCGGTTGTGCGCCGCGGACCGCCAACGCTCCGCAGCCTCAGCGCCATCGTGCTGCACTATCGCTTGGTAGAAAGCTTCCGGATGGACGACTGCCACCAGTGCCGAGACATGTCCGAACCCGAGCGAGGTAACAAAGCCAGCCTTCAGCGGCAACGTATTGCCGAAATTGACTGCCTTCGTTGGCCATACCAGACGCGAATGCGCAGCCAATGCGGGATCGACGCAGTCCAGCGATCGATTACCTGGCACAATGCCGCTGCGCAATACCTGGGTCAGACCAATGATCTGGAACGCTGCAGCACCACCCTTAGCGTGTCCCGTCAGCGATTTCTGAGAGACCACCAACAGCGGGTTAGAGCGCTCGCGACCGAGTTCATCTGCAATGCGTTCATGCAGTTCGGACTCATTTGGGTCGTTGGCATTGGTCGAGGTGTCGTGCTTGGACAACACCGCGACCTGATCCGCAGTGACATCGAGTACTGCAAGTGCGCGAGCCAATCGAGACTTCTCGCCGCCCTGAGCGGCCGCTAGCGCACCCAAACCCGGCGCCGGAATGGACGTGTGCGCGCCGTCGGCGAAGGACTGGGCGTATGCGACGACACCGAGCACGGGGAGCCCCATGTCACGAGCGATGTCTCCGCGAGCCAACAGCACCGTGCCACCGCCTTGCGATTCCACAAAGCCTCCGCGTCGACGATCGTTCGGCCTGGAGAAGTACTCATGGTCGATGCCTTTGTCTTCCATGGTGGCGGAGTCAGCTGTGGCGGCCATGTCGCCGAAACCTGTAATTCCCTCTGTGGATAGGTCATCGAAGCCACCTGCGACAACGAAATCTGCCTTACCCAGGGCAATCTTGTCGACGCCCTCCTCCACCGACACCGCTGCCGTCGCACAGGCTGCGACAGGGTGAATCATCTGCCCGTAGCCACCGACATAAGACTGCATAACGTGGGCGGCAATAACATTTGGCAATGCCTCCTGCAGGACGTCATTGGCTCGCGGTTGCCCCAGCAGGCCGTCGATGTAGAGACTGCGCAGCGACTCCATCGCACCAATACCTGTGCCCTGGGTCGACGACACTCGCGCCGGGTTGACCGCTTCCAGCAGTTGCGCTGGGCTGAAGCCCGATGACAAGAAGGCATCGACAGTACAGACAATGTTCCACAAGCTCACGCGGTCCAGATTGTCCATCATGTCTGCCGGAATACCGTATCGTGCCGGGTCAAAGCCCTGCGGAATTTGACCGCCAACATAGCGGCTCATCGCCATTCGGCGCGGAACCTGCACTGGTGTGCCAGCGGCTCGTGTCACAAGCCACTGCCCTGTCTCGGCATCGAAGCTCGCAGTGGTGTTGTCCGGGTTGGAACTGACAAAAGTCTCCGCTGCCGCGCGGTCACGCACAGCAAAGCTCAACGCACGATCCAGGTAGACCGTGGTCAGCTCAGTCATCGTATTATCAACCAAATCGCCATCATCGGCGTAACGACGCACACCAACTCGCGCCAGCACTTCATCGCGGTAACGCGAAGCAATGTCGCTTTCTGCCAACGGTTGCCCGTCGGCGTCGCGCCAGCCACCCTCATAGGAAATCAACCCCATTGACCAGGCTAATTCCACAATTCCTGCTGCAGAAATATCATCGACTTCAGCCTCAAAGCGCGTCCGGGAAGAACCGTACGGCCCAAGCTCACCGGCGCCCACGATGACCACCATGTCCTCCAGAGCCGCTGCGATGTCACCAAAGGTCGGTGTTGTCTGCGCAATTGGTCGGCGAGGGCTTGGCAGGCCGCTCAAAACACGGCTTGACGACGGCTCCTGCGAGCTCGCCCCGCTAGAGATCTCAGAGTTTTGAGCTGCTGGGGCAGCCGCCTGTGCAGCCTCCTGCGCCATTTGCGCAATGTTGAGGTCGACGTCACCCAATCCGCCGGTGAGATCGGCCTGAATCGGGCGGGTTTGTGCCTTCTTCCGAGCCTCCGAGCTCGCGAGCTCAATGAGTTCAGCTGCCATTTCTTCGGTGGAGAAGGTGCGTACTCCCTTTGCTTCCACTGCAGCAACCAATGGGTCGTTTCCACCCATCAGGTTGGTGCCTCGAACCCAACCAATCTGTGCATGAGCCAGAGTGGTGCGGGTGCGCCAAGCGTCCTCCACATTCCAGCGCGCCACCACTGCATCGAGTGCGGCCTTGGCTTCACCATAGGCACCATCACCGCCGAAGCGACCACGGTTCGGTGAACCCGGCAGCACCACATGCAAACGATGGTCCAGATTATTGTCCCCGCCAAGTGCTGACATCCCTGCGATGAGTCGTTCCACCGACCACAGAAGCAGACGCATTTGGGTCTCGGACGCAGGACCGGCGTCGGCAAGCGAACCCGAAACCGTAGGCGCCGCGAACGGGAATAGCAACGTCGGTGACAGTGCAGGCTTGGTCACAACCACTTCCGCACCAATCGTCGTAGTCTGCTCGGTTCCGATCCAGTCGATAAGGGAATCCAGGTCCTGGAAGCTGGACAGGTTCGCCGGTACCACCCACAGCTTCGCCTCGCCCTGCGCATGCATGCGGTAGAGCTGCTTGTAGAAGCTCAGGCGCTCATGTCCCAGGCGTGAGGTAGTGACAACAACGGTTGCTCCCTGAGACAGCAACTGTGCAGTCACAGCGGAGCCAATCGAATTTGGCGATGCACCGGTAACAACTGCGATGTCGGCATTCATCGATAGTTCGTCCACATTCGTGATGGACTCATCCGCCAGCTGTCGGTAGATACTCGCCAACTGTGTTCGCCCTGCCGCGTCTGCCTTGGCAGCCCACCACTGTGCCTGCTCGACTGCGGTTTCGTGGATACTGCCCGGCGCGGTGTCAGCCACGTCTTCATCAGCGGCTGCCCAGAGGCGTGCTAGGTCATCGCGGGAGGTGGCCCAGCGGTCGTCGAGCAGCACTGCCTTGGTGGGCGTAAACGTCGGGGTGACCAGCTTCGGCCAGTCCGCACCGAGTTCAGCAGTGACGAGATTTACCAGGTTGCTGTCGGCGTCTTCGGCATCGAAGTCAATGGCACCGGTAATCTCGTGGCCGAGTTGCTCCAGAATCGTGCGTGCAGCGGTGGCAAGAATTCCTCGTTGACCAGTCAGTTTATCTGCAAACTCAGTGAGTGCAGCCGAGTCGACCATCCCAGCACTACTGTCGCTTGCCGACGGCTTAGCGACAGATACACCTCGCTGCGAGGCGACCGCGAGGATTGCTTCATCGATCAGCTGGTTGAGTTCAGCAGTACTGGTTGGGGCGGCCGGTGCCAGATGCGCAAGATCACCGCCGCGCAGGGATGCGCCCTCGCGAGTACCGAGCATCATCTCGGCGCTAACTGCGGTTGCCCACCCCTTGCCGAGCTGCCATTCATCGACCACATAGTCATCGATGTAATTCGCGCCTGCACCGGCAGGACCGGTAATCCGGCGAATACCGTCGGCAATGGCTTCGGAGAGAATCGGACCGAATGCCGAATACCCACTGGCCAAGCTATCAATCTTGTCCTTTAGATCAGCCAGTTCCGCATCTGCGGCCCCTTCGATTGAACCGAGGTCGAATTCCACTCCGAGATCGAGCAGCAGTTGATTGCGTCGAGATGAGACTCCATCGACCAGAGTCTCAATGGAGTCGGCGGCGCCGAGCTGGTCGGGGCGCACCTTCGTCCATTGGCAAATAAGAACTTCCAGCGCTTCTGCCGGGCTGACTGCGATATCAGCAACTTCGGCAGCCGGAGTGGCAGCACTCGTGATCGTGGTTGCCTGTTCGGTCGCCGCGGATTGGTCTGCGGATACCGCCGGCGCCGCTGATCCTGCTTCTCCCGATGCTCCTGCTGCTCCAGATAGGGTCTGCGCCGCGTCCTGCTCTGGTGTCACCTCCGACTCGGGCTCAGTCTTTTCCGGCTGAATTTGGTCGCGCATAAACGCTGCATCAGCATCACGCTCGAGATTGAGCACTCGAATGTCACGGCTTCGGTGGCGGGGCAACTGGCAGGTACGGGCAGCCAGGTTTGCCAGTGTGGGCGCTGTACCTACACCGACTTCAATAATGCGGCTGACACCGAGATCCTCAAGCAACAGATCCTGAGTTTCGACCCACCTCACCGGTGAGCAGAATTGCCAGGCCAGCAACTCGACCAGCAACATGCGGGCCAGGCGCGCCGGGTTTTCAGCAGCAGTATCAAAGTCGGCAAGGATGTTTTCCAGAATGTCTGAGTCGACGACTGCAGCCATCTGGCGGACGAACTTCTCGGTCAGCTCAAAAGAGGTCGCGGTGAGATTCGGGATATAGCGTCCCACCAGGCGTTCTGGAGCGATTTCCGCTGGCAGCAGCCGCTCCAGGTGTTTACGGAAGGAATCCACACCGTCGCGTAGGACACTGGAGTGGAATGGCACATCAATACCTGGGATACGCACGTATCCCTTGCCGTCCGAGCTGCGGCGCTCGCACTGTTCAGCCAGTGCCGCAAGGCCCGCGACGGTGCCGGCGACGGCGTACTGCTTGCCTGCCAGGTTGAGATTTACGACTTCGAGGAACTCACCGGTTTCCTGCGACAACCGATTAACAAACTCAGTGACCTCGTCCTCGCGTACGCCGATCTTGTCCGGACGCAGGGCGCACAAACCATAGTTGGACCTCCCCTGCTCATCACGTTCGACCAGTTCATGCATGGTCAAACCGCGGCGGTAGACAACCTCCAACACGGCATCTGCGTCAAGCGCACCAGCGAAAGCCGCCAGCGCGTTGTACTCACCGACAGAGTGTCCCGCAAAGTGAGCTGTTTCATCCAGCAGCCCTGCTTCACGGAGCTCCGCAACCTGCGCCAGCCCCAACGTCGCCATCGCAACCTGGGTGAACTGAGTCAGATTCAGGACACCTTCTGGGTGGAAATAGCGCACACCATCCACAACCACCTCTACCGGGTTGTCCCGAACAATAGCCAGTACGGAAAAGCCAAGCTTCTCTCGGGTCATCGCATCCGCCTGGTCCCACACGCGGCGGGCCGCTACGCTGCGAGTCCGGGCAGACAGCCCCATCCCCTGTGATTGAATCCCCTGGCCAGGGAAGACATATGCAGTCGTCGGTGCGGCAATTACAGCAGTGGCAGTCAGTACCAGCTCGCCCTCTACTGTGGCCGTGACTTCACGGACTTCACCGGCGCCTGGACGGTCATCAAAACCACGGCGTTCGACAGAGAATTTCACTTCCTGACCAGGTAGAACCGGACTCAGCATAGTCGCAGTGAACTCAATCACCCGATTGCCAATGCCGGCATCCGACGTGGCAACAGCCGCATGCTCGGCCATCGCCGACAGCCACATTCCATGGACAATAACCCCTGGTAGACCAGCTAGCGCTGCTGCCCGGGAATCGACGTGGATAGGATTGCGATCGCCCGTGACACAGCTAAATGGCTCCATCGCCTTAGGCGCTTCCACGGTCAAGGCACCGCGGAAACTCCGTGGCGTATCCGTGACCGTTGGAAATGGCACAGTATTGGTCCGCGCTGTCTCGCCGCCGTTTCGGCCACGAATGGCAAAGCGTTCACTCAAGGTGGCGAGCAGCGTATCGCCATCACGAACCTCCGCGCGCACCACAACTAGTCGCCCTAAGTCCGTATCAACGGCCTCGTCGACACGCGCACTAATCCGCAACGTTGTGGTTTCCTGCGGCAGAGCTCCAATCATACGAATGTGATGCTCAAGGTGAACAAGCGCGAGCATGCCCTCAACAACATCAATGCCGGTCTCAGTACGCGCCTGCGCGACTGCCGCAAAAATCGCTGGCCAAGCATGCCCGACCAACGCGTCCGGCACCGTCGCCTGTGACTCATCGCCGGCAGCTGCAATAGTGACCGCATCGTAGTCAGCCATCGCCATCGGATCCCACACGGATTCCCACTCCGCGACCCCATCGACGATGTTTGCAAGCTCACCGCCAGCCGCGATTCGCGTCAGCTCCCGCATCGCGGCTGCCGCATCCTCATGCTTGACGACGGGCACTGCGCCCACCGCTGCACTCTGGCACAGGCGAATTCGCAGTTGCGTATTCTCCCCCGCAGCATCGGGCAGCGGAACGGTCAGCTGTGCCCAGACGAGCTCCTCCCCGCCCTCATCATTGCTGCCATCAGCTCCAATGGTCTCCAAAATGGCACCAGTACCTGGGTGCTCCAGGCGTTGTGAACGAGAGACATCACTTGCGTCAGATACACATACCCACTCATGTTCCGCGCCAAGTGCCAGCGCCGGATTCGGCTGCTGTCGACCAGCCCACCAAATCACAGGTGCTGCGAGCATCCGGCTGAGGGCGTCAACAGGTGCCTCCGGCAGGTAGCCGGTATCCGTCAATGCCTGTGCAGTAGCTTTTTCAAACCGACCCAGAATTTCCGCTACTGGCTCATTCGCGCGGGTAATGCCCGAAACAGCCTGCGGCCCTGGGATGATGCAGACTTGATCCGCATCGTAGCGAGAGTCATGCGCCTGCCATAGGGAGTCCGATCGCCACCAGCGACGAACCTCATCATCGATAACCGGAACGAATGGCACAGGTTTGCCAGGTGTGCGGCAGAGCTCAGAGATAAAGAAGGTGACATCTGCTGGGTGGAGCTGGGTATCCAGATCCAGCAGGCCGGACAGTCGCGAGATTTCGTTCTGCGGCTGGGTGTGCAAGCTGTCGCCGTCGGCAAGCGCGTCAAACGTGCCCGCGTCGACTGCATTCAGTCGTGCCTCTACGCGGTCGACGAGTGCGACGAAGCGCGTCGACCACGTTGGATCGAGGAACGTCCCTTCGGGCGCACACAGTTCGAGATAGCGGTTCAGCACCTCGGCATACGTCATGGTGCTGACATCTCCGAAGTACGGCTTCGCGGTGGCGTTAATCGCCTCGATGATCTCTGCGCGTCGTTCAGTCACCTTAGTGAGGTCACCTGCGACTTCGTCAAGCAATCTGCCTGCGCGTGCTGCGGCGTTATCAATTTCGTGGATATCAGCACCCAACTGGCTGCGCCCCGACGCCATGCCATCCATGGCGCTACCAGCGGGAATCCAGTTGTCAGTGCCGACGGTGTCGACCAACATTTGTTTCACGGACTCGGAGGCGGTCGACTCCTTTGCTGCCATCGCAGCTGTGCCGATGATGACAGCATCTACCGGCATCGGCGCCAATCCGCACCGTGTCGACCACGTGCCCATCAGATAATCACGGGCCTGCTCTGGCTTGCCGATACCGCCGCCAACAGCAAGCACCACATCTCGCTTGCGGATCTTTGCGTAGGTGTTAATTAGCAGGTCATCGAGATCTTCCCAGGAGTGGTGGCCACCGGCACGCCCACCTTCAACCTGCATGATGATTGGATACGGCGTGCCCTGCTGCGCCAAGGTGTCTGCAATTTCGAGCACCGACTCGATTTGAGCGATTGTGCCCGGTTTGAAGGAGATATGCGGAATCCCGCCCTCACGCAGCTGCTTTACTAGCTCAACTGCCTCGTCCACCTCGGGGATTCCCGCGGAGATGGTGACGCCATCAATCGGTCGCCCCGCTGCCACTGCGCGCGGGAGCAAACGGCGGCTTCCAATGTGCAAACCCCACAGGTACGGATCCAAAAACATGGTGTTGAACTGTGCACTGCGGCCCTCCTCGAGCAGATCGGAGAGTCGCGCCACATTAGCCTCGAAGATTTCCGGCGTGACTTGGCCGCCACCGGCCAGCTCCGCCCAGAACCCCGCATTCGCAGCAGCCGCCACAATTTCAGGGTCAACGGTTGTCGGGGTCATACCGCCGAGCAGAATTGGCGAGCGCCCGGTCAACTTGGTGAACTTCGTCTCGACACGGGGCTTGTCTCCAGTGACCAGACGCGGCGCAAACTCCAGCCACGATGTCGGGTGCTCAATGTCGCTCTCAGACAGGACGCCCCTCCCCGCAGCTGTCGCCGCAGGAATCACCGCCACGCCATAGCCTTCAGCGTTGCGTTCTGTCAGCTTGACGACGCCTGTGTTCGGCCCCAGATCCAAAATGGTGGTTGCTCCTTGGTCGATGAGCCCCCGTACCTCGGCGCTCCAGTCACTGGGGTCAACCAAGATTGCACGCGCAAGCCGGTCCGCCGTTTCCGCATCTAGCCCAATGCGCTCAGCTCGCTCCACTACCCATGCCACAGCAGGTACCAGCGCTGGGTGATGGAATGCGCCACTAACTGGCAGAACTGTACATTCGACTTTCCGACCCTTCGGCTGCTGCGTTGTGAGCTGCTCTGCCAGCTGGTCTAGTTCATCCTGCTTGCCGATAACTACGCTGGTAGTCTGCGTATTCTTCAGACCGATGACACAGCCCTGGGGGAGGAAAGGCTCCAACTCCTCGACCGTCAGGCCAGAGATACTCATCATCGGCGCGTGCCCAAATCCGGCTACTCGGCTTCCGCGCGCACACGCCACACCGATGAGGCGAGCTAGCGCCAGAAGCTCTGCTGCCTTCTCTGGGCGAGCGACAATCTCAGCGGCAAGAACACCTTGCGAATGACCGGTTACCGCTACCGCTTCGGTGATATTAATTCCCTGCTTTTCCAGCAACTCGACAATGCCCAACTGTGCCAAGACGATGCCCGGGACGCTGACCGCAGGGTTGGTTGTATCTCCGGTAAATGGCTCGTCTGTAACGAGTGAGATTGCCCAGCCAAAGGGGTCGAAACCTGCGGGAAGCTGGCCGATGAGATCGTCGTCAAGCGGTGTGAGCAGTTCCTCAGCGCGAGTGAAAACTTCCCGTAGTTTCTTTGAGTTGCCACTGGCCATGACGCTGGAGAGAGTGTCCAGCCATGGTTGCGATTGACCGGCGAAAGTGACTGCAAAAGTGCCCAGGTCTGGAGCAGTTACGACGTTGGTCTGCAAAGTGGCGAGTTTTTCGTATTTCACGTGGCTGAGGTCCTTGTCTTGTGGAGTACGAAATGAAAACATCTTTTGTTTCCAAATCCTTGCCAGGACACTATGCCATAAATCATGAGGAATCCATCATGTTTTTCTCGCGCAGTTTCGCGGCGCCATCAACGCGAAGATAATTTGCAGCCCCAAAACGAGAGGCTGAACACGGCTGCGAAATCAGCGAGTACAACGCTTCGAAAGCGCAAGAACTTCGCAGGTAGGAAACAGTGTTCCCCTGTCGAAAAGTTGCTTGCGCTTCACCACCCTGGCAGCGCCGGCGGTGGAAAATAAAACGCGGAAGACCGAGCCAATTTATGCCCAATCGGTGATGAACATCACACCCGGAATGCGTGTCAATGGGCGCCGAGAACGCTCAATCTTTCCTCGATTAATCGCCTAGCATATCCAGAATTGTGGACTCCGCTTCTTCTAAGCGCCGCTCTGACTCTTCAAGATCCTGCTGCGACTTACCATCGCGCTCGACCTTGCCGTCGAAGATTGCGCAGGGATCATCGTTGACCACAGTGTCGTCGGGAACTATGCCACGACGCGCCATGTACTCATCCAGATGCATCGAGATGCTCATGTTGCCTCCCTGCTTCCACCTTACGATTCAAGATACGATTCGATCAGCGTCATTGTATCGACAGATTCGATTGCCCTACGCAGTGGAATGAGCGAACAAAGGTTTCCCAGAATGGCACTCACGCGCGCTGTGCGACTGCCCCGTCTTGCGTTCCCGCTAAAAGAGGCAGGACTGTCGCAGGTCTACAACTGGTCTGGCGGCCAGGGTTTTCCATCGGGGAAATACCGGTCAAATTTCCAGCCCAGACGGAAGGGGAGCACGAACTTTGGCGGGCAGTTGTTGGCCTCCCACATTGTCTTGGGTTTTGCCGCGTGTTCAGCCACCTTGCGGTCGGTGTACACCCCGTGACAGATGGGGTCCCAGAAATTGCTATCGGTGATTTCAAGAGTGGGGGTACCACTAAACACTCCGTAGAGGAGCTGGTCGCGGCTTTCAACCTCGACTTCGAAGTCTTCCCAGGTGCCAATCATGTCGCCGGGTTGTGCGCGCCACCAGTTGTCAATCGCGAGGGCGGTTTCTTCAGACTCGACGAACCCGCCGAGAGGTTCAGTGTTATCTGGGTAGCGGGGATAAACGACGCAGACAACAATTTTCATAGTCATGGTTCTACACCGTGCACGGGAGATTAGCGACCTTGGAATAGCTTCGGGCGGGAAATGGGCCAGATTTTGGGCACGCGGCCTAATGAGGGCGGAAAATCTGACGGGGTGGAGAACGAAGATACCCCGTGACCTGCATAGTCACGGGGTATTTATGTGTGCGCCTGGGGAGACTTGAACTCCCACGCCCTAAGGCACTGGAACCTAAATCCAGCGCGTCTGCCAATTCCGCCACAGGCGCCCGTCGCGAATCCGTGACAGTTACGTACAGTCCCCGTAAGCATGGACTACTGATAAGCCACCTACAGGCGCAACGAACTTTCACAGCTCATTTGGACTGTACACACTTTAACGGGTTTGCCGCAGATTTCCTAATGTCCTAGCTGAATTCCTAATGTCCCATCCCCTGCCTTATCCAGCGAGCGCGCTAGCTTGGCAGGTCACGGACTAGCTATGGTGGTTATGTGTCCACTTCACAGCATCCCAATACCACTGACAAGCCAGCGAAGATTCCCACTCGTACCCGCGTGGTGCAACTAATCTTCTTGGCTCTTGCAGTCGGCGCCACTCTTGTACTCGCCTACTGGCAGCTCAGCAGGTGGAACACAACCAGCTCATTCCAAAACCTGGGCTACGCACTGCAGTGGCCAGCTTTCGGCCTGTTCTTTATTTGGGCCTACCGCAAGTACATGGAGTACGAACGCGAACGCCTGAGCGGCAATAGCGAGGCCGCATTTGAGGCTAAAGACGATGTCATGACGGAAATTCCAGACGAATTCCTGCCGACCAACCCGGATGGCTCGCGAAAGGTGCAGCGTGTGGATGAGACACAATCGACGGATTCTGGCACCAACGCCTAGGCGATAACTGCTTATTCGAGAAAAGGACTTTTAGTGACCAACATCAATCCAGATCGTCAAGAGCGCGTAAGGAAGGCACTGACGTACTTCTCCGTCACCGCCTATTTCACGGGTGTGATGCTGCTCTTGCTGTGTGCCGAGATGATTTACAAGTACCTCATCCTCGACAACTCCGCCGACGCGCCGCGGTGGTTCTTCTACACCGCCCAGATTCACGGCTTCGGCTACATGGCATTCCTCATTGCCACCGTAAACCTGGGCACCAAAGCCCGCTGGGAACCAGCAAAGTGGATCATCACCGCGCTCGGTGGCGTGGTCCCGTTCCTCTCCTTCTTTGTCGAGAAGAAGCGCCGTGAGGAAGTCGAGACCGCTTTCCAGCTGAAGTAGCGGGCTCTCGGCAGCCCGAGGGCTCGCCCCAGGGCTACCCCTTAGCCTCAACCTCAGCCAGAATTTTCAGCGCCGGAGTCAAGGCACGCAGTGCACGCCCCCTGTGGCTAAAAGCGTCCTTGTCTTCGGCGCTCATTTGTGCCGCAGACAAGGCCCCCTCAGCTTCGTTGCCCTCCCCAACTGCGGGCGCGAACACCGGATCGTAGCCGAACCCATTGTCCCCAACAGGCTCGCGCAGAATGGCGCCAGGCCAGCGGCCCTCTACAACCAGCAGCAGATTACCGGCTTCATCGAGGACCGCTGGGAAACCGCCGTCGGCAAGCGCGGACGGCACCTCCTTGGCACCGGGGACGACCAACGCGCAGGCGGTACGGAAGGACGCCGTACGACGCTCATCTGGGCAGTCCCCCATCTGGGCGAGCAGCAGCTCGTAGTTAGCGACATCGTCGCCGTGAGTGCCCGACCAGCGCGCCGAGAGCACACCCGGCATGCCGTTTAGCTCATCGACGCTGAGCCCCGAATCGTCTGCCAAACACGCGTAGCCGGTGTGTTTCGCACCATCGAAAGCCTTGATGTAGGCGTTGTCCGCAAAAGTGCGACCGGTTTCGGGGCGCTCTGGGTACTCCGGGACGTCGCTAAGCGAAAGAAGTTCCACCGAATCAATACCCGCCGCACGCAGGATGCGGTCGAGCTCGACTAGTTTTTTAGAATTTCGGGTAGCGACGAGGAGCTTCACGGCAGCTCACCCGGGTACGGCGCACGCAGAACTTCCTGCTGCAGGGCAACGAGCTCACGCAGGCCCTTTTCCGCCGAGTCGAGCATGTCATTCAGCTGATCGCGGTCGAAGGTGCCTTCCTCGCCAGTGCCCTGGATTTCGACGAACTTGCCCTCTGCGGTCATCACCACGTTGAGGTCGACCTCAGCGCGGGAGTCCTCCTCGTAAGGCAGATCTAGACAGACACGGCCGTCAATAATGCCAACCGAAACAGCTGCGACTGGTGCCTTCAGCGGGGTGCCCGGAACAGCGCCCACTGCATGCAGGTAGGTCAGGGCATCAGCCAGCGCGACGTACGCACCGGTGATGGAAGCGGTTCGAGTACCACCATCCGCCTGCAGAACATCACAGTCGATGTTGATGGTGTTCTCACCGAGTTCCTTCAAGTCGATAGCAGCTCGCAAGGAGCGACCGATCAGACGGGAAATCTCGTGAGTGCGACCCTTGACCTTGCCGCGCATTGACTCGCGGGGCATGCGCTCGTGGGTAGAGGCCGGCAGCATGGAGTACTCAGCGGTCAACCAGCCCTCGCCGGAGTCACGCTTGAATCGTGGCACCGACTGTTCGACGGAAGCGGTGCACATTACACGCGTATTACCGAAAGTAACCAGCACAGAACCGGCCGGATTGTCGGTGAAGCCACGAGTGATGGTCACCTTGCGCATTTCATCAACCGCGCGTCCATCGGCACGGCGAAAATCGGAATTAGCTGTAGTCATGCCAACTACCCTACCGCCCGGCGCGAAAGCGGTGCGACAGCTGTACGGAAACCCGATAGTCGCTGAGACTAGCCGCCTAGCTCCATGCCCAGGTAGGCCAATTCAACGTCACCGACAAAGGTACTCTTCGCAGCACGTAGTGCTTCTTCACCGTCGGCGTATGGCGGAATGTGAGTCAGCACCAACTTCTTAACCCCCGCCAGCGTCGCTGCCTTTCCGGCCTCGTAGCCCGTCAGGTGCATATCCGGTGGGGTGCCCTCTTCGTTGCTGCACCATGTGGCTTCACAAATGAAGATATCCGCATCCCGCGCCAGCTCCACCAGTTCATCGGTCCACGCAGTATCTCCGGTGTACGCAATGGTCAGACCATCTGCTTCAATGCGATATCCAACAGCTGGCACCGGGTGGACCATGTTATACGGCGTGACGACGGCGCCTCCGTCCGCTTCGCCCCCACCGACTAACAGTGGCTCACCTGGGTTACTCACAACCTGGTCAAAAGTGTCTTCCAGGTTGGCATCTTCTTCACTTCCCAGTGCTTTGCACATGGTGCCTATCCGGTCGTGAATGTCTCCGGGGCCAACCAGGAGATTCCGGGAACTCGCCGGGGCTGTCGGGTGGAAGCGACGCCAGACGAGCAGCCCTGGAATGTCTGCAGTGTGGTCTGGGTGCACATGAGTTAGTAACAAATCACAAGCTGCAGGATCAGAGATCTTCTGCAATTCGGCGAGGACACCGGGACCCAAATCAATGACAAAGGTTCGACCGTTATCCAGCTCAATGAGGTAGCCAGATGCTGGCGCCGATGGGCCACCCATGCTGCCTGTACATCCCAGAACCTTCAATCGCATACTTCAAGCTTGCCATGTAATTGATCAAAAACGAGCAAAAAACCAATGGAGTGTCTGGATTTAATAAGAAAGGTCACATTTGGGAATGCATAGTGACCTGGCTAATACCCGGCCCAAGGAAGCGCTTTGCCAGGGATGCAAAAACTTGCGGATCTCCAGTGGATTCGAATGTGCGCACAGGGTTCGGATTACTCTCCGGGTCAGCGAGCATGTCGGTCTTTGTGAGGATGCGCAGAACATCCTTCGACGTCTCCTCCGCCGACGACACTAGGGCGACGTCCTCCCCCATAGCCAGCTGAATCACACCAGACAGCAGCGGATAATGGGTGCAGCCCAGAACGAGGGTGTCTACACCATCGGCCTGCAATGGCGCGAGGTAGCCCTCCGCAAGTCCCAGAATCTGGCGACCAGAGGTGATTCCTCGCTCGACAAAGTCCACGAATCGCGGGCAGTCGACCGCAGAGACATCCACGCCAGGCACTGCATCAAAGAGATCTTGGTAGGCACGGGAGCGAATCGTGGCGGCGGTACCGATTACGCCGACTTTTCCATTCCTGGTAGTCGAGACCGCACGGCGCACAGCGGGCAGAATGACCTCGACTACTGGGACTGGGTAGCGCTCGCGGGCATCACGCAAAAATGCGGCCGAAGCCGTGTTGCAGGCAATGACAATCATCTTGCAGCCGCGTGCAACCAGTTCATCGGCAATCGCTTCCGCGTGCTGACGAACCTCGGCGATGCGCAACGGGCCGTAAGGGCCGTTGGCAGTATCGCCGATGTACATAATCGACTCGTGCGGCAGCTGATCCATGATGGCACGTGCCACTGTCAGCCCACCGACGCCGGAGTCAAAGATGCCAATCGGCGCTGTTCGGTCGGGGAAGCCGCTATCCTGCGCTCTCAGCTGATTGACTGCCTGAGTTTCTGCTCCTGCTCCCACCGCTATCTGGACTCCTCATATCGTTGGTCAAACACCGAAGCTCCTATTCTAGGCCGATTTCGTCAGGAGCTGATGCCACGTACCTCGGGCTCTTAGCGACGTGCACTCTTAGCCACGTGCACGACCGCGCTTAAACATCACCGCAGCCCAGATGCCCGCAAGCCCACCGAAGAGGTGCATCTGCCAACTAACAGCCATCTGTGTTGGCAGCACTCCCCAGATAAGACCCGAATACATCGATGCCAGAATCACGCCCAAAATAATCTGCATCACCCGACGATTCACGAAACCGCGTACGACCAAAAACGCCAGCCAGCCGTAAATCAGGCCGGACGCACCGATGTGGACGGTATTTACACCGCCGACCAGCCAGGTCAGACCGCCACCAACGACCGTAATCAAGAGTGTGACCTGCCAAAATAGCCGCTTCGACGACATTGCAATCAAACCGGCGAACAACGCCCCGGGCAGAGAGTTCGCCACAATGTGCCCGTAATCTGCGTGCAGCAGCGGTGCGGTCAAAATTCCCCACAGCGTCGAGGTTTCGCGTGGGCGCACACCGAAGTTGTTCAGCGCCCCACCAAAGATGAATTCGTTGACAAGAAAGACCGTCCAGATAAGTGCCAGGTACCCAATAGCCGTACTGATGGCCGCCCCGAGCCCGCCGTCGCGATCCTGTGGAACAATCTGATTATTCCGCCGCGTCTGCACGGGACCGCCCATCGGGTACTGCGCATAGTTCTGGTAATTCTGCTGTTGTCCCGAGCTCCATTGCGGATTCATTGGCGAACTTCCTTCACTACTTGTCCAGCATCTCTGACAGCGCGGCTACTTCCGCGCGTCCCGTTGCACTCATCACGGCATCGACAATAGCCATCTGCACCGCATCGGCCGCCATCGCAGCCAACAGGGCCACCACATCCGAGCCCACGGGTTCAGCGTTTCCGCTATCCGCCGCCTCGGCCGAGCTGAGGGCAAACAGCGTGTCACCGTCCATCGGCGCATGAGCCGGCCGAATCGCTCGCGCCAACCCGTCATGACCGCACATCGCCAACCGCTTCAACTGCGCAGTTGTCACCGGCGCATTGGTTATCAACGTGCCAATCGTTGTGTTTCGCGTGTTTGCCGACGACTCCCCGTCGCCAGCCGCATCGGCGAGAATTTTGGTTCTACCGACGAAAACCTGGTCCAGCCGGGCCAATGCCTCCTTGCTGGCACCGGCAGCCGCGGGCATTCCGTAAAGGTGTCCCTCCGGGTCAATGACCGCACCAAAGGAGTTCACCACCATTGCGGCAGCCACAAAGTACTTACCATCGGCGGAGGTCACACGGGCTTGTCCAAAACCACCCTTGATTGCCCCGGCCATAGCACCGACACCGGCACCTACTGTCCCGGAGGGAGTGTCCTCCGGGACGTCGTCAAGCGCGTGCGACAACGCCTCGCGCCCTAGTTCAGCGGTGGGCAGCGTCGGCTCCCCCAACAGCAAGTCGAAGATGACAGCACCGGGAACGATGGGCACGAGGATATCCGGACGAGTTGGGGTGACCTCAAAGCCAATGCCGCGGTCGCGCAGTTCGCGCATAACTCCGTCGGCAGCTGCGAGGCCGTACGCGGAGCCGCCAGCCAAAACGACAGCGTGGGCGCGTTCGACGGTATTCTCCGGTGCGAGCAGGTCGGTCTCGCGGGTGCCCGGACCGCCGCCGCGGACATCGACAGCGCCGACAGCACCGCCTGGAGCGGCGATGACGGTGACTCCGGTATCCCCCTCAGAAGCATGGCCGATAGAGATGCCGTCGATGGAGTCGAGACAGCCTGCGCCGATGTCGATGCTCGCGCCCAGCGCAGCACTGCTGGCTTGGTGTCGAATGTCGGTGGGGCTGATTGCGAAGATCTCAGAATTCATTGTCGACCACGGCACCTTTCACCACAGTTCATGGCAGCTAACCTCAGTTGATTACTGCATCTTTTCGGGGTTTTGCTCGGATTCGCTACTCACCCATGAGCTGGTCCAACAGTGACTCTTGGTTGTAGGACAGCCACTGGTACATCGCGTCGGTCTGCTCAATCTGTTCGATGGAGCCATTGAGGTTCTCCATGGAAACATGCAGGTAAATACGTAGGTCATTGATACCCGCCACCCAGGCATGGGCATCACTTTCGGAAATGGATACCTGCCCCGACTCGGCGGGCTCCAGGGCGTCGATAATCGCACGCAGGGAATGGAGCTTGCTCTCTACAATCTCCGATTCATGCAGCTGGCGCATGAGGGCGTTTTCCCCCTCCACGCTCTCCTCACCCGGCTTGGTGAAGTCCGGCAACAGGCGCGCAAGCTTCGGATCGGATGGGGCCTCGGAGTGTCCGACAGGCATTCCCGTCATTTCCGCGAGCTCATCCTTCGGTGCCGACCGGGCTCGCTCCATCAGCGAGTCCGCCACAGTAGCAGCCAGATTCAGCAGCAAATCCCGCTCCGTGCCTTCAAAAGCCGTGACGTACTTGACGCCACCGCCGAGAAGGGATCGCTTGCGCTTCCAAGGACGCATGTAAATTCTCTCCCGCTGTCGAATATCGGCTTAGTCAGCCTGCTCCATTGTTGCCCACAAGCCTGCCTTGTGGAGCTTCTTCACATCGGCCTCCACCTTGTCACGCTCACCGGAAGACACGATTGCCTTGCCCTCCGTGTGAACCGTCATCATCAGCGCGTGCGCCTTCTTTCGGTCCATGCCGAAGAGCATCTGAAACACGTAGGTGACATAACTCATCGAATTAACCTGGTCATCCCACACAATGCACTGCCAGGGTCGGTTCGATTCCGTCACGACATCGGCATCCATAGTGGGCATCGGTGTTGCTGCTGGCATGCTCATAGGCACCAGGATAGTACGGAGTGGCGCGCGCTCGCCGGAACCGACTGCCCCGGCCCGCTTCAGCCGACTAGACTGTTGACCGTGATTGATAAGCATTCCTCCACCGCCCTTCTCACCGATAAGTACGAGCTGACGATGCTGCAGGCATCGCTTGCCGACGGATCCGGCGAGCGCCAGGTCGCCTTCGAGGTGTTTGGCCGTCGCCTGCCGAATGAGCGTCGCTATGGCGTTGTCGCTGGTACAGCGCGTGTGTTGGATGCTATCCGCAACTTCCGCTTCACCGAGGAACAGCTGGCTTCGCTGGACTTCCTCGATGACAGGACGCTGGATTACCTGCGTAACTATTCCTTCAGTGGCCAAGTCGACGGCTACCGCGAGGGAGAGCTCTACTTCCCCGCCTCGCCCATTTTGACGGTGCGAGGCACTTTCGCCGAGTGCGTCATTTTGGAGACTGTTATTCTCTCCATTCTCAATGCGGACTCCGCCATCGCCTCGGCAGCAACCCGAATGGTCACGGCTGCCGGTGGGCGCCCGATTATTGAAATGGGTTCGCGTCGCACTCATGAAGAAGCAGCTGTGACTGCTGCCCGCGCCGCTTACCTGGCAGGTTTTAGCGCCACCTCCAACTTGGAGGCAGCGGCACGGTACAACATCCCAGCCTCCGGTACCGCTGCGCACGCGTGGACTCTGTTGCACACCAACCCAGATGGCACGACGAACGAGGCTGCGGCCTTCAAGGCTCAGATTGACACACTGGGAACCGACACCACTTTGTTGGTGGATACCTACGACATCACCGAGGGCGTCAATACGGCTATTGAGGTCGCGGGTCCGGAACTCGGCGGTGTACGTATTGACTCCGGCGACCTCGGAGTTCTCGCTCGCCAGGTGCGTCAGCAGCTCGACTCGCTGGGGGCGCACAACACCAACATCGTAGTGTCCTCTGACCTCGACGAGTTCGCCATTGCGGCGCTGAGGGCAGAGCCGGTCGATGTCTACGGCGTGGGCACCTCTGTAGTCACTGGCTCCGGCGCACCGACTGCGGGCCTGGTCTACAAGATGGTCGAAGTTGATGGGGTGCCCGTCGCCAAGCGCTCGTTGGACAAGCGAAGCCACGGTGGCGTGAAGGCGGCTATTCGTACCTGCCGTCGTTCCGGTACCGCCGTGGAGGAAATCGCTTTCCCGCTCGGCTCAGAAATCCCGGATGTGGGCAACCTGCACTACCGCGATCTGACCATTCCGATGATGCGCGATGGCGAGGTCGTCGATGGTCTACCGACCTTGGAGGAGTCCCGCGATCACTTGGTTAAAGCGCTGGTCAGCCTCCCGTGGGAGGGACTTGCACTTTCCCGTGACGAGCCGGTACTGTCCGTCCGTTTTCACGGCGTTTAGGCGGCGGGGGAACTGTGTCGGACAGTATCGGGCACGCAGATTTTGCTGAGCTATCGGACGACTTTGAGGACTTTGACGATGTTGACGAGCTAGCTTCACCGAGAGCCAGCGTCCATAACGCGGATAGCATCGAAGCTCTTCTCGATGCGGCAGTGAAGGGACTCGGCGGAACGACTCGACCGAATCAGGTCAAAATGTCCCGGTCGGTGGCCTCCGCCTTTGCGCGCGAGCGGCACCTAGCGGTACAGGCAGGCACCGGTACGGGTAAGTCGCTGGCCTACCTGGTGCCTGCCATTGTGCAAGCAATGGAGTCCGACGAGTCTGTAATCGTTTCCACGGCGACCATTGCGCTGCAACGCCAGCTGGTCGAACGCGACTTGCCGCGGCTAGTCAGTTCGCTAGAGCCACACTTGTCCCGCACGCCAACCTTCGCAATCCTCAAGGGCCGCTCGAACTACCTGTGCAAGTCCAAGGTCGGAAATGTCATCAAAGATCCCGTCATGGACGGTGATGAATCCGAGCAGGCCAGCTCAGGTGACGCCGTTGGCCCCACTGCCCTCCTCAGCGAAGCGCAGCTCAGCCGAACCGCTGCCGAGGTCATGCGGCTACGCGAGTGGGCCAATGACACCGACACCGGCGACCGCGACAGCCTGGACAAGGGCGTTTCCAACGAAGCCTGGCGGCAGGTCTCCGTCACGGCTCGCGAATGCGTCGGTGCCATTTCCTGCCCTTTCGGCGAGGAGTGTTTCGCCGAACAAGCCCGCCGCGAGGCCTCCAACGTTGACATCGTTGTCACCAATCACGCACTGTTGGCCATCGATGCGCTCTCCGACGCCATGATTTTGCCGCAGCACGACTGCGTTGTCATTGACGAGGCTCACGAGCTCGACGGTCGAATCACCTCTGTTGCCACCGACGAGCTCTCCCCTGCCGGTATCACCATGATGGCCCGGCGCGCCCGCAAATTCGGAGCCGCAGAGCAGGTGGATGATGTCACCGATGCCACGGATCTACTCGGCGAGACCGTCGCATTGCTTGCCGACGCCTACAGCGGCGCACTCGAAGAAATTCCCGGTGAGCTTGGAGCGGCGCTAGCTTCGCTCCGCGATAGCCTGTGGCAACTACAGACCACGCTAGGCACCTCTAGTTCAGGCAGCTCTGGCGGGTCGGGCTCCGGTGGTTCGAGTTCTGACTCTGACAACACTGAGCGCCAGACCGTCCGCGCTGCCGTGGAGAATATGCACGACACAGTCGTGCGAATTCTAGAGTTCAGTAGCGACGATGTCGTATGGCTTGGCGAGAACAAGACAGTTTATGTCGCTCCCCTGTCCATCGCAGCACTGCTTCGCGAACGCCTCTTCGGCGAATCCACCGTCGTTTTGACCTCAGCAACACTTGCTCTTGGCGGCAAGTTCGATGCCATGGCCGCCGCTTGGGGGCTTCCCTCCGGTGGGTGGGATGGCTTGGACGTCGGCACGCCCTTTGACCCGCAGAAATCTGGCATCCTCTACGTCGCACGCGACCTGCCACGACCTGGACGCGACGGCGCCACACCGGAGCAGTTCGCGATCATGGAGCGCCTCATCCGCGCCGCTGGTGGGCGAACGCTCGGGCTGTTTTCTTCTCGCCGAGGCGCCGAGGCAGCGGCGGAGGAAATGCGCAAGCGCCTGCCTTACGACGTGCTGTGCCAAGGCGATGACTCTATCGGTGCTCTGGTTGATCGCTTCGCAGCTAATCCGCAGACATGCTTGTTTGGCACGCTGACGCTGTGGCAAGGCGTCGATGTTCCTGGCCCATCGCTATCGTGTGTCATCATCGATCGCATCCCGTTCCCCCGCCCCGACGACCCGCTTTTGTCCGCGCGCTCCGATGCGGCTAATGCCGCTGGCCGAAACGGTTTTATGGAGGTCTCAGCGACACATGCAGCGCTGCTGATGGCGCAGGGTTCTGGTCGTCTGCTACGCCAAGTCGATGACCGCGGGGTTGTTGCGGTACTGGATTCACGGTTGGCTACTGCACGCTATGGTTCCTGGATTGCCGCGTCGATGCCTGACTTCTGGCGGACGACCAACCTGGATATTGCGGCTGGAGCGTTGCAGCGGCTGACCCAAAGCTGATTCAGAGGGGGCTGTCTGGGCTCACGAGGTGACGCTGGATTAGGCATAGTTTCTGGAAAAAATCCCACGCTTTTCTATCCAATACATTATTGTGATGTGAAACACAGCACTGCTACAGTGCCCGAGCTAATGAAGCAGGACACTTGGCAGCCGTGCACGAGATTAGAAAGGCGATTTCCTGCATGCCCCTTTCCAGCAACCTCCCCGACATCGACATCCCGGAGACCTCACTCTTTGAGTTCCTCTTCGGAGAAATTGAGCCACGTCACCAGGACAAGCTTGCAATCGTTGACTCAGGCTCCGAGGTCACCTTCGGTGATCTGAAGGCCAGCATTGAGAAGTTTGCGGGTGCGCTGGCAGCACGTGGGATTAAGAAGGGCGACGTTGTGGCTCTCCACTGCCCCAACTCGACAACCTTCGCGGTCGCTCTTCACGGTGTCCTACGCGCGGGGGCTGTCTGCACGACGGTCGCATCGCTGGCAACTGCGGAGGACATTGAAAACCAACTCCGGATGTCTGACGCGAAGATGATGCTAACGACCTCCTCAATCGGTTGGGCTGGCGCCCACGGCGCTGAGGCTGCTGGTCTGCCGGAAGAGATGATTATCGGCCTGACGGGTCTCCACGGCATGGGCGAGCTGCTTGCCGAGGGGCACGGCGCCCCGGACGTCGACGTATCACCCGATGACGTTGCCGTGATTCCGTTTTCCTCGGGAACCACCGGTGTACCGAAGGGCGTCCAGCTCACTCACCGCAACTTGGTGGCCAACGTCGCTCAGGCGGGTGGAGCTACAGTCAACGCGCTGACCGAGGACACCCCGGCTGTCACTATCCTGCCGTTTTTCCACATCTACGGCCTGACTGCGCTGCTGAATCTGTGCCTGTGGCGCCGCACGACGCAGTACACCATGGGCAAGTTCGACCTCGTCGATTTCCTGTCCATCATCGCCGAGCACAAGGTGAAGTTCGCGTTCATCGCACCACCTGTAGCTGTGGGCCTGGCCAAGCACCCAGCTGTCGATTCCTTTGACTTGTCCAGCCTGGAGACAATCTTCTCGGGTGCCGCTTCTCTCCAACTTGACCTCGCGGAACAGGTGGAAAAGCGCCTTGACTGCGTGGTCGCACAGGGCTTCGGCATGACCGAGTCCTCGCCAGCAGCCCACATCCGCATCGGCCACGATAGTCCGCTGGACTCGATCGGTCGCGCAGTCCCCAACACTCAGTACAAGATTGTCAACCTCGACTCCGACAGCTTTGAGGAAATCCCGGTTCCCGCCGAGGGGCGCTCGGAGGCAGGTGAGCTATGGATTCATGGTCCACAGGTGATGAAGGGCTACCTCAACAACCCGAAGGCGACGGCAGAGACGCTTGTCGACGGTTGGCTGCGTACCGGCGACGTTGCGGAACTCGACGAACACGGGAATGTGTACATCGTCGACCGCTTCAAGGAACTGATTAAGTACAAGGGCTACCAGGTTCCGCCGGCCGAGCTCGAGTCCGTGCTGCTCAGCCACCCGGATATTGCCGATGCCGCCTGCAGTGGTGTCGTTCGCTCCGACGGCGAGGAGATTCCTAAAGCTTACGTCGTCATCAAGGCGGGCGAGCAGGTGACTGAAGACGAGATTATGGACTACGTCGCCGACCGCGTCGCACCGTACAAGAAGGTGCGAGCAGTCGAGTTCATGGATGAAATCCCGAAGTCGGCGACGGGCAAGATTCTGCGCAAGGAGCTCAAGGCCATGGAGGCAGCACGCGCTCAGTCGTGAGTTACTGCCCCAGGGGTCACCGCCACGGTGACTGAACCGGGAGCAATCTCGGTAAACCCGGCATCCTGAACCTCAACCGCGCGGAGCTCTGGCGCTGGCCACTGCTCCCGCGGTACTTCTTTCACATCTAACGCATAACCACTTTGCGCCCACGCCCAAGCGTCCTCGACCGACAGACTGGCCGCATAGAGCATTGAGCCGTGTCCAACTTGCGCGGCCACCTTTCCTACGGACATATTCAGGTTTTTGTCCACCCAAATCACTGGCGGAGCAAAGGTGTCAGCGCTCTCATGGTCGCCCGGGGCGCCGGGAGATGTGTTCTCCGGGTCGTCGTAAGGCAAATCGGTGCCGGAAATTTGTAGTTTGGCAATCTCCGGGTAGGTTTCGTCGACAGGCGTTGGCACTAGTGCGCGAGCTTGCGCGCCGTCGACGTCCACGGTGACACCCGGTGCAAGCTGAGCGCGTTGCCAGCCGATATTGCGAGCGCGACGTGTGAGCTTGCGGATGCGCGCACCGTACCAAGACGCCAGACCTTGTTGATAGGCAGAAGTGTCATCGCCTGCGCGTTCGTCCAGGCAACAAGCAACCACAGCCATCGCGGCAGCGCGGAGCAGCGCAGTGCGCGAGGGGCGTTCCTTCTTCGGAACCTCAAGCACAATAGCCATTGCCCACGGCACATCCTCGCCGTGGTCTTCCCTATCAGGTTGCGGCAGGAGGTTATGGGCGATACGGAACCACTCCGGTACCGATGATGCGTCCGTGACAGCTGGATTCTTGTGATCCTCGCGTTGCACTACTGCTCCAACGGCACGCGGCGGAAGGTGCCATCTTCGCGGTCGGCATCGTCGATTTCATCGCGGGAAATGCCCAGCATGAACAGAATCGAGTCCATGAATGGAACGTTGACGGACGTGTCAGCGATTTCCTTTAGCGCCGGCTTGGCATTGAAAGCAATACCAAGGCCTGCGACCGACAACATATCGATGTCATTGGCCCCATCGCCGACCGCAACGGTCTGATGCATCTGAAGCCCCGACTCTGCGGCGAACGTCTTGAGGCTGCGGGCCTTCTCCTGCCTATCGACGACATCGCCGACCACGCGTCCAGTCAGCTTTCCGTCCTCGACCTCGAGGGTATTCGCCTTGTAAAAGTCCAGACCGAGATCCTTTGCCAGCGGCTCCAAGATCTGGATAAAGCCACCGGAGACAGCACCACACTTGTAACCGAGGCGCTTCAGCGTGCGGATCGTGGTGCGGGCGCCTGGAGTCAGCTCGATGGAGTTAGTGACTTCCTCTAGGACGCTGACCGGCAGGCCAGCCAGAGCCTTAACTCGCTCATGCAGTGACTCGGCGAAGTCCAGCTCACCGCGCATAGCGCGCTCTGTAACCGCTGCAACCTCCGCCTCGCGACCAGCATGGGCGGCCAGCATCTCAATGACCTCACCGGTAATCAAGGTCGAGTCCACATCGAAACAAATCAAGCGCTTGGAGCGGCGTTGCAAACCAGCGCGTTCAATTGCGATGTCAATGTCCTGGTCCTGTGCAAGCTCGGCCAGTGCCTTACGCAGCGGAATGCCCGCACCCGGCTTCGGGTCCGGAATAGAGACCAGCAATTCCAGGCCAGTGACTGGGTAGTCAGCAATACCGCGAATGGAATCGATGTTTGCACCGTAATCAGCAAGAGTGCGGCCGATACGGGAAATATCCTCAGCGTTGACCGGATTGCCCAACACGACAAGTGCGTGGGTGGAGCCATCGCTGCGCTCAATCGGCGCATCCAGCTGGAAACTGACAGTCATGCCGTGAGGCTTCAGTGTTTCAATGAGTCCCTCACGGAGAACACCGACCTTTTCTTCTGTGACACCAACAAGCGCACCGAGGCTCAGATTAGAGCGGAACACCGACTGTTCCACATCCAAAATTTGAACTCCGTGGGCCGCGAGCACGCGGAAGAAAGCTGCGGAGACACCCGGGCGGTCTCGGCCAACAGCGGTAATAAGCACCGGAGCTAGTCCCGGTGCCAACGAAACCGATAGAGCATCGGTATCTACAGACTGACTGGGAGAGGTAATTACCTGTTCATTCACCAATCCAGTATCGCATGAAGCCCCGGCAGAGCGCTCATCGCATAGTGGGATTCCGCACTTCAGTGGGTGGCCAGCGACAGGCGCTAGCCATCGCCTTGCTCTCTTGCCCTTCTGGCGCTCCCTGCGCCCCCCCTGCTCTTACTGCGCTCTCTTACTGCCTCTTCCCTAGGAAAGACTCTCAAAGACAAGACTAAGGCCCCATCACGGAGAACCGTGATGGGGCCTTAGCTTCGCGTAGTTATTAACTCAGAGTTGCATCAGCCATGTAGCCACTAGCTCTTAGAGCTGACGACCAACGTGGGCCTCTGCGCGCTGACGCTCAACCATGTGCGGGTAGTGCAGCTCGAACGCCGGGCGCTCCGAGCGGATGCGCGGCATCGAGGTGAAGTTGTGGCGCGGCGGCGGGCAAGAAGTAGCCCACTCGAGGGAGTTACCGTAACCCCACGGGTCATCAACAGTGACGACCTCACCGTAGCGCCAGGACTTGAAGACGTTCCAGACAAACGGGATAACAGACAGACCCAGGATGAACGCACCAACGGTGGAGATCATGTTCAGGGTGGTGAAACCGTCAGTCTCGAGGTAGTCGGCGTAACGACGCGGCATACCCTCGTTACCCAGCCAGTGCTGGACCAGGAAGGTCAGGTTGAAGCCGATGAAGGTCAGCCAGAAGTGAACCTTTGCCAGCTTCTCGTCGAGCATACGACCAGTCATCTTCGGGAACCAGAAGTAAACGCCCGAGTAGGAAGCGAAGACCAGGGTACCGAACAGGGTGTAGTGGAAGTGCGCCACGACGAAGTAAGTATCAGAGACGTGGAAGTCCAGCGGTGGGGAAGCCAGCATAATACCGGTCAAACCACCGAACAGGAAGGTCACGATGAAGCCGAGAGCGAAAGTCATCGGAGCCTCGAAGGTCATGTGGCCACGCCACATGGTGCCCATCCAGTTGATGAACTTAACACCGGTCGGGACCGAAATCAGGAAGGTCATGAACGAGAAGAACGGAAGCAGAACGCCACCGGTCACGAACATGTGGTGTGCCCACACAGCCATGGACAGACCTGCAATAGACAGGGTTGCGAAGACCATACCTGCGTAGCCGAACAGCGGCTTACGGGAAAAGACCGGAACGACCTCGGTGATGATGCCCACGAACGGCAACAGCAGGACGTAGACCTCTGGGTGACCGAAGAACCAGAACAGGTGCTGCCACAGCATTGCGCCACCGTTTGCCGGGTCGTAAATGTGACCGCCCAGCTTACGGTCGTACAAAACACCAAGAGCAGCTGCAGTCAGAATCGGGAAGATCAGCAGAGCCAGGATCGAGGTAACCAGGATGTTCCAGGTGAAGATTGGCATACGGAACATGGTCATGCCTGGTGCACGGAGGCACAGGACAGTGGTGGTCATGTTAATGGCGGAAGCGATGGTACCGACACCACCAACACCGACACCGACAATCCACAGGTCAGAACCGACACCCGGAGAGTGAATCGGGTCAGACAGCGGGGAGTACATGGTCCAACCGAAGTCAGCAGCACCACCCGGGGTCAGGAAGCCCGACAGCATCAGAATGCCACCAATGGTGGTCAGCCAGAAGCCGAAAGCGTTCAGACGCGGGAAAGCCACGTCCGGAGCACCAATCTGAAGTGGCAGAATGTAGTTAGCAAAACCCCAAACAATCGGGGTACCGAACAGAAGCAGCATCACCGTGCCGTGCATGGTGAACATCTGGTTGAACTGCTCGTTAGAAAGGAACTGAAGTCCTGGGGCGAAGAGCTCAGCACGGATAAGCAGAGCCATCAGACCGCCGACAAAGAAGAACGAGAAGGACATAATGATGTACATGATGCCCAGCTTCTTGTGGTCGGTCGTGGTCAGCATTTCCCACGCCCAGCTGCCCTTACGCTCATGTCCGAACGGCTGCGGCCGTTCCGGCGCTACAACGCCATGATCTGGACGAGGCGCTACTGCAGTCATTCTTCCTCCTTACTACGCGAAGATTTCCTGTAACTCACTACAGGGATTTTAAGTTTTGTCCTTGTGAGAATAGTGCAGGCGAGTACGCGACGGCGAACCCACCTACCGCTATGTGCCAGATTCTAGTCTGAACCTTGGAAAAAGTTAAGGCTAAGGGATTTTCCGGCTCACTTCCCCACTCAGCTAAGCACACTATTAGTTTCCTGAGAATTGTCTTAACCTGGGCTAACGCCTATTTAGCAGGAACCGTCGAGGCTAGGACTACTACCCCCGTGTGTGTGCTGTCACCAGAGTGAGGCTCGATGCGGAATGTTCCCTACACCTGTGCTTTTAGAAGTCCCAGTCCTCATCCTCGGTTACTTCAGCCTTACCCATGACGTAGGAAGAGCCGGAACCCGAGAAGAAGTCGTGGTTTTCGTCAGCATTCGGCGACAGGGCCGACAGGATCGACGGCGAAACGCGAGTCTCGTCGGCCGGGAACATACCCTCATAGCCCAAGTTGTTCAGAGCCTTGTTGCCGTTGTAACGCAAGAAACGCTTGACATCCTCGGTCCAACCGAGTTCGTCGTACATCTCTTCGGTGTACTGAATCTCGTTGTCGTAGAGATCAAACATGAGGTCGAAGGTGTAATCCTTCAGCTCGTCACGTTCGGCCTGGGTCAGACGCTCCAGGTTGCGCTGGTACTTGTAACCGATGTAGTAACCGTGAACTGCCTCATCACGAATGATTAGGCGAATAATGTCCGCGGTGTTGGTCAGCTTGGCGTGGCTGGACCAGTACATCGGCAGGTAGAAGCCCGAGTAGAACAGGAAGGACTCCAGCAAAGTGGAAGCAACCTTCTTCTTCTGCGGATTATCGCCCTCGTAGTAGTCGAGGATAATCTTGGCCTTCTTCTGCAGGTACTCATTCTCCTCGCCCCAACGGAACGCATCCTGAATCTCAGGAGTCGACGCCAGCGTCTGGAAAATCGACGAGTAGCTCTTTGCGTGCACCGATTCCATGAAGGCGATATTGGTGTACACAGCTTCCTCGTGCGGAGTCAGCGCATCTGGAATGAGTGATACTGCACCTACCGTGCCCTGGATGGTGTCCAGCATGGTCAGACCAGTGAACACGCGCATCGTGGTGCGCTGCTCCAGTGCGTTGAGCGTATTCCAGCTCTTGATGTCATTCGACAGCGGCACCTTTTCCGGCAACCAGAAGTTACCGGTCAGACGATCCCAAACCTCGAGATCCTTATCATCAGGAATCGTGTTCCAGTCAATAGCCGCAACTGGGCATGCACGCGACTCTGGATTCTTCTCACGGTGGGCCGGAGTCGAGGGTGGGCAATCATCGAAACTCACGTGGAAACCTCTCCCTTTTTCATTGATATTGCCGTTTTTCGAACACACCTTATATATAAGGAACGTCCTTCACTCTTTACGAGTTCAAACAGCGACTGCAGCGGTGGCTATTCCAGCCTTGTCCCACTACAAAACGTCAGGCTCCCGATGAAAGGAGCCACTACCCTTAGCAGCTTACCCACACCCGCATTATTAAGCACGCGGCCTAGAAGAAATCGCCCCACTTGCCGAGTCTTGTTCCCGGTGCCCCTCCCCTAACCCCACGTCACACAAAGAACAAGGTGCTTGACGACGCAATGTCCGTCGTCAAGCACCAAGCGCAAGATGTTGCGCGAACCTAGGCGTGAACCTTCTCTCGGTTTTCCGCCGTGTCGTTGATGATGCGGTCGGAGATGACGTACACCAGCAAACCTACGACAGCCATGAGCGCGAGCAACCAAGCGATGGTAGCGGAGACCCCTTCTGCTTCAGACTGCGCGATGGAGAGGGTGCTGAAGAAGGCCGGTCGAGAATCAACAAGCATGGCCGTTAACGCGATGCCAACCGGTACGGCAATGTTGATCGTCAGATTGTAGAAACCGATTGCAACACCGGACTTGGCGGCAGGAATGTTCTGCAGTGCGGTCGCGACCAACGGCGCATACATGAGCGCGAACCCTGATGGGAACAGAATCATGGAGACGATAACCGTGGCAACACCGGCCCCCGGCAGCACTGCGGGGATGAGCAACGCCACGATGATGATGCTGATAGCCGCGACAATGGCCTGCTTCGAGGGCAGGAACTTGGCAACCTTGCCAGACATTACACCGACGATGACAGCGCAGAGGTAGCCCGGCGCGAGGATATAGGCAGCACCGTCGAGGTTGATGCCATAGAGCTCGTCGACCATATACGGCAACAGAATGGCCGAATACCCCAACTGGACCATGTAAACCACGAGCACAACAATCAGCGCGCAAACGTAGCGAGCATTGGTAAAGAACGACGGGCTGACCACGGCGTTGTCATGTGTCCGGATGTGCCAGACAAAGAGCGCGACGCCCAGCGCAGCGGCAACCAGCCACCACCATTGGAACTGCTGCATGAACAGCATCACCGCAGTGGCGATGACCGCGATGAGGAACAGGCCAAAGATATCCAGGTGACTCTTCTGCTGCTGCTCCTCCGGAACTGTCTTGATCAGGAACGGAATGGCAACTATCAGAATGAGCGAAATCAGGAACATAGCCGGCCAGGAAATGTAGGTAGCCACGATTCCCGAGGTCAACGTTCCAATCAGCAGCGCGGCTTGGAAGGCCGCGGTGGAAAAGCCGAGGTAGGTTTTCTGATCTTCTGGGCTTAGGTACTTGGTGACATAGATGACGTAGAGTGTCTCAGCCGCCGCCAGGCCGGCAGTTTGAATAATGCGGGCAGTAAGCACGATTGGCCATACTCCCTGGAAGAAATAACCCAGTAGAGAGCCCACGGCGACGAAGCCGATACCGACAATCATCAATTTGCGGATACTGATGCTGTCCGCCAATGCGGCGTACACCACCGCTCCAATGCCAATCAAGATACCGGCGAGTGTCGCCTGCAGACTGGCCGTGGAGACACTGAGGTCCAGAGATTCCGCAATCGGCTTGGTCATGAACTTAAAGCCATTGTCCAAGACCAAACAGAATACAAAGGAAAACAGCAAGACCGGGACTGCGGCCTTAGGGTTTGGCGCGGCAGCCTTGGACGCTGCGCTTTCACGGGGATTCACGTTCAAGCTGGTATTGCTGGCGGGATTGCTCATCGCACTGTACCTATTTCACACTTCAAGCCAATTGATTGCGGACCAGGACACTAGAGTCGAGCCAGCGGCAATGCCAGCTCCATCATCGTCGTGAAGGCCTTCTCACGTTCTTCCGGAGTGGTCTTTCCACCGGTGACGATGTTGTCCGACACAGTGAAGATTCCCATGGCCTCCACACCGGCCTCGGCGGCGGTGGCATAAAGGCCAGCAGATTCCATCTCCACCGCCAGCACACCCATGCGTGCCCAACGGTCGTTCACATCATCCTGGAAGTTGTAGAAAATATCGCTGGACAAGATGTTGCCGACGTGTGTAGTGATGCCCTGCTCGCGGGCACGATCGCGAACATCTTCAATCAGACGGAAAGATGCGGACGGGGCGAACGTTCCCGGCAAGTTGTACTGCGATAGAAAATTGGAGTCCGTCGATGCCGTCTGGCCGATAACCACGTCATACAGGTCCAGCTCCGGCTGCAACGCGCCGCAGGAACCGACGCGAATCAGCTTCTTGCAGCCGAAAACATGGATAAGTTCCCAGGAGTACAGCGAGATAGACGGAATGCCCATACCGGATCCCATGACGGACACTTCCTGCCCCTGGTAGGTGCCGGTAAAGCCCAACATGTTGCGAACTTTGTTGAACTGAACGACATCGTCCAAATAGGTCTCCGCAATGAACTTGGCACGCAGCGGGTCACCTGGCAACAAAATGGTTTCTGCAATCGGCGCACCCTTTGGGTTGATGTGTGGAGTGCTCTTACCAGTGGTATCGGACATGGCTTCCAGCCCCTTCCCCCACTAGCCGTGGGTGAAAATTATGCGAACATTGGTGTACCACTGCCCAGGTTAATTACCTGGATTACAACCGTCAATAGTGATATTTACATTTGTTCCCAATTGGGTGGAGTGACGAAAAAGGCGCGAGAATCTCCCGGCAAAACTCGGGGAAATTCTCGCGCCTTCAATGCGCTACAACTGAAGCACTAGATGCCTAGCCCTCAAGCACGCTTGCTTAAAGCATGCAGGATACGCAACCCTCGACCTCAGTACCCTCCAGCGCAACCTGACGCAGGCGGATGTAGTACAGAGTCTTAATACCCTTGCGCCATGCGTAAATCTGCGCACGGTTGAGGTCACGAGTGCTCACCGTGTCCTTGAAGAACAAGGTCAGCGACAGTCCCTGGTCAACATACTTGGTAGCGACCGCGTAAGTGTCAATGATCTTCTCGTAGCCGATTTCGTAGGCGTCCTGGAAGTACTCACGGTTGTCATTGTCCAAGTGCGGAGCCGGATAGTATACGCGACCGATCTTGCCCTCCTTGCGAATCTCAATCTGAGATGCAATCGGGTGAATCGACGAGGTCGAGTTGTTGATGTAGGAAATCGAACCGGTCGGCGGCACTGCCTGCAGGTTACGGTTGAACAGGCCGTACTCCATGACGTCGGCCTTCAGTTGCGCCCAGTCCTCAGCGTCCGGAATGTGCGCGGTGGAGTTCTCGAAGATCTCCTTGACGTGCTGAGTCTTCGGCTGGAACTCTGCCGGATCGAAGTTATCGAAGTACTTGCCGCTGGCGTAGTCAGAGTTCTCAAAGTTGACGAACTTCTGACCGCGCTCGCGAGCAATCTTGTTGGATGCGCGCAGGACTGCGTAGAGCACTGCTGCGAAGTAGGCGTTGGTGAAGTCCAGGCCCTCTTCCGAGCCGTACATAATCTTCTCGCGGCCAAGGTAGCCGTGCAGGTTCATCTGCCCCAGGCCGATGGCGTGAGATCCGTCGTTGCCCTTGCGAATCGATGGCACCGAGTCAATAGAAGTCTGCTCACTGACCGCAGTCAGGCCACGGATGGCAGTCTCGACAGTGCGACCAAAGTCCGGCGAGTCCATGGTCATCGCAATATTCAGCGAACCGAGGTTACAGGAAATGTCCTCACCCACGTGCTCGTAGGACAGGTCCGCATTGTAGGTCGACGGGGTGTTGACCTGCAGAATCTCCGAGCAGAGGTTCGACATGTTAATGCGGCCCTCAATCGGGTTCGCGCGGTTAACCGTGTCCTCGAACATGATGTACGGGTAGCCGGACTCAAACTGAATCTCAGCGATGGTCTGGAAGAACTGACGCGCGTTGATCTTCTGCTTACGAATACGCGGGTCCTCGACCATATCCGCGTAATTCTCGGTGATGCTAATGTCCGCGAACGGCTTACCGTAGACACGCTCGACATCGTACGGGCTGAAGAGGTACATGTCGTCGTTACGCTTGGCCAGCTCGAACGTGATGTCCGGAATGACAACGCCGAGCGACAGCGACTTGATGCGAATCTTCTCGTCCGCGTTCTCACGCTTGGTATCCAGGAAGCGCATGATGTCCGGGTGGTGCGCGTGCAGGTAGACAGCGCCTGCTCCCTGGCGAGCACCCAGCTGGTTAGCGTAGGAGAAGGAGTCCTCCAGCAGCTTCATAACCGGGATGACACCGGAAGACTGATTCTCGATGTGCTTAATCGGAGCGCCCTGTTCACGCAGGTTGCTCAGCAGCAGCGCCACACCACCGCCGCGCTTGGACAGCTGCAGCGAGGAGTTGATGGCGCGGCCAATGGACTCCATGTTGTCCTCGATACGCAGCAGGAAGCAGCTCACCGGCTCGCCGCGCTGGGCCTTACCGGAGTTGAGGAATGTAGGAGTAGCAGGCTGGAAGCGTCCGGCGATGATCTCATCAACCAGGTGCTGCGCGAGCCCCAAGTCGCCGTCGGCAAGCGTAAGAGCAACCATGCACACACGGTCTTCGTAGCGCTCCAAGTAACGCTTGCCGTCGAAAGTCTTCAGCGTGTACGAGGTGTAGTACTTGTAAGCACCCAGGAAAGTCTGAAAACGGAACTTGTGGGCGTAGGCCTGCTTGAACAGCGCCTTGACGTCCTCAAATTCGTACTTCTCCAGAACCTCAGCCTCGTAGTAATGGTTCTCTACCAGGTAATCGAGCTTCTCCCGCAAGTTATGGAAGAACACAGTGTTCTGATTGACATGCTGCAAGAAGAACTGTCGCGCAGCCATGCGGTCCTTATCGAACTGAATCTTGCCGTCTTCACCGTACAGATTCAGCAGCGCATTGAGCGCGTGGTAATCCAGCTTGTCCTCGCCCACCGGCTCCGCGACCTGCTTGCCCATTTCCGACACGTTGACTCCTTTAATATTCATTTGCCTGCGCAGGGTCTGTTCAATCACTGCCCAGAGCAATCCAATCTAGCTATTTTCCTCGCGCACCGCTTTACGACGGCTTCCGCGAGCGCACCCATTCGGTTGTCTCAGTGCCCCTTCCCTCGACACTGAGGCTAGCCAACTTAAGCGCTGGCTCTACCGTGGAAGAACTCCCCTAGCCCTTCTCTGACTCGCTGCACATCATGGTCGGTTCCCATCAGCTCGAAGCGATATAAATATGGAACCTTGCACTTGTAGGAGATGACATCCCCTGCTTTACAGAAGTCCTCACCGAAGTTGAGATTGCCGGCAGCAGTCACACCTCGGATGAAAGAGCGGTTGTGCTCATTATTAAGAAATTTGATGACCTGCGGAGGAACTGGCCTTGAGTTACCGCCGCTGATGGAAGCGCCGCCACCATAAGTCGGGCAAATGAGGACGTAGGGCTCATCGACGATAAGCTCCGGCTCATTACGACGGATGGGAATGCGGGCATTTTTGATATCTAGCTTTTCAACAAACTTGTGTGTATTCCCCGTCGCCGAGGAGAAATACACCACCAGCATGAGAGCTTCACCCTTTACATCGCAAAACCCCCGCAATCTTCGTTTCCCGGGTGGTCAACGAAATCTGCGGGGAGGTGTGTGATTCTTAAGCTGCCTGGAGAGCCTTGATGCGGTCCGGGCGGAAACCCGACCAGGTCTCAGTGCCAGTGTCAACGACCGGCGCCTGGAGATGACCGAGAGCCATGACGTAATCCCGAGCCTCATCATCCATGGTGATGTCGACGATATCGTAGGCAATTCCAGCCTTATCGAGGGCGCGAGTGGTAGCGCGGCACTGGACACATGCAGGCTTGCTGTAAACGGTAACCATGACTCTCACAAACTTTCTGGCTTTGAGTAAGACCAATGAATCGGATCGACTTCGTACAAACAACGGAAGCGGCCGAGGAATCAGCGGATTGATTGAATGACTGAAAGCTCCCGGAGGTCCATGAGAAACCGAGTACGGGTGGCCGACAGATCCTTTTAGCTATCCTTGGCTCGACATCGAAAACACTACACTTGGTGCCTAGAAAACTCTAGTCATACTAGATGTAGTACTCACAACCATGGTATTCCCTGTTCGGAGATCTCTGGCGCACAAGATGTTGTACACAGACGCACCACAACCTTGTAATTTCACGCTAAAAATTCTAGAAAATCGTAGAAAAACAACTATCGGCGCCTTTTGGTTAAACCAATTACTGCAAGACAGCTCGAGGCCAATCACACCAATACCAGGCGCCGCACCGCCCCTCCCCTTCCCTGTCCCTCCCCTGCCCAACTTCGGACTCAGCAGCGATCTCAAAAAATCACGGGCTGCACATGTGAACATGGGCTGCACATGTGAAACTGTGTAAGTTTATGACACTTTCAAGCCATTTTTCGAGCCATTTCTGTCATAAACGTAGTCAGTAACTTCCATCGCCCCACCGCCGCCAGCCATAAACGCAGTAACCGCCTGAACCTCCCCTCCCTAAAAACCAAAAACCGCAACCTTTAGCCACAGTAAAACTGCGACTTCAGATTGCGGTTTTGGCAATAAATGAGGAAGCTATTTGCTTCGCGCTAGCCTAAATAAGGCTTAGCCCTGGCGGGCCTTGAAGCGCGGCTCCTTCTTGTTGATCACGTAGACCTTGCCACGACGGCGCACGACCTGAGCGCCCGGCTTGTTCTTCAGCGACCGAAGGGACTTGCGGACCTTCATTCGGGCGCTCCTTTCTACTCGGCTCCGAAACGGGAATGTGCACACTGCACTCTCCCCGGACAATCACCCCAGTGACTGCCTGGCAACGCACCCTTCCTGATAATCCGAAGAAATATCAAAGAGTATGCGTTACGACACGAGTTGCCATACTACCTAATAAGCGGAATAACTCCAAAAATCCGGGGGAAACATGTCCTTTGACGGTCAACCCCAAGATTGCGACTCCCCACGTTGCAACTGCCTCCGCTTCTCTATTTGGCAGCAGCAATCATGTACTCGCGGACCTCGGCAAGTGTCTTGCCCGAAGTCTCCGGCACCGCCTTGATGGTGAATACCAGCGCAATTGCGCCCGTGATGGCAAAGAAGAAGAACGACCACGCACCACCGACAGCATCCACCATCGGGAGAAATGCCTGCGCCACAAACCAGTTCGCAACCCAGAGCGCGAGACCTGCCAGCCCCATACCCAGGCCACGGGCTTCTGTCGGGACAATCTCGGAAATCAGGAGCCAGGTCGCCACTGACACAGCCGCCTGCTGAAACACGATAAATACAGTCATCAGCAGAAGCGACATCATGGCACCCGTCGAAGAGTTACTCGACAGGCCATAGACGGGCGCCAGCACGAGCAGCGAGCTTGCACAGCCCACCAAACCGATAATCAGCATTCGCCGGCGACCAACGCGGTCAATAATGCTCATACCGATTGCACACGAGATCACCGAGGCGATACCGATGATGATGGAGGTGTAGACAGAGCTTTCCGTCGACAAGCCAACCTTGTTCATCATCGTCGGCGCGAAATACATAATCGCGTTCGCACCCGTGACCTGCTGCGTCACGCCAATCAGCATCGCAATGATGACGGTGCGTCGCACCCACGGGGTTTTCACGGCCAGACGCTCTGCTGCACGCTGATCGGCGCTTGACGACGCCTCACCAACGGCAACCTCAGCCAACGTCGCCTCATCTCCCTGCATCTGACGCAGCACGGCCAGCGCCTTGCCCTCCTGTCCCCGACGGACGAGGTAAGCCGGTGTGTCCGGCAGAACCAGCATGCCGATGAGCAGCACGATGCCGGGGACAGCGCCGAATCCAAGCATGAGTCGCCAGTTACCGGAGGAGGCTAGGGCGGAGTTGGTGAGGAACGCCACCAGCTGACCAATCACGATCATCAGCGAGTTCAGGCTGACCAGGCGTCCACGCACATGCGGTGGTGCCATTTCGGAGATGTACATCGGTACGACGATGGAAACACCACCGATACAGACGCCGAGCAAAGTACGCGCAGCACCCAGCGAAAACGCACTAGCAGCGAAAGCGCACCAGATACTGCCGATGATGAAGCCGACCGCTCCGAGCAGGATGGTGCCACGGCGCCCCAGGGAGTCCGCTACGCGACCGCCCAGGAACGCACCGATAGCCGCACCGACCAAGAGCATGGCGGTGACAGTGGACTCCTGTCCTGGAGTCAGCTCAAAAGAGCGCTGGATATACAGCAGCGCGCCCGAGATGACACCGGTGTCGTAACCAAAGAGGAGGCCGCCCAGAGCGGCGATGATAGCCACGGCTATCGACCGAGATGTGGTGGTTTCCCGGTTCGGTCCAGTCTTATTCTGTTCGGTTGTACTCACGCTGGAAATCTTGCCACCGTCCGGGCAAAGACCCCCTATCCGAACAGCACTTACTCGATAAAGATGAGAGTTTTGGCACTCTTCTGGCAGGAAAATCATCCCTTTTCCCGTCCGGAACTAGCGGTAGAGTGAGGCTCATGACCCCAGTAGGCACACAGGATTTCCCGCATCCCCTCCAGTCGGAGATTATTAACGACCTCCACGTCCAGCCCACCATCAATGCCGCCGAGGAAATCAGCCGCCGAGTCGATTTTCTCTGCGATTATTTCCGCACCGCGCACGCCAAGGGATTCGTGCTCGGAATTTCTGGCGGCCAAGACTCCACGCTGGCCGGGCGTCTAGCGCAGTTGGCCGTCGAAAAGCTTCGCGACGGCGGTGAGGATGCCACTTTCATTGCCATTCGCCTCCCCCACGGCGTCCAGGCCGATGAGGACGACGCACAGGTGGCACTGCAATTCATTCAGCCTGACCAAAGGCTAACTATCGATATCGCACCGGCCACCGCCGCGATAACCACCCAGGTCACCGATGCCCTGGCCGGCAGCGCTATCAGCGATTCCAACAAGGGAAATATTAAGGCCCGCATGCGAATGATTGCCCAGTACGCAGTGGCGGGTGTTGACGGCGCTTTGGTCATCGGCACAGATCACGCCGCGGAGGCGGTCACCGGCTTCTACACCAAGCACGGCGACGGCGCCTGCGACCTCGTCCCGCTGCAGGGGCTGAGCAAGCGCCAGGGCGCGGCCTTACTCCGTCACCTCGGCGCACCAGCCAGTACGTGGGAGAAGGTGCCGACGGCCGACCTGGAAGAAGACCGCCCTGCGCTTCCCGACGAAGTTGCGCTCGGGGTGACCTATACCGCCATCGACGACTACCTCGAAGGCAAGGCTGTCTCAGATGAGGATGCCGCGCGAATCGAGCACCTCTACTCCATTTCCCGGCACAAGCGAGCCGTCCCGCCCGGACCGGCCGATTCCTGGTGGCGCTAGGCTACTGCCCCGGGCCACCGATCTAGCGTCCCGGACAGAGCAGCAAACCCCTTAAGAGAAGGCCTCCGCGCCAGCGTCCCAAATAGCCCCAACTGCGGCCAAGCTGTCTGCCGCACCGGCTTCGGCGCTGGGTTCCAGCGCAGGTGAACCATCCTGGACCAGCTCGGCGGTCACCAAACCGTGGGCGAACGCCCACATGGCCAATCCCTTAGGCTCATCGCCGGCAACCTTAATGAATGCATCGCGAATCCAGGCATCCAACGACGAAGGCGAGACGACATTCACGAAATTAGTGCGACTCATCAGCCGGTAACCATGCGGATCGTCGAGAACTGCCTGGCGGTACGCCTGCAGCAGAGACGCCGAAGTGCATTCCTCATCAATGGCAGCATGAATACGCTTGCCCAGATTCTCGAGGCTCTCGGTCAGCAACAGCTGAAGGAGCTCTTCTTTACCGCTGATGTGCTTGTACAGCGATGGCGCCTTCACATCGAGCCGCGCCGCTAGGCGGCGCATGCTGATAGCACTCCAGCCCGATTCGCGCAGCATCGCGCGCGCTTCATCTACGATCTTCTGCATACGTGGAGACTGCCTGCGCACATCGGGCTGCGCTGGCACCCCATCGGTCGATTCTATGGTGCACGTCACATTTGCGACTGTAACGGGTTGAATCTCACTTAGGGCGCTTTTGGGTAATTTAACCCAACAATTTTTAAAAAACAGCTAACGGCGGTGCTCAGTCACTAAAAGCTGCCTTTGCACGCTACAAGCTTTGCTTCACGACGGAGCCCCCACCGTCGTAAAGCAAAAGTGCCGTATGCCACCGCTACACTTCGTAGCGATTCGGCTCCTCCCCGAGGTGGAAATGGCGACCCGAAACATCGTTCGGGGTAATGCGCACGTAGTTGTACTTTAACGTCGGCAGCCAGGGCTTCAGCGGCAGCTCATCTGCAGCGTTAATATCCGCGCGGGAGGTGAGAACCTCTGCGTCACCCTTTACGATGACCGACCAGGCCTTCTGAGCATCCTTGTCAACAAAGTCGGCCTCAAAAAGAACATCGTGGTTCAGAGAAACAGTAAAGAGCTTCGACCCCTCGGCAGTGCGGAAGTAAATGCTCCCCTCATGAACAACGTAGTTCAGCGGGAAAAGATCCATATCGTCTTTACGACGAACAACCAGGCGCCCAAAAGTCTGCGTAGCCAGCAGCTCAAGGGATTCTTCGGTGGACAGTTTCTGAATAACGGAGTCGTTGTGTGCCATACCCCCAGTATTCCACCGTTCAGACAAAGTTGCTACAGCCATACGGATTACCAATCATTGAGGTAGACGGCGAGCACACTACCCCAGGGTAGATACAAGAAAACCCCCGGTCATTTCGACCGAGGGTTTTCATACTGGTGGAGCTAACGGGACTCGAACCCGTGACCCCCACACTGCCAGTGTGGTGCGCTACCAGCTGCGCCATAGCCCCAGAATCAACATCGAAGTGGCTTTCACCCTCCGCTGTGGACTCCTCAAAGGCTACATGGCACTGTCATGTATCACCAAATCCGCATGTAGAACACTCTTTTACGTATTCGCCGAGTGCCCTAGAGCAGATCTGCCGAACATGAACTGAAGATGAATCGTGTGAGCGTGCACGGAACCTAGCGCAGGGCCACCTTGACCCACTGCCCCAGTCCGCCATCACCGGAAATGTTCTCCAGAATATCCTTGCCATCGACAAAGACGTGCGGTGAGGAAACCTTGCCCAAGCGCTTCTCAAGGTCATCGAAGTTAGCATTTGCGCTTGCCTTAGCCTCGGTGGTGTCGATGCCGGAACGGACTTCGCTGACAATTTCGTCAGCAACACCGAGCTGCTCCAGACGGTCAGCCAACTCATCATCGCTCCACGTGACAGAGTTCTGCTGGTCAGCCATCATCATCGTGCGGAAGTTCCAATATGCGCGAGCATCACCGGTCTCAGCAATCTTGCGGGCAACCGCGAAGACGCGAGTGGAGTGACCGTCACGCTGCTCCTTCTCCTGACCATCCAGGAAGTTCAGCGTGCGGTATTCAGCGACAAGCTTGCCGTCGTTTAGCGCCTTGAGCTCATCATCGTGGCCCTCTTCGCTCATCTGAGCACAGTAGTGGCACGAGAAGTCCTCAAAAATCGTGGCTGTTTTAGCCCCTTCGGCGCCGTCCTTGCTCAGTCGGATGACATCGCCGTCGAGTGCGACGGAGAAGTCGACGTCCTCATCTGGCAGTCCCTCAATCGGCTGCGACCGGCCGATGTAGATAACGCCACCAATAACAACTGCAACGACAGCAAGAAGAGCAATCAGGCCGACGACGAAGCCACTGCCCTTTTCATTTGGATTCTTAATCTTCTGACTCACACCGCTTACGATAGCGGTGTTTTCTTGCCAATGACACAATTGCGCCTGAGAAAACAGAAATGGTTGCTAGGCCACATCGCTAGGCCCCATCACCTTGCCCCATTCCCCTGGCCTATCCCCTAGGCTTCCCCTCTAGCCAGCGGACTAGGCGTAAATGGCAAACTTCTTCCACGGCCATACGTACACAAATACTGCCAAGGCCAGAAAACCTATATCTCGGGCGATTTCCGTCAGATACGTAGCGGGGCCAGCGTTCTCGTCGTAGCCACCGCCACCAAAGCACCCGCAGTCAATCTGCAGGCCGCGCGCCCACGCCGATATAATGCCGCCGATAAACACCAGCAAGAGCGCGCCAGACAACACCGCTACCGGGCGCAGGAAAAGCCCCAATACCAGCAGGAGTCCGAGGATAACTTCGAAAGCGGGCAGCGCAACCGCTACCATCGGCACCAAATCGCTCGGCAGCAGCTCATAAGCTTGAACTGCCTGACGCGATTCCAGCGGGTTCAGCAGTTTGATAAGACCCGAGTACAACCAAACTGCAGCCAGGCCGAATCGTGCCACCACGCCTACGAAATTCTTCATACATAGAAATGTTAGTACAGGCTAACTGTTTACAGCTAGCCCAACGGTTACCGATTACCCGTTCAGAACTGCCGAGACCACGTCCTGCGCCTCAGCCTGAACCTGTGCCAGATGATTTGCGCCCTTGAAGGACTCCGCGTAGATCTTGTACTTATCTTCAGTGCCCGACGGACGTGCCGCGAACCAAGCGTTCTCCGTAACCACCTTGAGGCCACCAATCGCAGCGCCGTTGCCCGGTGCTTCAGTCAGTTTGGCTGTAATGGTCTCCCCTGCCAGGGTGTCGGCCTTGACCTGCTCCGGCGAGAGCTTCTTCAGGATTGCCTTCTGCTCACGGGTTGCGTCCGCATCGGTGCGGGCGTAAGCCGGGGCACCGTACTTATCGGCGAGCTCTGCGTAGAGCTGTGATGGAGTCTTCTCAGTCACGGCCTTGATCTCGCTGGCCAGGAGATCCAGGATGATGCCGTCCTTATCGGTAGACCACACAGTTCCGTCGTGACGCAGGAACGATGCACCAGCGGATTCTTCACCGCCGAAGCCGATGGTGCCGCCGAGCAGACCCGGGACGAACCACTTGAAACCGACTGGAACTTCCACGAGCTTGCGGCCCAAATTGGCAACGACGCGGTCAATCATCGACGAAGACACCAGCGTCTTACCGACCGCGGTCTCCTGCGACCAGCCCGGACGGTGCGCAAAGAGGTAGTCAATGGCAACGGCCAGGTAGTGGTTCGGGTTCATAAGACCCGCGTCCGGTGTGACAATTCCGTGGCGATCGGAGTCCGCGTCATTGCCGGTGGAGATGTCGAACTTATCGCGGTTACCAATCAAGGACGCCATCGCATTCGGCGAGGAGCAGTCCATACGAATCTTGCCGTCTGTATCCAGCGTCATAAAACGCCAGGTCGCATCAACCAGCGGATTGACCACGGTCAGGTTTAGGTTATGCGCATCGCCAATTGCGCCCCAGTAATCCACCGACGCACCACCCATTGGGTCGGCGCCGATACGCACGCCGGCATCACGGATGGCGTCGAGGTTGACAACATTCGGCAGGTCCGACACGTATGCGTTGAGGTAGTCGTGCTTTACGACGAGGTCTCCGGCCTTATCCACCAGCTGGCGCTTAACCCCATCCAGGCCCTTAGCCAAGTATTCATTAGCACGAGCTGCAATCCAGTCCGTCGCATCCGCGTCCGCCGGACCACCGGTCGGCGGGTTGTACTTAAAACCACCATCCCGTGGCGGATTGTGGGAAGGGGTAATCACGATGCCGTCGGCACGCGCGGCGCTACTCCCCGTCGGACCTCCCTCCACGTCGCGGTTGTACGTCAGAATCGCGTGGCTGACTGCCGGAGTCGGCGTGTAGCGATCCTGAGCGTCAACCATCACGGTGATGCCGTTGGCCGTGAGCACCTCGAGGGCGGAAATCATTGCCGGCTCGGACAGGCCGTGGGTATCGCGACCGACGTAGAGCGGACCTTCAATGCCCTGGCCCTTGCGGTAATCCACGATTGCCTGAGTAGTGGCGTGAATGTGGTCTTCGTTGAAAGCGCCGTCGAGGGAGGAACCGCGGTGACCGGAAGTACCGAAGACGACCTTCTGGTCGGGGTTATTCGGGTCCGGGTGCTTTGTGTAGTAAGCAGTGACCAGTTCCGCGACATCGATAAGGTCGGATGGCTGGGCCAATTGCCCGGCGCGCTCATGAGCCATTGTGGGTATCCTCCTGCTGAATCGGCGAACTGCGCAACCACCGATTTCACCGCCGACGAGCCGGCCGGAATGGGGAAACCGGACTTAAATGCGCTTCCTCTTCCCCAGTGTCCCCGTTTTAGGGTCAGCGCGCATGGCAAGAACCACTCGGTAAGGCAAACTCGCCCCTGCAATAGGGTGCAGTAGGTAGATTGTCGCGTGCCGACGGGAACACCTCCTGGTGAAAGATTCCGAATTGTCGGCGCCTACCTCCCCTTTCGCCACTGTGCTAGCGTTTTCACCGTGAATGAGGAATCTGTCGTTGCGAAACTGCCATCAGCAGGACGGGCGCAGGTTCTCATGGCCCTGGTTGTCGCCGGCGGTGCCGCTATTGGCGCGGTAAGTCGCTTTCTGCTCGGCGCGGCAATCGATGCGATTGTGAGCTCGGGAACTAGCGCAGTTTCGACCACTGCCATCAACTTGTTGGGCTGCTTTCTCTTCGGCCTGGTCAGCAGTATCGCGTTTGCTAATCCTCGGCTTTCCGCTTTCTGCGGTACTGGCTTTTGTGGCGGTTTCACCACTTTCTCCGCATTTGTCATTCTCTTGTTGGTGCAAGCGGACACGTCAGTCGTACTGATTGTGAGCGTCGGACTTATTCATCTGCTGTGCTGCCCTCTCGCCTACTGGTTGGGCACCAAGTGCGCACGGGAGGTCGCGGAATGACCGGCGATCTCCTCGGCTCTTTTTCCTCGGCACTCTCTGCCATCCTCGCTATCGCAGTTGGCGCGGCAGTAGGTGGAGCGCTGCGCTATGCGCTGGCCGAACTTGCGGTGAAGTGGGCTGATTCCAAACTACCCGGAACGTGGACCGCGAATATGATTGCCTGCTTCGTCGCCGGTGTCGCTGCTGTGGTGTGGTCGCGGGGAACGTCGATAAGCAATGGCATGACGCCTGCTCTGGCCTATGCGACGGTAATGATTGGCTTCGCCGGCGGCCTGTCGACGTGGTCCACACTCGCCGGAGAGATCGTACGCCTTAAGAACCAACACTTTTGGAGGGCATGTGGGTACCTTGCTCTCACACTGATTGGCGGAATAGTTTTTGCTTTCGTCGGAATGTGTTTACCCCCACTTGTGGCGAATTAGTAGCACAATAATCATTTTCTGAGAAATTAATGATCGAATTTAGGCTTTCTACCAGTAAAGTTCCACAGCATGGAAAGCTTCAGCGATTTTGCCTCAGCGGCGGATAGTTTTATTTGGAGTCCGTATCTCCTGATCCCCGCGCTGATCGGCACCGGAATCATTTTGACCATTCGCCTGGGTGCAATTCACCTGGTCAAACTCGGCCCGGCACTGCGCCTCGGACTCATCGACCGTAACGACGAAGACGCCGAGGGAGATATCACCAACTACCAGGCGCTTGCGACGGCTCTCGCGGCAACAGTCGGTGTCGGCAACATTGTCGGTGTCGCTACCGCGATCGGCCTGGGTGGACCCGGTGCGCTGTTCTGGATGTGGGTGACCGGCCTGCTTGGTATGGCATCGAAGTACTCCGAGGCATTCCTGGGTGTGAAGTACCGTCAGGTCGATGCAGCTGGCGAACAGTCCGGTGGCCCGCAGTACTACCTGCGCAAGGCCATCCCGAATGGTTTTGGTAAGACGCTGGGTATTCTCTTCGCCGTCTTTGCTGCGCTGGCAGCGTTTGGTATCGGCAACCTGACCCAGGGCAATGCCGTGGCCTCGAACCTGGAAAACAGCTTCGACATCGATCCGACGCTCTCCGGCATGATCATGTTCATCCTGGTAGGTGCGGCGCTGATGGGTGGCATTAAGTCGATTGGCCGCATCACCGCCGGCTTTGTGCCGATGATGATTGTGCTCTACATCGGTGCGGCCGTGTGGGTGCTCGTCGCCAATGTCTCGGCGCTGCCCGAGACCTTCAAGCTCATCTTCACCGATGCTTTCACCGGCACCGCGGCCGTTGGTGGGTTCGCAGGCTCCACGCTCATTCTCGCCCTGCAGATGGGTGTTGCCCGCGGCCTGTTCTCCAACGAGTCGGGCCTGGGTTCCGGTGCTATCGCCGCTGCCGCCGCATCGACCACTCACCCGGTTCGTCAGGGTCTGGTCTCCATGACTCAGACCTTCATTGACACCATCATCGTCGTGTCCTTCACCGGCCTGGTTATCATCAGCACCGGTGTTTGGCAGGATGGCAACGTCGACACTGGCGCTCTGACTGCTGAGGCATTCTCCCGCGGTCTGCCTGGCCACTGGGGTGGCACAATCGTCACGCTGTCGGTTGTCTTCTTCGCATTCTCCACCATGCTGGGCTGGTCCTACTACGGTGAGCGCGCCTTCGAGTCCCTGGTCGGTCGCCGCGGCACCGGTCTCTACCGTGCGGTCTTCACCTGCGTAGTCTTCGTCGGCGCTGTTACTCATCTGGAAACCGTCTGGTCCGTCGCCTCGGCTCTCAACGGTCTGATGGCGCTACCGAACCTCATCGGTCTGATTGTCCTGTCCGGGCTCATTGCGCGCGAGACAAAGGCCTACCTCAAATTTGACCCGCAGTTGCGCGCAACGGCTGCAGAGATTGATAAATGGCAGTCTCAGCAAAACTTCGAGGCCTTCAGCAAGAACTAGCTGAAACTAGCAGCTGCTCGTAGGGACTACGGCAAAAACTACGAGCAGGTCTGCGCGGTCTCCGGCTTTTCGATTGCCGCAAGCGCGTCGTCAAGCACAGAGACCTTTACCAATTTCATATCGCCTCGGTCGGCAGTCACCGCTTCTGCGCAATTGCCTTCCGGCACGAAGAACATCTCGGCGCCCTCATCTCGGGCGGCCGAGATTTTGTGTGTAATGCCACCGATTTCGCCCACGTTGCCGGCAGCGTCAATAGTGCCGGTGCCAGCGAGGTCCTGCCCCTCGGTCAGATCGCCTGGACTCAGCTTGTCAATCACTCCGAGCGTCATCATGAGACCCGCCGACGGACCTCCAATGCCGCTGAGCTGGTACTCAACCTTGGTGTCGTCCGCGGATTGCGCCCCCATCCCAACGCCGAGCAGCGCGGCATTCTTCTGATGCGGGTTTTCCGCCAGTGTCACAGAAATATCGACGGCTTTCTCGGGGTCAGAGTCCTCGCCCTTAGCAGTCTTCTGCTTGTCGACGGTCGCAGACTTGACCCTCAACGTGACAGTATCGCCCGGGTTGCGTCCGGCAATGATCGCCTTGACTTGCTCAGGCTTGCTTACGGCCACCCCATCCACGGCGAGAATCACATCGTCTTCATGCAGTCGCCCATCGACAGGACTATCCGGCACTGTGTAGGCGACGGTGACTTCCATCGGCAACCCGAGATGGGCTAGCGCAGCGGAGGTGGCGTTGGCCTCCGACTCGGTGAATGCAGCCTTGTTCTCCTCTTCCACCTCGTCCTGGCTCTGGCCCGGAGGGAATACCGCCTCAATGGGGACGATATCGTTGTCACGATCGAACCACAGGCCAATGACCTGCGGCAATGTCAGGTTATGCCTGACTGCGACGGTTGTCATATCCAGCGTGCCCTTAGAGCGTTCGGAGTCCGCAGCACTGCCGCTGACTGAGATAATGCTCTTTCCCTCGACATCGCTGAGGACGTCGAAGACCGGGCCAGGCCCCTGCGCGGCATAGGGCACTGTCAGCGTTGGCAACGAAAGCACAGTTGCCAACGCGGCGATGGGCACAGCGCCCGCAACAAGAGTTTGGGTACGACGATTCACAAATAACACCCTACATTCTCGCTATCTGCCTACTGGACACCTGATGAATCTTGTCCGTGTCTGTTCGCTGGGCGCGAAGTTGCCAATAAAGTGGTGCTTTTAAGTACTCACGCGGGTCATTGCCCGGTACGGTGGGAGCATGAGTTCTAACGGATTTGGCTTTGGTCCGAACGACAATGATGACGATCGTGACGACGCTGGCAACAATGACTCCGGCCAGGGCGGTCAGGGCGGCCAGGGCGGTCCTTTCGGTTTCTTCGGGTTTCCCTTCGGTGGCATGGGCGGCGCCGGTGGCTTCGGTTTCGGCGGCCCCGGGCAGCCCGGCAGCGGCTCCTCTGGCAAAGGAGAACAGCCGAACTTGGGCGATATTCTCAACCAGTTCGGCGAGATGTTCTCCGGCATGGGGCAGCGATTCCAGGAGTCTAACTCTGGCCCTGTCAACTACGACGCGGCCGAGCGCGTTGCGCGGACCCGTCTTGGTAACCCAGCTCCGGTGAAGGACTCGGCCCGCGAGGCGCTGGCTGATTCCTTGCGCCTGGCCGAACTGTGGCTAGATGACGTCACCTCCCTTCCCGCTGGTGTCAACCGCGTAGAAGCGTGGAATAGCCTGCAGTGGTTGGAGAACACCAAGTCGACATGGACTCGCCTTGTCGATCCCGTCGCCAGCCGCATGAGTGATGCCTCCCTCGAGGGCGTTCCAGAGGAAGCTCGCGAGATGATGGGCCCGATGCTGGGCATCATGCGCCAGATGAACTCGATGAGTTTCGGTACTCAGCTAGGGAATGCGCTGGCTGAATTGGCACAGACGAGCCTGACTGGTTCTGACCTCGGGCTGCCGCTACACACCACTGGTGCGGCGGTACTGCTGCCAACACATCTAGTTGCTCTCGCAGAGGAACTCGAGGTTCCAGCGCGCGATCTGTTTATCTACGCCACTGCCCGCGAAGCTGCACACCAACGTCTTTACGACCGCGTGCCATGGCTGGCTGAACGCATGATTTCCTCTATCGAGGAGTACGCCGCTGGCATCGTCATCGACTACTCCGCGATCGAAGAGGCCGCTCGCGGTCTGGATATTGAGAACATGCAGGATCCGCAGCGTATGCAGGAGGCTATGAGTCAGCTGCAAAATATGGATCTGAGTCCGAAGATTCGTTCTCGCAACGAGAATGCTCGTACTCGTTTCCAGACGCTGCTAGCACTGGTCGAAGGGTGGGTGGACATGGTTGTCACCGATGCCCTCGGTGAGCGTCTACCGGGTGCCGCACAATTGGATGAAGCCTGGCGTCGTCGCCGCGCCACCGAAGGTGCTGAGCAGGCGCTGGAGAAGGCCACCGGCATTGACCTCGGCTCCCCCAAGGTGCGTGAGGCAACCAACTTGTGGCACCGCCTGACCACCGCTGTGGGCATCGAGCGACGTGACAAGGTCTGGGATCACCCGGACTTCCTGCCCGTAGCAGAAGATTTGGATGAACCCGCGGCCTTTATTGACTCGGTTCTTGGCGGCTCGGAAAACGATGACTTCGACCCGATCGCAGAGCTTGAAGAGCAGCTGCGCAAAGAAGCCGAAAAGCGCGCGGCTGACGGCAACGACAGTGACGCCGACGAGGACAATTCTGGCGACGCCGACGACGATAAGTAGCGAGTTAGCTCTGGGTTCCCCAGCGCTGATACGCCTCTAAATAGCCCCGTGCCCGTTCGTGGTACGGGGCTTTTGCCGCCCAATACCAAAACTCTTCGGTATGACCACCGTCGACGAAAGTGTGCACCAGTTCGTGCACAATGACGTCGTCGAGGACGTACCCCGGGACGTCGGCAAGCCTGTGCGAAATGCGAATGCGCCCAGGACTATCGACACCGCCGGTGACGGATGCCCACCTGCGCGACATGTTCTTGACCCATTTGATTGACTCGAACCGCGGGCGATCTTCCAGCACCGTACGAGAGAGCAGCCGTGCGCGGCGCTCCAGCTCGGAATTATCCAGGTTGCTGCCAACTTTCTTCCGCACTCGCGCAACAATTTCATTGACCTGCTGTTTTTCCGCAGCGGCGCTGAGATCGTCCGGAACCATGACAATGATCCGGTTTCCCTCCGCGCGGGCGGACACAGTACGGCGGCGGCGCTTCGAGCGCCGAACCTCAACATCCGGGCCGTACTCAGGTCGCTTGGTGCTCATGCTTTTTAAGCGTATATGCTCTGCGCTGCGATTGCGTAAAAGCTGGCCCCGGGGTAAAAGATATTTTTATGGGGGAATACAGGGATACGTCTCGGGGGCGGGATGGTACGGCTGGCGTAATAGGTTCGGACGCACCCGCAGCACAAACGCTTGCCGCGCCTACCACGGACTACGCGCTGCGGCCGGAGATACCGATTGTCATGCGCCCAGGCGCGCGGATTCAGTTCGGCGTGGAACCGGAGCGCAGCATGATTCTGCCGCTTTCCGACGGCACCCCGCCGGGGCCTGTCTTCTCGGCACTTCTTGCAGCTCATAGAGGTAGCACCTTAAGCGAGGCCTTTGCTGACAGTCACGACAAACTGTCACCGCAGTTCATTACCGCACTTATCTCCGACCTTCACCGAGCCGCACTGGTCCAAAAACCACCGACACGGCGGAGGATTACACTGATCGGTCGGGACAGTTTGCGCACTGGACTTTTAAAAGAGCTTCGTCGCACGGGTTGTGGTAGTTGGACGACGGCAATGTCGCCCACTCGCAATGCGACGCTGAAGATATCTCAATCCACGCCGGAAGACATCGGGCTCGCGGTGGTCACGGGCATGGAAGTACCGAGCATGCCCTTGGTTCGCGCTCTGTTTCATCGTGGAATTGAGCATCTGCACACGCATTTCCGCGATGGAGCACTGATTCTTGGGCCGCTTGTTCAGCCAGGTCAAGGCCCCTGCTCGATGTGTTTCGAAGCTTATCGACGAGACCGCGACCCCGTCCGGGCACTGATTGCGCTACAGCTTCGCACTTTTACGCCCGTGACCGCACCGGAATGGCTGAACACAGCGGTGCCGCTGTTGGTTGGGCAGCTGCGGCGACCGGACCTCTCAGATCTATGTGCGACAGAGGTGCGCATAGATTTGGAAAGCCTCGATATCACCCGCACTACGGTTGCTCCCCACCCGCAGTGCCCAGTGTGTGGTCATGGCAACTCGCAGATGCAGTTCATGTAATTCGAAGTGCCTTGAGCAGAATCTGACTAGGAATTCACAAAAGAATTGACGATTCCCAAGATGCCTTCGCCGAAATGATTGAGCTTCGCTTCTCCAATTCCGGGAATTTGCAGAAGTTCCTCCGGCGTAGTCGGTTGCTGCTCACCGATGGCCAGAAGGGTCGCATCGGAGAAGATCACGAATGCGGGGACAGTCATTTCTCTCGACATTTCCAGGCGCCATGCACGCAATGCTTCCAGTAGCGCAGGATCCGCACTGACCGGGCACTCTTCACAGCGCCCTGAGATCCGCTCCGCGTCGGTGTGCAATGGCTTAGTGCAGCCCTTGCACTGTTTGGACTGCTGACGCTTACCACGGGAACTAGAGCTCCTTGAGCTTCGCTGTGCCTCCGCCGAGTAGTCAGAGACATCAATGTCGAGTTCATCGAGGAATCGTGTGCGGCGACGTGACCTGCGGCCGCCTTCTGTCCTCGACAATGACCAAGATAGCTCCAGATGTTCACGGGCTCGAGTAATGCCGACATAGAGCAGACGGCGCTCTTCTTCGATGGCTTCCGCTCCCTGTGCAGGAGATCGGTCGAATTTATTCAGCGAATGTTGGATAGGCAGCGAACCGTCGATAAGCCCAACGAGGAACACCGCATCCCACTCCAGCCCCTTGGCTGCATGCAGGCTAGCCAACGTCACGCCATCCAGCGTCGGCGGATGCTTGGCCTGCTGCCGAGTGTGCAATTGGCCGAGGAGCGCCTGGATATTGACCTCGGTGTTGGCATGAACGATGTCCTTACACAGGTCGAATAGGGCGCGCAGTGACTGCCAACGTTCCCTGGCACCAGTGCCTTCCGGCTCTTGGTCAGTCATGCCAAGACCCGCGAAAACCTGCTTGACCAAATCCAATAGATTCGTGCCCTGCAATGTCGGAACGGTCCGTGAGGAACGGGAAACTCGCACAAGTGCGGCGATGGCATCGCGGATCTCGGGACGCTGGTAGAAACCGTCCCCGCCACGAACCTGGTAGGCGACTCCTACCTCGGACAAAGCCTGCTCAAAGACTGCGGACTGTGCGTTGATGCGGTACAAAACGGCAATCTCCGATGCCGGCGTTCCCGCGTCGATAAGCCGCTTGATGCTGCGCGCGGTCGCGCGAGCTTCCATCGGCTCATCGTCGTACTGGTTAAAAGTCGGCTCCGGCCCGTCTTCACGCTGCCCAATCAGCTTCAGCCGCGAACCGGCGATACGCCCCTGCGCACGGCCGATGACATTGTTGGCCAGCTCGACGACCTGTGGGGTCGATCGGTAGTCCCGCTGCAGGCGGACCACTGTGGCTTCCGGGTAGTCCCGAGAGAAGTTCATTAGGTACTGCGGAGTCGCCCCTGTGAAGGAGTAAATCGTCTGGTTGGCGTCCCCGACAACTGTGAGGTTGTCACGGTCTCCCAGCCAGGCGTTGAGAACTCGCTGCTGTAACGGGGTGACATCCTGGTACTCATCGACGACGAAGCACCGATACTGGTTGCGGAATTCCTCCGCCACTGCACGGGAATTCTCCATCGCACCGGCGGTGTGGATGAGCAGGTCGTCGAAGTCAAGCAATAGCCCGTCAGGAGTGGTTTTTATGTCCTCGTAAGCGCGATAGCAATCGACAATTTTTTCCGCAGACAGAGGCGCCGTGCGCCCATGTTGCCGCAACGCGGCCTGGTACTGATCCGCACCGGCCAGAGTGGCCTTCGCCCACTCAATCTCGCCCATGACATCGCGGATCGTTTCCTTGGAGGTGTCCAGGCCCACCCGGCGTACTGCTTGGGCGACGACACGGAATTTCTTGTCATCCAACAGCTGCCAGGGCATATCACCGGCGACTTGGGGCCAGAAGTAGCGCAGCTGGCGAAGAGCTGCCGAGTGGAAAGTACGCGCCTGGACTCCAGGCGTTCCCATCTTTGCCAGGCGATCGCGCATCTCCCCTGCTGCACGCGAGGTAAATGTCACCGCTAATACCTTCTGCGGCTGCACAAACCCCTGGTCAATGAGGTACTTGATGCGATGAGTAATTGTTCGGGTCTTACCTGTACCGGCTCCAGCAAGAATGCACACCGGCCCCATCGGAGCCGTTGCTGCCTCGCGCTGGTCTGGATCCAGCCCAGCTAGATAATCCGGCTCGTTCACATCCGCCTCTGAGTAAGTCAAAAGTTGTTAGACCCCATTTTTAAACTGGTCGAGTGCTATTCGTCATTGCTGTAGACACGGCGGACGTACAGCAGCCGGTCGCCTGGCTCCACCGATTCACACTCCGGTGAATCAATTCGGTACAGCTCACCCGAGCGCACCACGCCGAGTGCAATATCCGCGAGGTGCCGTGGGCTGGCACCGATTTCCTCTTCGGTGACCAGCCTCTCTGCAACAGAGAATCCTTCATCCGGGCTCAGGAGGTCTTCCATCATCTCAACCACCGAAGGAGTCACCGTGGCCAGCCCCAGCATTCGGCCGGCGGTTTCAGAAGAAATAACCACTTGGTCTGCTCCTGACTGCGTCAACAAGTGGCGGTTTTCTGATTCACGCACCGAGGCCACAATTGAGGCACCCGGCGCCAACTCACGGACCGACAACGTGACCAGCACCGCTGTGTCATCTTTGTTCGGTGCAACGACTATAGAGCGGGCACGCTGAATACCAGCTAACTTCAGCACATCGGATTTAGTAGCCGACCCATGCACCGTCGCCAAGCCTTGATTCGAAGCGTGGTCGAGTGCTTCCTTGTCCGTATCAATGACAACGATTTCTGCCGGATCTACGCCGTCCGCGAGAAGAGCTGCAATGGCAGAACGACCCTTGGTGCCGTATCCGATAACGACGGTGTGGTTGCGCAACTGTCTCCTCCAGCGCTGAATTTGCAGGGTTTTCCGAGATTCTTGGGTCAAAACGGTCAGAGTAGTACCGACCAAGAGAGCAAGGAAGGCCACACGCAGTGGCGTAATGATCAAAATATTGAGTAATCGAGCCCTCTGTGTCACCGGCGTGATGTCACCGTAGCCCGTCGTCGACAGGCTGACAGCCGAGTAATACACCGCATCGATGAAGGTGAGAGGCTCCGTATATCCGTTGCGGTCGTAGTAAACCACGACGGATGCAATCAGCAGCAAAAATACGGCGTAGTTCAAACGACGTATGATTAGCCGCCAAGGATTCTTCGGCGCGGACTCAGGCAGGCCAATGACTCCCAGCAGTGCATGCCCGGGAAGATCATTGAGCCCGGTTTCGTATCCCGAAGATTTCCGAATTGGATTACGCAACCGCTCCTCGCCTGCCTTTCATGAAAATTCCTCCCGGTGAAAAATAGCGCATACAAACTGCTGCTTTCACCTGGATAACTGGCCACGGCCACGCGGCAGTTACATACGTAGATGATTATCCAATCAGCTCGCGCATTTTCCTGTCTAACTCTATCCTGCTTGGCAGTAGCGCTTCATCTGGTATTAGCGTCCGTCCTGCCGAAACGTAGAAGAACCCGGCTTCAATGTCTTCGGGGGCAGTTTCCATTCCCATCTCGCGCAGCCTATCCGACCACGCCAGGCGGTAAATCGCCAGCTGTAGCGCCGCTACTTCCCTTTCCTTTCCGCGCGGCATCTGGCCTGTCTTCCAGTCAATGACGCTCCACTTCCCGTTGTCGTTAAACACCGCGTCGATTCGGCCGACGACCCGCCTCTGCCCGATGGCAATTTCAAACGGCACCTCTACATGCGTTGGCGTGCGGTCAGCCCACTCAGATGCCTCGAAATTCGCCTTCAATTTCTCCAGTTCGCGTTCGGACGCGACTTGCTCTGTGCCGAGGAAGTCATCCAGTTGATCCCCGAAGAGATCCTCATCGTCCAGCAGACTGTGTGCACCGAAGCGATTCTCCAACCAAGCGTGGAATGCCGTACCTCGGCGCGCGAATCGGTTTGGCTTAAACGGCACCGGGCGTGCTTTCCGACGAGCAAACGCGACCGGATCCGCAATCATCGCTTGGTATTCGCTAGTGGACATGCTTGTCGGCATTGGTAGATGAATCTCCGCGGCCTTAGCTCGAAGGATTTCATCCACGAGAATGGTCGTTTCCGTTTCCCATACCTCAGACAGGTCACCTGCAATGGGGCGCTCATCCTGGTCTTCGCCCATGTAGCGCATGACGCTTTCGGCTGCTCGCTGCACACTATCTCGGCGGTTGCCCAGGGTATCGACGGGCCAGACCACCCCATCAACCGCAGTGTCGCAGTCCAAATCGACTTCAGTGTCCTCTACCTCAGGGTCCTCCCCATCTGTCCACGACACCACATAGTCACTGAATTGAGTGGCGATGGCTGCGAAGTCCGCCGACACGTCGGTGGGTTTCTTCAAGCTCGGATTAGGCCGCCTGCTTGCAGTGACAATGAGCTTTTTCGCGGAGCGAGTCATGGCAACGTAGAAGAGGCGCTGTTTTTCTTCCCTCTCCACTTCTCGCAGCTCTTCCTTGTAGGCTTTGATCACCTTGTTGAGGTCGGTCTGGTTATCGGTGCCTGATATGTCCAGTTCGGGGGCGTTGCTATCGACAGAATCAGCGACAGGAGCCCAATCGCCTGCTGCAAGCTGCGTTGCATCCTCTGTTGTTTCTGCACTAGCCGTTAGCGGATCCACTTGAGTAATTGCGCCAGGAGGAAGCTGAACTGAATTGGTGAGCCACGATGACAAATCAACTCTGTCGAACTTGCTAGTGGTGATGCCCGGAACAGCAACCGTTTCCCACTCCAAGCCCTTTGACTTGTGCATAGTCATGATTTGGACACAGTTTTCCGGCATGTTCATAGGTGCCCGTTCCAAGCCATCATCGTGTTCGACAGCGAATTCCAGATAGTTCAAAAACCCTGTCACATCGTCCGAGATATTTTGAGAATACGTCGCAGCGATATCGACAAACCTATCCAGATGTGCGGTTGTCGGCCTGGTTATCGCGGTAGCAGAACCGTACTGTCCAGCCGCTGCTTCTACGCGAATTCCAAACTCAGTAGCGATGTCCTCGACCAGTTCCGGCAGAGGCTTATTCAGCGAGAACCGGCGTAGTTTTCGTAGGCTTGCACCCAACTGTGCGATGCGCACCATTGCTTCATCTGTGTAGTTCAGTGACTCGCTACAGACCAACCGCCCATTTTTTTCCACACTGCCGCGCGCCAGCGGGGTGCCGTCGTAAAAACGAATATCCGGGTCGGCGATGGCGTGCCCCAACCCCACCGCAGACGATGCTGCTTCGGCATCTTCCACGAGCTTGTCATACTGGCGAGCGAGCTGGGAAAGCGGTGAGGAGTCTGAAGTCTCTTCGACATTGCCCTTCTTTCGGGCCAACTCGTCCTTGCCTGCCATTGCCAGCTGGTCTACACGAGTGCGAAGTGCCTCCACGTCCGCGGCACCCAAATTGAACTGTGGGCTGAGCAGCAGACGCAGAGCATCCGGGTCTGAACTGGGGTCGACCAATATCTTCATCACCGAGGTGATATCCATGACCTCGGGCAAGTGCAGCAATCCAGCGAGTCCCACAATGATTGCAGGCACACCCCGCTCAGACAGTGCCTCTAAATAGACAGCCGATTCAGCATTTGTCCGAACCAGGATGGCGGCATCGAGCTTGTTGCCAGCTGCTTCACATTCGCGTAATTGCGCCTCCATGCAATCTGCGATGTATGCAACTTCTTCCTCACCGGTTGCAGTGAAAGCAAGCTGCACCTCGCCCTGGCCTGCTTTTGGCCCTGCATCCAGTGCCTCTACCGTACGAGCCTGCCCCGCAAAAGCACGGTCGGAGACTGCGTTAGCAAGCTGCAGCACTGACTGCGGGTTTCGCCAAGAAATGGTCAGTTGCTTTTTCTCCGCTGGCTGCCCATCCGACCGCGGAAAATCATTGACAAACTGCACAAGGTTTTCGGCCGTTGCTCCTCGCCAGCCATAAATTGCCTGCATCGGATCGCCGACAGCGGTGACACAACCACCGGAGAACAGCGCACGCAGGAACAGCCGCTGTGTGTGCGACGTGTCCTGGTACTCGTCGAGCATGATGATCTTAAAGCGACGCCGCTCCTCCTCCCCGACTTCCGCGAAGTCGGTGGCTAGCCGGGCCGCCCGAGCCATCTGCATACCGAAGGTGGCGACATTTTCTTCATTGCACCGAGCTCGAACCTGCTCTACCAGCGGCAAAATCTCTAATCTCTCCCGCTGCTTATCGACGATGCCCTGTAGATCGCCAATTAGTCCCTCGCGTTTACCCTTCTGCGGGGTCTGCTCAATATTGCTGATGAACGCTTCGGTTTCCTCGCGAATCGCCTGCGGGGTAGATAAGTTTGAGTCGATGTTCGACCCCAGCTCAATAATGCGACTAGCCAGCGTTGATGGTGCAATATCGACATCAATTTCGGTCACATTGCGAGCTGTTTCCCAGGCCAACTGCCACTGCGTCGCGCCATCCATAATGGTGACCCCCGGCTCCGTCGGCAGCAAAAGACCATAATTGCTCACGACTTCAGAGGCATAAGCATCGTAAGTAAGCGTGGTTGGGGCAATGACCTCGAGGCTTGCTAATACCTCTGGTGAAGCTTGTGCACGAAATGCAGCGGAGGAAGCAAGCGCATTCAGCTGTTGGCGGATACGGACGCCGAGCTCGCGCGCTGCCTTCCTGGTGAAGGTCAAACCTAGAACTTCTTCTGGGCGGATAAAGCCGTTGGCGACCAACCACACGACACGGGCAGCCATTGTCGCTGTTTTACCAGCACCGGCACCGGCGACAACAAGCATTGGTTCCATCGGTGCACCGATTACCGCCGCTTGTTGCGGAGTGGGCGGAAAGTCCTGCCCCATCATCTCCGACAGGGTGACGGGATCAATGATGGTTCGTTCCTCCGACATGACTACCGATTCCCTTCTGCTGCCGGGCACGCCTTCGAAAGCGTGCAGAACTTGCAATGATCACCAGCGAGCGCCAAGGCACGCGGGCCAGACGTCGCACGTGCTACCTGCTCCACGCGACGCTCCCAGTCAGCCAACTTGTCTTCCGTGAGCTTTGACTGTTCTCGGCTAGTGATAATGGTCTTATTGTGTGACTTTCGCGGAAATACCAGGTATGCCCCAGATTGTTCAATGCCTTCGCCGTTGTCCACAGCGAGCCCATCTCCGCTTTCAACGAGCTTCCCCTTCGACAGCGCTAGTTGATATGTAGCTAGCTGTGCGTGTCCTTCTACTTCTTTACCGGAGGGCGCTGTCTTACCGGTTTTGATATCGACGATTTGAACTGCACCATCAGCGTCTTCAATCAACCGGTCGATTCGTCCGACAATCACGATGTCATCGTTGATGTTGACATTTACTGGGACCTCGGTTCCGATATCTTTCTTAGTCTCAATCCACCGCTGCCAATCCTCCAGCCCGGTCAACCAGGTCTCTTCCTCAGTACGCTTACGCCACTCCGGATCATCGGACAGGTCCCCAAAAACACGCCGGATCTCAGACTGAGCCTCAGGCACAGTCACTCCCTTCGCGACTGCTTCTACCGCCTGATGCAGTAGAGAGCCCAGATACATGGCCGATGTCGGTGCTGATTTATCCAACATGGCCTTCAACGGACAACTCAGGGTTGCTTCCACCTTGGAGGGATTGATCCTCATCGGCTTCTTGTCATTTACCGGCTTCGAAGTCGACGGTGCACGGAGCCCCCACCAGGTGTCTGGATGTGCGCCAGCAACCTCAACCTGCGCCAATCGCGCGAGTTGACGTGCAGCTTGTCGACGCCGCGTCTCAGTCTCCGCATCGTCCACAACGGCTGCACGCAGTTCTGCCAGCAGTGACTCCACAGAGAGCACCCGTGGCAGGCCTTCACCGGCCCATGCGACATCTTCTGCCTCTGCAACATCCGGATTGCCGGCGTTTACTTCATTAGCCGTAGCCCCGACTCCGTTCGCAGACGACGAGGCTTCCGATTGTTTCGCCAGCTCCGTCACCGAATTACCGAGCTTTTCAACGAGCTCGATAATAAACGGACTGGGAACTCCAACATCGTCAGGAGAATCGACTGCGGTCAGCAGTACCCTGTCGCTCGCCCGTGATACCGCGACGTGCAGCAAACGACGTTCCTCCGCCAGCGCATCCGCCATGGAATTGATGTACTCCCGCGGCTCAATTCCGTGATCGACGAGACCGATGAACTCGTTCTGCTTCATCACCGAGCCAGTCACACCGAGGCTGGGCCACTGGCCTTCCTGGACTCCGACAACCGCTACTGCTTTCCACTGCCTGCCCAGAGCCGCATGGGCTGAGAGAATGCGCACGGCATCGCGCTCTACCCCGCTACGGTCACGTGCGCCGATGGGCAGCTCCTGCTCTTCCACAGAAGCGATAAAACCGTCAACCGTCAGTTTTGGATTCAGCTCCACACGGTCACCAGCAAAGTCGAACAGTGCCATCACAGCATCCAAATCGCGGTCAGCCGATGCGCCAGCTGTACCGCCGCGCAACGATGCCGCCACCAGATGGTCTGCCAAACCAGTGGACTGCCAAATTGCCCACAAAGTTGCTTCCACACCATCGCGCAACGCTTCACGAGCTGCGCTCAACAGATCCAGCGGCACCTGCAGCGCCTGACGTTCACGCTGCGACAGAGACTCAATAAGCTCCAGCTGTTCAGCTGTGAGTCCCTCTGCCTTCAAGATTCCGATGAGCTGAGTCATCGCGGCCCCGCCGAACAGGTCGGCCTTCCGGATTCCGCGCAGCAGACGCTCTTTGACAATCGGATCCATGTTGACCAATGGGCCGGAGAGGAACTCGTCCCACTCCACGTCATCGAGCTGGTTCATAGTTGCCCGCAACGCCACCATCAGCGCTCGCACCAATCGCTGATGACTTAGCACGATGTCCGTTGGGTCAATCTGCACAGGCACACCCGCACGCGACAACGCACGGAACAGAGAGGACTCCCCTGCACCGGACCGGACGATGACCGCCATATCCTTCCATGCCACTCCCTCGTCAATATGAAGGCGCCGGAAGTAGTCCGCGACTGTGGCTCGCTGTGCACGTTCAGAAGGATGAATAGCTATTTTTACTGCACTTTTAGCTGCGTACGAGTTTTCCGCTGCGACGGTATCGCTGTTGTTTCCAACTTCGGATTCACGAGCTTCCTGTGCTCCAACTGAACCGACAATGCCACGGTATGCAGGCGCCTTAGGCAAGCGCTGAGAAACTGCGTTGACTAAATCCGCGATATCAGCGTTACAGCGGTAAGACTGCTGCAAGTGGATTGCCTTGTACTCGACCTCACCAGTCCCCCGGAGATAGTCATTATTAGCACCGCGGAAATGGAATACCGATTGATCTTCATCACCAGTAATGACGGCTACGGCCGCCTGCGACACAAACCGATCCACAAGACGCGCAGCTTCCGGGGATAGGTGTTCAGCATCATCGACCAGCACCACCGACTTTCCCCACCGAGCCAGTGCTTGCGCGTCTGTATCCAGCTCCATCAATGCCGCAGAGACAATCTCTGCAGCGTTCAGGCTGGGCTCCCACGCCAACCGCATAGTCTGCTGATACTCCGCCATAAACTTGCCAGCCGCACACCACGACTCAATGCCATAGTCCACGCCGAGCTGCTGAAGCCTCGGGGCGTCAATCCCCCGCTCAGCTGCACGCAGCAGAAAGTCACGAACCGCACGGGAAAAACCGACTAACGGAAGAGCCGGGCGCAACCGCTCTGGCCAATACGCACCACCATCTTCCGCATGTCCGGCCAAAAGTTGCCGCACGACAGCATCTTGGCGTGCACCAGTGGTCAACGATGGTTCAGGCTCTCCCCGACTGACAGCGGCATCACGTACTACTGCATAGGCAAGCGAATGCACGGCACGCACCATGCCACCTTGACCTGCCCCGACCGAACCACCTTCCCCCAGTTCAGAGGAAAAACGCCTGTCAATATCCCGCCTCAATTCCGCAGCGGCCTCTTTTGACTGTGACACCACCAAAATGCTGTCCGCCGGAATGCCCGCCTGCATGTAGTCCACCGCGAGATCTGCCAGCAGCGAACTCTTTCCAGTCCCTGGGCCGCCTAAAACGCGCACAACAGACTGGTTTACAAGCTTGTTCTCTACCACGAGCGCCTGATTATGGGAAGGGAAAAGCGCCTCTACCGCAGTACCCAACCACTGCCGACGACGAGGAGGTTCCTCCTGGACGAACCGAACCTTCGGCATTCCATCTACGTTCATGTGCACCATTGTGGCACAACCTCCGGACCGATACTCGAACACCCATTCGAAATAAGGAGAACAATACCCCCGCCCCAAAAACTCCCGTAAATACTGCCCGGCGTTACTTAGACACAAACGCGCGAACTAGCGAAGCCGCGCGGAACAGACCGCGATACGCACTCGGCTGCGATTCTGGACTAACAGCGTGGACAAAAAGTCGATAACACATCGCACGAACGAGCAACTGACCGAAATCCGGCAGGTGATCGAAGCGCCGCAGTAGCTCCTCATCAGCCCCCATCATGGACAGGCAATCCACTGCCGCCAAGGCAGCTGTCCAACCACGGACATGCCACGCTGGCACGATATCGGTGAGAACCGGGGCGGCCGTGCCGTCGTAAAGCAGCGTGCCGACGAGGTCTGCGTGACAGACCTGCAGAAGCTCCGTTGGCACAACCATCTCTGCCCGCAGCTGGAGAAGATCACCGGAGATCGTGAGAGCCTCGGCACAATCGGCGCGGGGGACGCTATCCGCGTCGAGAAGCTGCTCGAGGATGCCGATTGGGTCAGAGTCCCAAGCTGCGCGATTACACATGACGAAGTAATCGGGCTCCTTATCAAGGAGAAACTGTGGCCGTTCAATACTGGCAAGCGACTCTTCCACGCGACCAGCGGCCACAATGGTTTCATCGGCACGTGGCGCGAATCCCCCCGGGATGAAATGACGAGCCTGCCACCCAGCAATAACCAAGCGGCCGTCACTGGTACGCACAGATTTCGCCACTCGGACGCCATCGACATCTAGCGCACTGCGAACCTTTGCAGACCACAGCGCCTGCGCCGAATTATGTACCGGCGAAAGGACAATGGAATCGTCGTAGACCCAGCCATTGTCCCAAGCTCGCCCGGCACGATGCGGCTCGCCCTCGGCACCAAAGGCCTCTAAAACACGGTCGGGAGGAGTGGCGATCATAATCTGCTACTACCTTGCTTTCTGAGTCGGTGCGGCCGTATCGTCGTCCGCCCCAAATGGGTACGGCCAGCCGTTGACAGAACACGTCTTACCATCGACCTGATAGACCTCGCTGCTGTCGATTTTGTGCAGTTCATCGTTCGACACGCTCAGGGTCTGCTGCATCATGATTGGCGCGATACCGCCGTCCCTCGGACAGGGCTCGTGAACCGCGTACCCAAGTCCGTGACCAACCTCGTGATTAATAAGGTATTGGCGATACAATCCCAGGTCCCCCTCAAAAGGCAGGGCACCTCGAACCCACCGGGCGATACTGACGACCACGCGCCCAGGCTCACCTTCCCGCTGCCCAGACAGGTAACAGGAGGTCTCCATTCCCAAGGTGTTGCCGCACAGCTGATGTGCGGTTCCAGTCGCGGAAAGCTGCACGACAATCGTCGGATCCTGGTCGCGAGGCACTGCCTCGAAAGAAAAATCTGGATTAGCTGTCCAGCCACGTGGATCGGCCAGAATCGAGTTCACCGTCTCTGCAAAGGCGCGCTCGCCACCAATCGAAGGAACATCAATGTTGTCTTCAATTTCCACGGAATACCTGACCGCATTGTCGCGCCCCTCCCCAACACGGGGATGCGCCACGGTGACATCTTTAAAATTTCCCGAGGGTTCCGTGGCAAAGGCCGGACCGGGTGGCAACTGCCCTCCCTCGTAACCATCACCGTATCCCTCACCGGGCACCGGACCAGGGCGACCATTGCCACTCTGCGAGGCGACAGTGCCAGTGCCGGAACCTGAAGAATCATCTTCAGCAGTGAAGATGTCGAAGAGAATGATGACTGTGAGCACCACAAGTACAGGGATGGCATAGGCTCGCCACCCCCAACTCCTTGCAATGCGTACGAGAAAGGGTTCTTGCGTCATTAGGCGAAGAAGCCAACCTTACGGTCTGCGTTATTACCGGTACGGACGTAGGCGACCTTGTCAGCATTAATCAGGTACTCCTGACCAGCGCCGTCGCTGAGCTCAATCACACCTTCGCCAGCAGCCAGCTTCTGGGAGATCGCAGCCTTGACCTCCTCACCACCAGCGACGTTTTCAATGTTCAGCTCACGCGTATTGTCTGCAAATCCAATAGTGATGTCCATAGGTGACATCATAACCATTCCCAAAGCGGCTAGGATTAGAGAGACCGATTAAGCCGTCGTGTCACGTGAGGTTACAAACAGCAAAGGAGTCGCCGTGGCAGAGTCCCAGTCCCCGACATTCGTCGAATTGGGGGTCGCCGCGGAAATCTGCGACGCACTCGCCGACGAAGGAATCACCCGCACATTTGCAATCCAGGAACTGACGCTGCCCTTGGCACTCGACGGCACGGACATTATCGGCCAAGCCCGTACTGGCATGGGAAAAACTCTTGGTTTTGGTGTCCCCCTTATTGACCGCGTCTTTGATGACGCCCGCATTCCAGAACCGGATGGCACTGCCCGCGCAATCATCATCGTCCCCACCCGTGAGCTATGTGTGCAGGTCGGCGAGGATTTGGCCCGCGCTGCGCACTCAACCAATCTGCGTGTGTGCACTATTTACGGTGGCCGCCCCTATGAGGAACAGATTGAACAGCTAGACCGCGGTGTGGACATCATCGTCGGTACTCCCGGCCGTCTCATCGATCTTTACCAGCGCAATAATCTAGAGCTGTCAGGCGTAAAGATTTTGGTTCTCGACGAGGCCGATGAGATGCTCGACTTGGGCTTCCTGCCGGACATCGAGAAGATTCTGGCTGCGGTGCCAGATGAACGTCAGACCATGCTCTTCTCGGCAACAATGCCGGGCCCAATTCTGACTCTCGCACGTACCTTTATGAATCGCCCGGTGCACATCCGCGCCGAATCAGGCGAGGAAGAGGCCACAGTCCACGAGACCACTAAACAGATTGTTTTCCAATCGCACCAGATGGATAAGGTCTCGGTCATTGCCCGCATCCTGCAAGCCAACGATCGTGGTCGCACCATCATTTTTGCTCGCACGAAGCGCGGCGCCGCCTCGGTTGCTGAGCAGCTCGGCGAGCGCGGCTTCCTGGTCACCGCCGTCCACGGCGATATGGGCCAGCCTGCACGTGAGCGCTCGCTGACGGCGTTCCGCAATGGCGACGTCGACGTCCTGGTCGCAACCGATGTCGCGGCTCGCGGTATCGATATCGACGATGTCACCCACGTCATCAACCACCAGGTGCCCGATGACGAAATGACCTATGTCCACCGCATCGGCCGCACCGGCCGCGCGGGACACAGCGGTGTCGCCGTTACGCTCGTCGGCTGGGATGAAACCACAAAGTGGAAGGCTATTTCAGATGCTCTCGACCTGGACATGGCCGAGATTCCGACGTGGTTTTCCACCTCCCCCGAGCTCGCCGAAGCTCTAGACATCCCCGAGGGGATCGATGAGAAGGTCGGGCCAGCCCGCCCGGTATTGGGTTCCCGGCCACCTCGCGGGCGTGGCGGAAGAGGCCCGCGAAACAACCGCTCACAGTCTCATCATCGCAATCGCGGCCAAGGACGAAGCTCAAAGCGGGACGGCCACTCCAATTCTCATCGTCGCAGCTAGGCCGCTGCGCGTGCCAACTCCCCACCTCACCTCTCGCCACGACCACTCGTCGACAGGACATTCCAACCGTGCTGCAGTCACCACAAGCCAACGCTGAGCCCACCACTGCAGAGACCCGACTGCGCCGCAATCGAATCGCATCAGTAGTTCTCATCATCGCCGTAGTGCTAGTCGTCGGTTGGACATGGGTCGCTTCTCCGGCTCGTAAGGTCGATCGCACTGAATCCACGGCACCGACGAGCAGCACAGCGCAAGCCCCGGCCGCGAACGATCCGGAGGCAATGCCACATACTCTCCGGCCGGTGTGGTCCACCGAATCGTCGGCAAGCACAAGCACGCACACCATCTCCCCGGCGCCACTGGTGATGGACAACTCCCTCATCGTTGCTGAGGACCGGGGCGTGCGTGCTATCTCGCTTAACGACGGCACGGAGCGCTGGCACTATCGACGAGATATTCCGCTTTGTGCGCTCTCGGGCAGTGATGGCCAAGTTTTCGCGACTTTTCGTGGGGCAGCTGGCTGCGGTGAGACCGTTGCACTCAAGCCCGACTCGGGGCAGTATGTCGCGACCCGTAAATCGATTGCGGCTGACAGCCCTGCCGCCGTGCGCTCGAACTCATACGCGGGTGTCTACGACTCTGGATTCCTGGAGCTGTGGCGCTCTGACCTGGTCCGAGTAGTCGAGTACGGCAAGATTCCAGCGTCTCCAGAACCGAAGATGCAGCCGCATCCGGAGTGTTCGATTATCAGTGCGCTCACGCGCGTGGAGCTGCTGGCCCTCGTAAACAACTGCGATGGTCACGGACGCCTGGTCATGCAGGCGGCAAATCCGGAGGAATCTCGGAAGCCGGAGGTCAAGAGCGATATTGACCTTGGTCCGGCAACTGCAGATATGTCGCTGGTATCGATTGGCCAGGACACGGCGGCGGTACTGTCAGACAATCGCATCCGAGTTTTTCGTATGGACGGCACGATGCTGACTGAATTGGCGCTGGATGAGACTACCCTGCGCCCAGCACCGGCGGAAGCTAACTCCGACGGCGATGCCCCGCGTGCGCCTTTTACGACGGATCTTCCCCATCACATGACGTGGTGGTCGCCGCGTGGTTTACTGGGCTTCCGCCCGAGCACCCTGGCGCCGGATTTCGAGTTTCCTGAGGCCACAGGAACCCCAGCTCCATGGGGTGAGCATGTTTTCATGCCAGTCACTGACGGAGTCGCGGTATTGAATGCCAAGACTCTGGAGATTATCGGCACACTCCCGTTGCCTGCAGCTGCGAAGTCCACTCAAGCAAATAATGCGGACAAGCCGGAAGTGCCCGTGCGCCTTGCGGTTGTCGGTGACACGCTACTAGTTCAGCGCGGTGAGTCAGTCGACGCGTTCGCCATCGAAGCTTAGAAAGAGCGGGCAGCCCAATCAATCGCCTTCGGACTAAACATACAGGCCAGCGCAGCAATTGAAGCTGCCGCCGTCGGTAGAGCGAGCAGAAAAGCGCTCGAGCGGAACATGTAATAGGCCACGCCCAGCAAGCAGAGGTTGAGCATAATGATCGGCCCGCGCCCCCATCGGGCGCCACGCAGCAACATAATCGCACCAGCGAGAACAGCGCCGAAAATGAGAAGGAACCACAGCGCGGTACCCCAACCGGAAATGACCGCGGCCTCGTCGCGGTACCCCATCAAATCACGAATGAGAAGGAAGATCCCGTAGCCCAGACCGAGGGCACATTCGGCGACACCAATCCACGCACCGACCATAACAACCTGAGGTGCGGCGATCGGCCCGTCGGCTGCCGCAAGCTGGTCGGTAGTACGCGATTTGGGCGCATTGCTGCTGTTTTTCTGGTTACTCACGCCCTACATGTTAGCCCGGTGCGAACCGATGAATACACTCTGGAGGCAAGTCGACCAATGCACCCATCACAGGTCTATTCATGCACTACTCTTGGTGCCTGTGCGTGCGTTGCTAATCTCCAATCCGAATTCGACCAGTAACTCTGCTCGACGCATGCCCAGCATTGTGCGGGCGCTTCGCTCAGTCGATGGGATCCGCTTGACATCCATGTTCACCGCTTACCCCGGCCATGCTGAGGAAATGGTCGCGGGAATAACGGTTCGCGATTACGACGTCATTATTTCCCTCGGCGGCGACGGAACCATTAACGAGATTGTCAATGGGCTCATGTACTCCAACCCATTCTCCGCACTGCCTGCCACTGACCTGCCTGCCATCGCAACAATTCCCACAGGCAGCGCCAACGTCTTGGCAGGTGCGTTGGGCATTCCCCGCGACCCCGTAGATGCCGCGTGGTACATCGCAAGCCTGCTGCGCTCCCGAACCCGCAGCGCTATTAGCGTTGGACATGCAGCAGAGCGATGCTTCGTCGTCAATGCCGGTATCGGCATCGATGCGGAAGTCATTTCCACCATGGAACAGCTCCGACATAACGGCACCCGCGCCAAAGCCGTGCGCTATTTGCCGGCAATTTTCACCGCATGGAACGAGTTGCGCAAAAGCCCGCCACAAATCACTGCAACTATCGACGGCACGGAGTTTGGCCGTGATCTCGCAATGGCCGTGGTGTCCAACTCCAATCCCTGGACATTCCTCGGCGACCTCCCCATCGTCACCAACCCCACTGTGTCCCTACGCAGAGGCCTGGGCTTTTATGGCTTCACTTCCCTGAGGGGAGTGACGGGACTTGTCGCCGCAGCCAATTTGGCCGGTTTCTTCACCCGACTGCGTTCCCCCTTCCACGTCGAAGCCCGCGAACGACGCGTCGACAACGCCCAGCACATCGAGCTCACCGCTACTGCCCCACTTCGTCTCCAGTTGGACGGCGAGTACATCAATCAGTGTGAGTCCCTCAACATCCGTGTTAAGCAAGGCGCTATCAATTTTGTGGCGCGTGCCGACGATTACACCGAGGACCAGTTCACCAAGAAAGTCGCTACCCGCCCCGTGGACGAGCGCTTGCTCGTTGTGGTGACCAAAAAGGTCATGGATCGCACACGCCGACTGTTCAGTACTAGCCAAAAGACCGAGGCAAACCCGGCTTAAACTGCAACTGTTTACTGACAAGCCAACAAAAATGCGCCATACACCCTCACTACTGCAATTACCAAAACTAATTTCACCCCCACAAAGGGCTAGTTTTGACCTGGCGTTTTAACCAAAACTTCACTTTTCTGTGAGGTTTGGCACTTTTATTCATTTTGCTCTTTACGAACCGTCCCAGTCGTGAAAACATGTAAATCGTCAGCGAGACAGGCACGCAGTTCACTGGTTGTGTAACCATGCAAGTCTCGCCTTTTTAGGCGCAAACTCTTTGGTGAGTCCCCACTACCTTTCACGTCGTATAGGCGATGGAACAGGTGGCCCCTCCCAAGATGCCTAATACCCCTGGGCAACCGGGAATGAACCCCAACCTTCGTTGAGATACGGCGATTTGTCGTGTCTGACGAAATCCATTTCCGGAGCTGCCTTCCCGCAAGGAAATTTAACCCTGCCCTCACCCGGGGCTCGTAATGTTTTAGGAGTTTGTCATGGATTGGCGTCACAAGGCCGTTTGTCGTGAAGAGGATCCGGAGCTGTTCTTCCCGGTCGGTAACTCCGGCCCGGCCCTCGCCCAGATTGCTAAGGCCAAGGTCGTTTGCAACCGTTGCCCCGTTACTGCTCAGTGCCTGGCCTGGGCACTTGAGACCGGCCAGGATGCAGGTGTCTGGGGCGGCATGAGCGAGGATGAGCGTCGCGCACTGAAGCGCCGTCGCAACCGCGGCCGCACCCGTCGCACTCGCACCAGCACCACGGTCTAATTAAAGGACTTACCCTCGTACCGTGTAATCTATACCGGTTGATACCTGTTTAACCCGATAGAAAGAGAGCCCAGCTATGAGCAAGCGTGGCCGTAAGCGCAAGGACCGCCGTAAGAACAAGGCTAACCACGGCAAGCGTCCGAACAGCTAAGTTGCCCTTAGTTGCAGCAGTCTTAGCCATCACCGGCTAAGACATCTCACTCCACTCCAGCACAACTCGGTATTGCACCGAGGGACGGGGTGGAGTTTTTTAAGCCTCCAGCGGATACCTCAACGGGTAGCAGGTCTGAAAGTGACTAGGTTCATGACACATGAATTGAATTCACCCGCGGTTTTTTGTCATAAACCTAGTCACTTTCAACACCTTTTCGATGCCTCGTCGATACCGCATCCTCGCTTTCCGGATTAACCATCCGCCAGAACCTTACCAGCGAGTTTGGAGCCCAAACCCCACCGGAGTAACGTCTGAAAACAGAGCTTTTACAGCAGCTCCAGCTAGGTTGCTCGAAAGCAATGGGGCTATAGCTCAGTTGGTAGAGCGTCGCGTTCGCAATGCGAAGGTCAGGGGTTCGATTCCCCTTAGCTCCACAAATAGCTCCACAAAAATATCCCAGGCCACATCACCGTGACCTGGGATTTTCCCATTACGCATTACCGTATTACCGTATTACCGTATTACGCAACATCGCATTAAGCATCAAAGGAATACGCGCCAAAAGATGACGCACCAAAAGCTAGCTGCCAGCAATTATCCGCGGTACTCCACCCGCGTATAGGACACGCGAATCCGAGTGGTAATGCGCTGACGGAGGTCCTCAGGGGCAGGTTGCTGGCAACACCGGCGCAGCAGCCGTCGTATAGCTTGCTCGGAACCGAACTCTTCCAAGCACTGAGGGCATTTGTGAATGTGTTCCTCGAGAAAGCGGCGCTCCTCCGAATCACACTCTCCATCCAAAAATGCGTGTAGGCGCGAGTGGACATCCTGACAGAAAGCATCTTCACAGGCGTGTCCGCGCTCTGGCGTCTGCTCCATATCTTGGCTCGACTCTCGGCTCATCGCGGAGAATCTCCCTTCTCTTCTTTCAAGAATCCACGTTCCACGGCTACGTTGTGCAACGCGTCTCGGAGCTGTTTTCTTCCACGGTGGAGCCGACTCATCACAGTTCCGATGGGCGTGCCCATGATTTCGGCGATCTCCTTGTAGGGCAATCCCTCGACATCGGCGTAGTAGACCACCATCCGGTAGTCCTCTTTGAGACTCATCAAAGCGTCACGAATTTCCTCGTCAGGAAGCTTTTCCAGCGCTTCAACCTCAGCAGAGCGCAGCCCTATCGAAGTGTGCGACGCGGTTTCCGCGATCTGTGAATCCGTGATGTCATCGGTGGCGTACTCGGCAGGACGTCGCTGCGCCTTGCGGTAGCTGTTGATGTACGCATTCGTCAGAATGCGGTAGAGCCACGCTTTCAGATTCGTGCCCGGCTTGTAGGAGCGGAAGCCCTGAAAAGCCTTGATATAGGTCTCCTGCACCAGGTCTTCGGCATCGGCGGGGTTGCGTGTCATCCGCAGCGCCGCTCCATAGAGCTGATCCAAAAGCGGCATGGCATCACGCTCAAAGCGCTGCGCAAGCTCCTCATCCGACTCATCAGTCCGGATGGCCGATGTTCCTGTCTGATCACCTGACATGCTACCTATCCTAAAACATCCGCACCCACGAGTCGGCCAGACCCCCGTCACCAGGCATTTCGTCGCGTAGCTGCACTGGTGTGCAACGATGGGAAATTATGTCGAAGAAGTCCGCCAAGAAATCCGCTGCCGACACCCCGGCAATCGCCGTCTGTCAGAACGCCGGAATCGACTTCCACGTTCACCAATTCCCCCACGGCAGCGACAACTTCGGCGAAGAGGCCGCCTCTTGGCTACTAGAGCATCTCGGAGTCGAGCCCGAACGCATCTTCAAAACTCTCATTATCGAGCTATCCGGCAAACGCACTGGGCTGGCCATCGCCGTCGTCCCCGCCACCGGAATGCTCAACCTCAAGGCCGCCGCCGCGGCTGTCGGGGCTTCCAAGGCAACGATGGCCGACCCCCATGACGCGTCACTTGCCACCGGCTACGCTCCCGGCGGCATCTCCCCGCTTGGCGGTCGCCGCAAGCTCCCCACAGTCATTGATGAGACAGCCACTCTCGCCGACACTGTGTTTGTCTCCGGTGGTCGCCGCGGGTGGGACATCGAACTGTCACCCGCTGATCTGGTTTCGCTTTGCGACGCCACGGTCGCCGACATCGCCCGCTAACCCTGCGGCTACTCCTGCAACCTCCCCGCTGATACGGCCTTAAAACAGCTCCTCGTTGTGGCCGGGTGCTGCTCCATCGGGCCCATTCAGCAGGTGCGGCCCTTCATTCGCAACATTGCCGACGGCGCGGTTGACCGGTCGGATGGTCAGCTTGTCCACCACTTCTGCGCTGGTCATGCCAACATTTCCGTCTGCTGCCCAGGCCGAGAGATCCAACCAGTCACTGACTTCGTCGTCGGCAAGCACGCGCGGCATACGATGATGCAGATCCGCGAGCTGTCCCACGGCGTCGGTGGTGAGAATTGTGGCGGAGACGATATCGCCCCAGCGCGCCCACAGCCCCGCGACGGTGAAAAGCGGTGCGTCATCGCTGAAGCTGACGAAGTAGGGCTGGCGATTCTTCCACTCGTACCAACCGTTCATGGGGATTGCGCAGGGCAGGCTGTCCCGGAAAGTCGGTTTGGACTGCCAGGTTTCCGCACGAGCATTGAAGAAAGGTGTTGTTGGCACTTCGCGGGCCCACTGCGGAATTAAACCCCAGCGCACGGTGGCAGCAATGGTTCCTGTGCGGCCGGGGTGCTCGCGGGCAAGAGCAACTATTGGCATGGTCGGTCCGATGTTGTAGCGGGAGGTGGGCAACGGGCCGTCGGCACGCACGGGCGCCAAACCGGGAATCTCAGCCGTGGTGCTGAGCAGTTCTTCGGCGACTGTGAAATTGACGAAACGACCACACATACCAACTGATTGTGCCGTTGACTCCCCCTCTAGTCGAGGTATGGAGTGAAAGTGTTCCATAATTGGTTGTGTGTGTTCCCAAAATCAGAATTGGTCCGCCCCTACTGTAAGTGTCGACGGTGCCGAGGCCGGTCGACAGCCTTTTAGCGCCACGGTGCAGATTGCCGGCTCGAAGTCGATTACGAACCGTGCCCTTGTCATCGCGGCGATATCTTCGACACCATCGGTTATCCATGGTGCTCTGCGCTCTCGCGATACCGATCTTATGATTCGCGCACTGCAGGCCCTGGGAACTGACATCAGTGCCGACTCGACATATTCGGGTGCCCCGAACCACACGCTCCGCGTCACTCCACGCATGCTTCGCGGTGGTGTCGTGGAATGTGGTCTCGCAGGTACGGTTATGCGCTTCGTGCCACCTATCGCAGCTCTTGCGCAGGGGTCGGTGTTCTTCGAAGGCGACGTAGAAGCCAAGGCTCGCCCGATGTCGGCCGTGCTGGATGCCCTGCGCAGCCTCGGTGTGAACATCGCGGGCAATGGGCTTCCCTTCACGGTCAATCCGCAGGGGCCGAATCAGGGCAACCGCCTCGGTGACTCGGTCCAGGAGCAGGATCTGCCGGACATCGGCGGCGAAGTGGAAATTGACGCTTCGGCTTCGAGCCAGTTCGTCTCTGGTCTGTTGCTGTCAGCACCGCGCTACGGCCGTGGCCTGGTACTTCGCCCGACCGGTGAGATTCCTTCCCGCCCGCACATTGACATGACCCTGGACATGCTTCGCGAGGCCGGTGTGCAGGTCGAGGAGACCACGGCCGACACACCTGAGGGACCACGCACAACGTTCACCATTCACCCGACCGAAATGATGGGTCGTATTTGGCAGGTCGAGCCTGATCTGTCCAACGCCGCCGCCTTCCTGGCCGCTGCGGCTGTCACTGGTGGCAGCGTCACCGTGCCCGACTGGCCAGAGCACACCACGCAGCCGGGCGACCGCATCCGCGAGATCCTCACCGCTATGGGCGCTACCGTGACGTTCAACCGTCACGAAGGTGGCCACACCAGCCTCACCGTCGTGGGCCCAAAGCCGTCGGAGCTGCGCGGAATCACGATGGACATGTCCGAGGTTGGCGAGCTGACCCCCACCGTCGCGGCCATCGCCGCCTTGGCCACTACCCGCACCGAGCTGACGGGTATCGCACACCTGCGCGGTCACGAAACCAACCGTCTCGCCGCGCTCACCACGGAAATCAACCGTCTCGGCGGTCGCGCGACCGAGCTTGACGACGGCATTGCGATCGACCCCGTTCCGCTCCACGGTGGTCTCTGGCACAGCTACGCCGACCATCGAATGGCCACCGCTGGTGCCATTGTTGGCCTGCGCACGGAGGGCGTGGAAGTCGAAAATATCGGTACCACTGCTAAGACCATGCCTGGATTCGATCTGCGCTGGCTGGAGATGCTCGGACTGGCCTCCCCCAGCCCTAGTTCGTTGGAAAAGTCAGTCGAAGCTCGAATTGATGGTGTGGACAACGGAACCGAGGCAGGGAAATAACAGTGGCGGCACGCAGGCGTGGACGGCAATGGGACGAGTCCGATGTACGCATCCGCCCCGGTAAAGGGTCGCGACCACGGACGAAGGATCGCCCCCGCCACGCCGATGCCCACTGGGGCATGGTGGTGACCAAGGATCGTGGTCGTTGGGGTGTAGTCCTCGATAACAACCCTGATGTTGCAGTGACATGCATGCGTGCCCGCGAGCTCGGCCGCACCAATATCGTTGTCGGTGACCGTGTCGGTGTCGTAGGCGATGTCAGCGGCCGTGCGGGCACACTGGCCCGCATCGTCAAGCTGGCAGAGCGCAGCACGGTTTTGCGTCGCACCGCCGATGACAATGACCCGTATGAGCGCATCGTCGTGGCCAATGCCAGCCTGCTGCTCATTGTGTGCGCAGTCGCCGATCCTGAACCTCGCACCGGTTTTGTCGAACGCGCGCTGGTCGCGGCCTACGCCGGCGGTGTCCGCCCCGTGCTCTGTCTGACTAAATCCGATCTGGCCGACCCAGAGGAATTTGCCGGGGAGTTCTCGGCACTCGGAGTGGATGTCGTTGTCTGCGGTATTAATGATGACTTGGCTCCTCTGTCAGAACTCATCGATGCCCCAGGACGAGTGACAGCTTTGGTTGGGCATTCCGGCGTGGGGAAATCGACCCTCGTCAACCGGATTGTTCCCGAAGCCAACCGTGAGACCGGCGAAGTTAGTGGTGTGGGTAAGGGCCGCCATACCTCCACGCAGTCGGTGGCGCTGATGTTGCCGTCGGAAAGCGATGACGATGCGGCGTCGTGGATTATTGATACCCCGGGCATTCGTTCCTTTGGTCTGGCTCATGTGACACCGGAGACGCTGCTGGCGGCGTTTCCAGATATCCAGGCAGCGACAGATGAATGCCCACGTGGTTGCACCCATTTGGGGCCGCCCGCGGATCCAGAGTGCGCCCTCGACAAGCTGGAGGGAGTTCAGCACCGTCGAGCGATGGCCGTGCGTCGCCTGTTGAGCGCCATCAGCGACAACGAGGACTGGGAGCTGGACATTGAAAGAGACTAGCCACACCGATTCTGTGGAGACGCCCTCTGAAGCCGCGGCTGGTGCTGAGTCGGACAAAGCGGGCTCCGGACTCTACCCCGCTCCCGGCAGTTGGATTCGGCTGTGCATCTACACGCTTATCGTGGGTCTTGCGACGGGGCTCGGAGCTGCCGGGCTCGCGCTGATCATGCACGGCATCGAGTACGCGGTCTACGGGCAGCACGAGGGTGACGTAGCGGTCGTAACCGATGGCACCACTGGTTTACAGCGCTTTGTCGGAATTGTGTTGGCGGGGCTGATTGCAGGACCAATCTGGGCAGCTCTTCGCACAAAGGCGAAGCCTGTTGAAAGCGTTGAAGCGGGCATGCACGGCCGCCCCATGCCTGTGTGGTCAACTCTTGTCAATGTGTTTTTGCAGATGGCGACCGTCGCTGCAGGTGCATCCATGGGACGCGAGAATGCCCCGCGTGAGCTCGGTGCGATGGTGGCTTCACAGATGTCGCATCGACTGCGCATCGATCCGCTACACCGCCGTATTCTGGTCGCAGCAGCAGCCGGTGCCGGCCTGGGGGCGATTTATCACATCCCGTTGGCTGGAGCGGTTTTCTCGTTGGAGATTCTGCTGGGCTCACTGAGCATTACCGCGGTGATGGTGGTGCTGGCGTGTTCAGCCATCGCCACGGTGACGTCGGGCATCGTGGTCGGCAGTAGCCCGCTCTACAGCCCAATTAATCTCTCAGACGGCTGGGGCAACCTCGGGGCAGCACTGCTCATCGGTGTTATCTGCGGTGCCATTGGCTACGCATTTCGCATTCTCAGCTCTCGAATGTCGGACACAGCACCGACTGGCTGGCACTCTGCCTGGGCCATCCCCCTCGCATTCACACTGGTTGGTGTGATTTCACTGTGGGTTCCAGAAGTATTGGGCAATGGCCGTATCGCTGCGACCACAGTTCTCATGGACCGCCCGCTGCTGGGTTTTGCAGTCATCCTGCTGATTGCGAAAGCTATCGCGGTTCTCGTTACTTTCCGTTCTGGTGCCGTCGGTGGTCTCTTGACTCCCGGCTTTGCCCTTGGCGCGCTCAGCGGTTTCATCGTCGGCTGCTTCGTACAGCCATTGATGCCCTCAGTTCCGCTGAGCGACTTTGCGATTCTCGGCGCGGCGGCCTTCCTGTCGGCGTCCATGGCAGCCCCACTTTTCGCACTGATCGTGACCGTGGAGTTCACCGGCCAGAATTCCTCGGCTTACTTAGCACTCTTCCTCGCTGGTGCAACTGCGACGCTGACCGTGACCATGATTCGCGCCTGGCTACGGCTCCCCCACAAGCAATCAATGCCATGGAACCGCGAACCAGCAGTCGCGGCTGCGGTTCGCAAGCGGGCCGAGGGCTAACCGCGCGCAGCAGTGTGCGTCGAGCGACCGGTGTAGGCCCGGACAATTTCCCGGACACCTGGGCGAAGACGGCGGAGCATTCGCAGGCCCGTCGCTAAGCCCTTGCGTTGCGGGGAACTGGACTGGAGCTCCGCTTCAACCTGCGGATACTTCTTGAACGCCGTCTCCGAACGTACCTCTGGGGCGTTGTCCGGGTCAGCGACTAAGAAACGATCCGGCAGCGACAACTTCAGCAGCGTGCGCTGGACCTGGAAGAACTGCTTCGGGAACGACCCCGTGTTGTATGGCAGGTCGTATTCCCGGCAGATCTGCTGAACCTGCTTCGAAATCTGCGCGAGCCTGTTGGACGGCATGTCCGGGAACAGGTGGTGCTCAATCTGGTAATTCAGATTTCCTGAGAGCACCGACAGCGCCAGCCCACCGTGGAAGTTCGCCGAGCCCAGCATTTGGCGCAAATACCACTCACTCTTGTCCTCGGTGTTGTACTGCTCCTTGGTGAAAGTCTCGGCATCATCCGGAAAGTGTCCGCAGAAGATGACCGCGTAGGCCCAAAGATTACGGGCGAGGTTGGCCATCATGTTCGCAAAGGCCACCTCACGGTAACGCGGACCCGCCATCGCCGGGAAGAGAACGTAGTCCTTGAGCACCTGGCGCCCCGACTTGTTGAGCACCTCCATGAGCTGCGGTCGGGCCTCATCCCAGGATTTCTTGCCGGCGAACACGCGCCCGAGCTCGACGTCATAGAAGGCCACTGCCCATTGGAAAAGGCTGGCCAACACCACGTTTGTCACCGGCTGCAGCAGCGTCGATGGCTTCCAACGGCGGTCACGAGTCACCCGGAGAATGCCATATCCCACATCGTTGTCCATACCGAGCACGTTGGTGTACTTGTGGTGGACAAAGTTGTGGGAGTGCTTCCACCCGCTGGATGGGCAGGAATTGTCCCACTCCCAGGTGGCCGAGTGAATCTCGGGGTCATTCATCCAGTCCCACTGACCGTGCATGGTGTTGTGGCCGATTTCGAGGTTTTCCAAAATCTTTGCCAGCCCCAGCGCTGAGGCACCCGCCCATTTGAAACCCCAGTGCGCGGTGTTCTTCCACGACTTCGGCAGCATCCCTAGTTTGTTCAGGGCCATGCCGGCTGTCGGTACCATCAGCAGACCTCGACCAGTCACCTCAAGGGTGCGTTGAATGCGGATGAGCGTGCGGATGTAGCGAGCATCCTTCTGCCCCAGCGAATCGCGGTGTTGCTTTTCGATTTCCGCAAATCGACGCCCAATCTCTGCGACGTCTTCTTCGCTCAAGTGCGCATACGATGCGATATCAGAAATTGCCATGGGAAGGGTCCCAACTCCTTTAGGTAGTTTCTCCTGGTTAATACAGGTTGAGATAGATGTGGGGCGAACTTACAGTTCGATACGCGCGTGCCCCGCCGGCGCACAGACGCACGTTCGGACCCGCTCCCCCGCCACAAACGTCGCACCGGTGCGGATGTCCCGCGCTGCGCCGTCGGAGAGCTGCTGCACGCACGTCGCACAAATTCCCATCCGACAGCCGTACGGCAGGTCAACCCCGACGCTCTCGGCCGCCTCCAGGATGGTGGTTGCACCGTCTACGTCGATATCGCCTCGGCTGCCTAAACTCACCGTGCCGCCGACCTCCCCTGCCGCCGAGCGGTCAACGGTGAAACGTTCCGTCCGCAGCCCGGGAAACTCCGGCTCAAGGTTTTTCAGCAGTTCAACCGGACCACAGGCGTAGGCGCTTGCCGACGATGCCAGCGCTCCAAAGTCAGCAATGATGTCGGTAACCGCCGCAGCGTCAATCCGCGGCTGCGTCTCCGTATTCCGGGCATGCAGGCGATACTTCAACGCGCTAGTAGCGCTGCACTGTTCCAGCTCGCGAAGCTCATTGACAAACACAGCTTCTGCCTCGCCGCGGTAGGAGTGAATGTGCTCGACTTCCACTGAGGCATTGCGAGCTGAAAGATCACGCAGCATGGAAATCACCGGAGTTACGCCGGAGCCTGCGGTAACAAACGCAATGCGGGCTGGGAGCGGCTCCGGAAGATGGAAATCCCCAGCCGGGGCAGCCAGGCGGACGACAGTACCCGGCTTGACATTGGCGACGAGGTGTTGGGACACATAGCCGTCGTTTAGCGCACGGATGTTGATAGTCAGCAGCCCGTCATGAGGCCGCGGCGCATTTGTCAGCGAGTAGGAACGCCACAGGTATTTCCCCTTGACCTCTACGCCAAGTCCGATGAACTGGCCTGGCTTGAAGTCTGTTGGCATCCCCCAACCCGGACGGATTATCAACTCTGCTGAAGTAGGAGATGTGGGATTGATGGCCTCAATCTGACCGCGCAGCTCGCGACTTGACCACAGCGGATTTAGCAAATGCGTGTAATCATCGGGCAAAAGTGGCGTGGATAAATGCTTGAATACCCGGGAAACTTTGGTCTTAAGCCCCATTTTTGGCCCTCCTGACTGTCACGGGCGAACAAGTAATAACGCTGTTCATCAGTAGGCATGCCCCACCCGATTCATTATTACGTGTCCGTAGGTTACTTAGACGTAGACTACGGAGCGGTAAGTTATTGGTCAAGAGAAACAAATGATTTTGACACAAATAGCGAAATTGTCATTACCCCCACTCCCGTGCGAAACACCCCCTTTGACATGGAGCTTATCCACACAAAACAATCCCGTCTTTTATACCCCCACTGAAAACACTTGTGCCATACAAAAAAGGGGCTGGGTTCCTAAACCCAGTCCCCTTCTTTAACGCCGAGCACGCGCTACTACAGGAAGTCGACCACCATGCCGAGCTCAGCTACGTCGTACCACGCCAGCGGGATCTCCAGCGCATCGCCGACAGTGAGCTCCGCATCCTCGTCACCGAGATCTGCCTTATCGACGGCATCAATCGCAGCCTCAACCTTGCTTTCCGCCTCTTCCACATCAATGTGGAGAGCTGCAACGTCGGCAAGCGAAATTGGGCCGCCGACCTTAACCACAGCATCTCCCATATCCGACTGCGGCTCCGCCTCCACATCAACGGAAATGACCACTCGACGGTGCGGGAACTTCTCTTCTGCGGCATCGAGCAGACGGAGCGACGCACGCGCAGCCTCATCAAAGGCTACGTCTGCCAGTTCCTCATCATCGCCCTCAGTAAAGAAATCGCGCAGCGCTTCAGTGACAGCAAAGCCCCAACCACCGCGGGCGTGGAAGAGCTCATCCTCCTTAAGCGCCTCAAGCATGGAGAAAGTCGCTGGGATATAGACGCGCATTAGAACTCGCCCTCGAGACCCAGCAGACCGGCAATCTCGACCACTGCGCGGTCGAACTGCTGATAGAAGACTCCCACCATGCCGTTAGAGACGGCCGCATGGATGTTCTCAATCGAATCATCTACCAACACGCAGTCCCGTGCCGGCAGTTCAATAGCCGCAGCGGCTGCATTAAAAGCCTCTGCCGAAGGCTTCTCATGGCCAATTTCACCAGAGAGCACAACTGCGTCTACCAGGCCCTCATCTTCGAGCTTGCGAATCGGATCCGCCGATGGGCCACCTGGGTCATTCGACAGGACTGCCAGGCCAACACCATTTGCACGCGCCTCTACCAGCAAATTACGCCAACGTGCCTGGTCTTCATCCGTGCCGTCAAGGACACCACAGTAATCGATAATCATTCCGCGCATGGCCTGTAGTTTATCGCATGACCTGCACGTTTGCCTTTTTTCCAGTTCAGCGTGTTAATTGGCTGTTCGTTACGCCCATTTGTAGACGACCAGAACGGCCTTGACGGAAACCGATAGGACCATTAACAGCGAAACACTCAGCCCATTTCGCGACTGCGCCTTCTCCACAATCCCCCCACGCCGGCCGTGAATTCCCCTTCACAAGCTGCACACTTAAAGCACTTGTAGGACAATGGTCTTCAGCAAGGGGGAACTTGCCAATGGAGAGTTTTTAGGGGGATTAATCCATGGCACCAACGTCTCACGTACCAAAATCTCAGACACCGATGCCTTACGCGCTGTCGCACGCCGCTGAGCACCGCTCCAGTGGCAGGGAATCCATTGAACCGGCAACGGGCTTTTCGCTTCTCCACACAATTCAACTCGGCCAGTCAGCTAATGCCGCCGCCTCTCAAACCGCAAAAGTGGCACCGACCTACAGCGGATGCTCGGCTGCCACCGGAGCCGCTGTCATGACGGCATTACCGCCCGTCGCGGCCGCTCCTGCTGCAAAAAAGACGCCGCAAACACCGCACGTCGTCCAGCACTGTGAACAGAATCTGAGACAGGAGCTTGGCACGATTACTCGCCGCGTCTTCGACATCATCGCGGGTCGCAGGCGAGTCAACGATCTACGTCGCATCAATATCGACCCGATTATTCACGCTGCGATACTCACGCTGTCGAAAAACACCAGCCTCAAGGGTGTCGCGTTGCAATCCTTTCACGCCAGCGCTTCCGCGGACGGCAAGAAGGTCGAGTTCCTGGGTAGTTGCCGTGTCGGTCCGCGCGTTCGCGCGTTCACGGGCACTTTCCGCCGCGGAACAGCAAAAACGCGGCCATGGACCATGACCGCGTTTCGGGTGCTTTAGTGCTTAGCGACGGCGCTTGCGAGCCGCCTTCCGACGCTGCGCTCGGTTGCCCTCAGACTCTTGATCCACGCGCTGCTGCTCTGCACTGCCGTCCTCGCTGGGGCCGGAGTAAGTCATCTGCTGATTTTGCTCAGCAGCTTCCGTTGGCAGAGCTGGAGCCTGGTTCTCCTGCCCCTCGGCGTTTTCCACTGCGGGCATAACCTGCTTACGGATCAGGAACAACTGACGAACCGATTCTTCCTTGATGCCGTCCATCATCGCGGTGAACATGTCGTAGCCCTCACGCTGGTACTCCACCAGCGGGTCAGCCTGGGCCATGGCGCGCAAGCCAATGCCCTCCTTGAGGTAGTCCATCTCGTAGAGGTGCTCGCGCCACTTCTGGTCCATGACGTTCAGGATGGTGAAGCGCTCGATGTTGCGCACCTGGTCGTCGCCGCCAATTGCGGAGACCGCATCCTCAAGCTGGTCGTAGCTGGCCGAGATGTCCGTGTGCAGAGCCTTGGACAGCTCATCGGCCGAGAGGTCACCTGGGGTACCGAAGTCAGAGCCATCAATAAGCTCTTGCGCCGTAAACGTCGGGCTGTAGAGCTGCTCAAGGGCATTCCACAGCTCGTCGAGGTCCCAATCCTCCACGTAACCGTCAGCGGTGGCACCGTTGACATACGCATCGACGACGTCGTCCTGCATGTCACGGACCTGAGTCTTCAAATCCTCACCTTCGAGGATGCGACGGCGCTCAGCGTAGATGACCTTACGCTGCTGGTTCATAACCTCGTCATACTTCAGAACATTCTTACGGATTTCGAAGTTCTGGCTTTCCACCTGAGCCTGAACGCTCTTAATGGAGTTGGAAACAACCTTGGAGTCAATAGGAACGTCATCCGGGACATTCAGAGTGTTCATCAGCGCTTCCATGCGCTGACCGTTGAAGCGAACCATGAGATCATCGCGCATGGACAGGTAAAAGCGGGTAACGCCCGGGTCACCCTGACGACCGGTACGACCACGCAACTGGTTGTCAATGCGGCGTGACTCATGACGCTCAGTACCCAGGACGTAGAGGCCACCGGCCTCACGTACCTTGTCAGCTTCTTCCTTCGACTGCTGACGAACACGCTCAATCTCAGCGTCCCACGCCTCTTCGTACTCTTCCGGAGTTTCCACCGGGTCCAGACCACGAGAGCGCAGATTCAGGTCAGCGATAATGTCCGGGTTACCGCCCAGCACGATGTCAGTACCACGACCGGCCATGTTAGTTGCCACGGTAACGCCTCCGAGACGACCCGCCACTGCGACAATCTCAGCTTCCTTCTCGTGGTGCTTAGCGTTCAGCACAGAGTGAGGAATACCTTCGCGCTGCAGGAGCTTGGAAAGGTACTCGGATTTCTCGACTGACGTCGTACCAACGAGAACTGGCTGCCCCTTTTCATGGCATTCGCGGATGTCTTCGACAACAGCGGCGAACTTTGCCTCCTGCGTCTTGTAAATCAGGTCGGGCAGATCCTCACGCTGCTTCGGGCGATTCGGCGGAATCGCCATGACATTCAGCTTGTAAATCTGGTGCAGCTCAGCCGCTTCAGTCTCAGCCGTACCGGTCATACCGGACAGCTTGTCGTAGAGGCGAAAGTAGTTCTGGAGCGTAACGGTTGCCAGCGTCTGGTTCTCGTTTTTAATCTCCACCCCTTCCTTGGCCTCAATTGCCTGGTGCATGCCCTCGTTATAGCGACGGCCTGCCAGCACGCGACCGGTGAACTCATCAACGATGAGAATCTCACCATTACGGATAATGTAATCCTTGTCGCGGGTGAACAGCTCCTTGGCCTTCAGGGCATTGTTCAGGTAACTGACCAGCGAAGAGTTTTCCGGAGCATACAGGTTGGCAATGCCCAGCTGATCCTCAACGAATTCAACACCCTCTTCACGAATACCGATGGTGCGCTTTCGCTCATCGACTTCGTAGTGAATATCGCGCTTCATACGCGGCACAATCTTGGAGAACGCCAGGTACCAGTGCGGATCGCCATCTGCCGGACCGGAAATGATTAACGGAGTACGGGCCTCGTCAATCAGAATCGAGTCAACCTCATCGACGATGGCGAAGTGGTGCCCACGCTGCACCAAATCGTCGAGCGAATGCGCCATGTTATCGCGCAGGTAGTCAAAGCCGAACTCGTTGTTCGTGCCGTAGGTGATGTCGGCAGCATAGGCCTTGCGGCGCTGATCCGGGCTGAGCTCAGAGAGAATCACGGAAGTCTCAAGCCCCAGGAAGCGGTGGACTCGACCCATCCACTCCGCGTCACGCTTAGCCAGGTAGTCATTAACCGTAACGACATGAACGCCCTTGCCTGCCAACGCATTGAGGTATGCGGGCAGCACACAGGTCAGGGTCTTACCTTCACCAGTACCCATCTCGGCAACGTTGCCGAAGTGCAGTGCCGCACCGCCCATAACCTGGACGCGGTAGTGCTTCTGCCCCAGCACGCGCCAGGATGCCTCGCGCGCCGTGGCGAAAGCATCCAGAAGCAAATCGTCTACATCGGCACCGTCAGCCAGCTGCTTCTTAAACTCCTCGGTCTTGGCACGGAGTTCATCGTCTGAAAGAGCTGCGTACTCGTCTTCCTTGGCGATGACCTGATCTGCAATATTGCCAAGCCTCTTGACAGCGCGGCCTTCACCAATGCGGAGCAACTTGCTGAGCGAAAACACTAAATTGGGACCTTTCCGGCCGATTCACGTCGAACTTTAATGTGCAACGGTTGATTATACGACGAACCCGCCTTCCCTTCTAAGAGAAGACGGGCTCATGTGAGCAATTACTTACCAATACACAGCTCTGCGCGGTATTGCGTGCTCTTTTTGGTGAAGACTTACTTCTCGTCTTCGTCTGCCAGCTCAATCAGACCGTAGTCGTACGCGTGACGACGGTAGACCACGGACGGACGAGAGGTTGCCTCGTTAACGAAGAGGTAGAAGTCGTGACCGACGAGCTCCATCTCAGACAGAGCATCTTCCACCGTCATCGGAGTTGCGGAGTGCTGCTTGGTACGCACAACCTGGCCCGGGGTCACGTCCTCAACCAGATCCTCGTACGGATCAGCCTTTTCCGGAGCCGCTGCCTCAGCCTCTGCAACCAGCGAAGCAGTTGCCTCGCCGACGGACATCGGTGCACGGTGGCCAGAACGGCTAATCTTGCGGCGAGCCTTCACCTTACGCAGGGAGCGCTCCATCTTGCCCAGAGCAGACTCCAGTGCAGCGTAGAAGCTATCTTCCTTGGCTTCCGCACGAGCCAGGTGACCCTTGCCAGTAGCGGTGATCTGAATACGGTCAGAGCGGTCTGCACGGCGCGGATTCGGCTCGTGCTGGAGCTCCACGTGGAAGAAGGTCAAAGTCGGGTCGAGGCGCTCAATCTTCGCCAGCTTCGCCTTAACACGATCTGCGAAGTGCTCTGGAACCTCAACATTGCGCCCGGTGATGGTCACCTGAGCGTTCGGGCTGAGTACCTCGTTGTTGTCAGCAGGTGTGGACACTTGCTACCTACCTCCCGGTATGGCCACCGCCCTTCCGTGAGCGGGATTACTCACGGCGTCTACGGTGACGAGTCTTTCTGCACCCCCAGGATACAGTTCCGGGGGTAACCAATGCCACGTTCCCCTCGTTTATTTTTCGCTTGCCGACGACACCCCCTGCGTCTACGCCCGGGCGAGCACCAACACCATGTCGATGCGAATCCCCAATGACGCTGCCACCAACTCGGTTTCCGCTGCAGTGGCACCAGTGGTGGCCACATCATCAACCAGAATTACTGTCGCCTGCGCACAGCGTTGTCGCAGCTTGTCGCTAATTCCGCGCTTGAATTGCGTCAGCGGCACAATGTGGCCAGAAAGATTTCGTCTGCGTTGAGAAGCCCCCAGCTCCGCGGAATCCCGCGTGCGCCCGCCAATGCGCACCAGGGGCAATACCGAACTGGAGGGGAGCTGACTGCAAGCAAAGTCGCAGGCAATTGTTACCGGGTCCCCACCCCGTTGTCGACGGGATGACGATCTTGTCGGCGCGGGAATCAAAATGACGGGGGTAATTTCCGGGGGCATTATATGGCCATCAGAGGCCAGCCTTCGTACCGCAGCGGCGAACACGGCCCCCATGATTCGTCTGGCTTCACCACTGCCCCGTTCTTTGGCCGACAAAATGAGATGTCTCCTCGCACCCGAGTACGGACCGCAGGTCCACGCTGCTGCGCGTAACGCAGCCCGCGGTGAAAACCGCACTGGAGGTTGCTGAAGATCGTCCTTGCAACCGCGACACAGCGCCCCGGAGCAGCCGCACACCGGACAGGTTTCCGGTATCACGAGGCCGATCGCGTCGCGAGTGACGTCGTAAAGCGCGCGCAGAAATTCCTGCGATGACCTCCCCTGCGCCATTAATCCCCTCCCCGATTTGCGCTTATTCCACAGACACCGGGGCCATTCGACCGCGCGCACCCGGAACCTGGCGCCAGAACTGCTGCTGCCCCTCGCTGGAGATCAGCTCCATGACACCGGTGGCATCCAATGCGTAACGCTTCGACGAGGTCGCGGTAACTACAGGAATTGGCGGTGTCAGGTTGAGCTTCGGCAGAACGGAGCTAGTCGCACCGTCCGGGAAGGCACTCCACATCGGGGTGTCTCCGCTGTAACCACCCACCGTGACCGTTTGATTCGGCGACCACGTCAGCGACACCGGGGAAACGTTTTCAGGGAGCGGCAGAGCACGCGGGTGCGTCAACTTCCACGGTTTATCGTCATGCCTTTCGATGGTGGCGATATAGACTTCACCAGCGATAATCATCGCTACCTGCGTGCCTGAAGAATCGACGCGGAATTCAGAAATGCCGGCGCTCGGGCGCCCCGTGCCTTCGCCGCCGTCAAGAAGGTGGCTGAGCTCAGAGGTATCAACCTCCTCCTGCTGAATCCGGGACGACGTCGACTGCCGAACCAGACGTACGACGGTTGTACCGTCCTTCACCGTCCAGACCGCCTCGGCATCTGGAGACCATGTCGGACGGGTGAGGCTCTCGCCAGTCAGCACAGGAACCGGCTGATCTTGTATTCCGCCCAGCATCAATGTGGACTCCCCGAGGTCGTACGAACCGGCACGACCATCCACGGCCGAACGGAACACGGCGGCAATAAGCTCGCTGCCATTGGGGTTGGTGCCCACTGCCGCGGAAAACACCGCAGTGCTGCCGCTGGCGGTCCAGCCGCGTCCCACAGGTGTAGCGTGGCCGTCAGCAATCTCGTAGATACCGCTGCGGTCGACCGTCCGCAACGGTGCGTTATCAGCCGGTAGATGATTCGGGTCGTAGAGCTGGATTGCGTCAGTGTCCTTCGTCCACGGCTCGTCGTGGCTGGCAACCAGTGGTTCGCCGTCGGCCATGAGGATCCACGGACCACGGAAATCTGCCGAGTCGAGAGTCCAGATAATCTGCGCCGCGAGCATGACACGCAGTTCCTCGGAAACATCACCCAACCCGGTGATTTCGACCCTGCGACCGTCCGCGTTGGACACAGGTCCTGCTTCCACCGCAATTGAGGCATTGGGCTTGAGCACGGTGGTGACGCCCGGTCGCAGTGGTGCTGATGGTCCGTTCTTCAGCTTTGTCAACAGATTGGTCGCGCCATCGGTGACGCCACGATAGAGCCAACGACGATCTGTGACCAAATGATTACCGGCCGGGTCGAGGAAATAGACATTGCGAGGCACATTGTTTTCCAGAAATGCCTGACGCTCCATGACAACACCGTCGGGCAGCGAGGAAATGCGCCACTGCCCATCCGAACCGAGCTTCATCTCCACGGTTTCCTCATAGTCACCGGACTGGGGCTCATACGCACCATCAGTACCGAATTGACCAACGCTGCGACCTCGGGCAACGAAGGACTGCCGCGATCCTCCTTCATCCCGCTGAGCGATGAGGTTGACACCGTCGAGAATGCGAGCGCTATCTTGCGGTTTCCAACTGGCCGCAAGTTCCGGGGTCATGAAGGCACGCATAGCTTGAAAATCATCAACCGGATGCGCGGCCGCGGCGAAAAAGTCGCGCAGGACAATGTCTGCATTGACATTCGGACGTGGCTGCGGAACTTCAATACGAACCTGGGGCGGCTCAAACGGACGCAGCACCTGGGGGCTGGTGTTCCGCGGAATGGTGGTACATCCTGCGGCCGTGCCCAAAATGATCACCGAGCTAAGCGCCACTGTCTTACGCAGGACGCGACGAGCCTTCGACTGTTGCTGCGCCGTCATTTAACTATCCTCCTCTCGTGCCTGTTGGGATTCGCTATCGCTAGTCCTCTGCCCCTTACCCTGATCCTGGCTCTTGACTTGCGATGCATTCGATTCCGATTCCAACTCCCGTGCACCAATTTCCTGCTGGTGCGGAATCTGATCAGGCAGCGGGGGAACTTCCAGTCCGAGCGGATGCTCACCGAAGCTCGCATCGGGCTCCAGCGGCACAGTCAGACGGAAACAGCTACCGACCGTCGGCACGCCAAATGCCTCCAGTTCCCCACCGTGCAATTGTGCGTCCTCGCGCGCGATTGCCAGGCCAAGTCCGGTACCGCCGGTGCGTCGGACGCGCGAGGGGTCAGCACGCCAGAAACGGTTAAACACCAGTTCCTGCTGCTCCGGCTTTAGCCCCACACCGTGGTCAACGACCGTAAACGAAACCGCGGAATCGCTCGCCCGCACTGTGACATCCACCGGATTGCCCTCACTGTGGTCAACAGCATTGGCCATAAGATTGCGTAGCACGCGCTCGATACGACGCGAGTCGACTGTTGCCATTACCGGTTCATCGGGCAGGTGGAAGCGGATGGGCGTACCGGTCTCCTTAGCCACGACTGTTACCTGCTGATAGGCAGCATCCACACAGCGACGGACATCGACCTTTTCTGCAGACAGGTCAGCAACGCCGGCATCGTGGCGTGAGATCTCAAGCAGGTCATTGAGAAGCATCTCAAAACGCTCAAGCTCCTCATTCATCAGCTCAGCTGCGCGGCGAGTCGCCGGATCGAGGTCCTCAGCGCCGTCAGCAATAAGGTCGGCGGCCATACGCACCGTGGTCAGAGGCGTCCTCAACTCATGCGAGACATCGGAGGTGAACTGTCGCTGCAGACTGCCGTATTCCTCCAGCTGTCTAATCTGCGTCGACAGCGATTCGGCCATCTTGTTAAAGCTCATGGCCAGTCGCGCCATGTCATCTTCACCCTGCACGACCATGCGTTCGCGCAAGTGGCCGTCGGCAAAGCGCTGGGCAATCTGGGCGGCGGAACGCACTGGTGTCGTCACCTGATTGGAGAAGAACCAAGTAATACCGCCGAGAAGCGCCATGATGATTACTGTCGCACCGGCGAGCAGACCACGAACCAACTTAATAGTCGATTCCTCTGCGGCCATAGAGGTGACCAGATAGAGCTCGAGCCCATCAACCGAAGTAGAAGTGGGGCTACCGATAATTAACGCCGAGTACGTATCGCCGCGGTTATCAGTGACTTGGCGTACCTGATACGCAATTTGCCCTTGTCGGACTACTTCATGCAATCGTTCTGGGACATCAGCCTTAATCGGCGATGAAGCCAACACCGTGCCTCGCGGCACCGGCGCCACGAGCAGTGGTTCATAACTTGTCAATGGTGCAGCACCGGAACCGGCTGCACGGTTCACAAGGGCATCGCGCCCCACGTTGAGCAGAGCTTGCAGCTCGTTGGACGAAGAGTTCTCAATCGCCCGCTCCACCACTGCGCGAGCACGGTCAATTTCCTCGTCGGCAGCGGTAACCTTTGCGTCGATAAGCCGCTGGGTAACAATAGTCGCCAGCGCGAAACCGAGTACCGCAATCACCATCGCGCTCAGTACCACCACAGAGGTCAGAATGCGCGCTTGGATAGACGTGCGCCAGAGCGTAACCGCCCAGGTCACTCCCCTATTGGTGAAGTCTCGAAGCTTCGTTATTAATCGACGCAAGAATCGGCTCCCACTAAAGCTGACTGGCCTTGTTTAGTCACCCGTCTTGTACCCGACACCGCGGACGGTCAGCACAATCTGGGGGTTTTCCGGATCCAGTTCAATCTTCGAGCGCAGACGCTGAACGTGAACGTTGACCAGACGAGTATCCGAGGTGTGCTGATATCCCCAGACCTTTTCCAACAACTCATCACGGGAAAAGACCTGCTTCGGACGGGATGCAAGAGTGTGCAATAGGTCAAACTCCAACGGGGTCAGAGAAATCTCCTTGCCATCACGGAACACGGCGTGACCGGGCACGTCGATGGTCAAGTCGCCGACCTCGAGAGTCTCACTCGGGCTGTCGTCTTGACGACGCAGCCGAGCGCGCACGCGCGCCACGAGTTCCTTCGGCTTAAAGGGCTTTGTGACATAGTCATCCGCACCGGATTCCAGGCCGAGGACCACATCGACCGTGTCGGTCTTCGCAGTCAACATGATGATCGGCACCGCCGATGTCTCTCGCACAGTGCGACAGACATCGACACCACTCATGCCCGGCAACATGAGATCCAGCAGAATCAAATCTGGGTTCTCCCGCTCTGCTGCCTTGACAGCTTCGAGGCCATCGTCGACTACTACTGTGTCGAAGCCCTCGCGCTCCATCACCATCGTGAGCATTTCGGCGATGGCCGGATCATCATCAACAACCAGGATTTTTGAGCTCATGCGTCATATTCTAAACGTAAAGCTATCTAGTTCTGTAGTTTCCCGTTGAGGTGGCTAGCGCAGGCGTGCACTGATCCATTCCACAAGGCGGTCCGCCCCATCGTCCCCCGTAAGCATCAGCCATGGTGACTGCCACGAGCCTTCCGCGAACTTCTGGTACGCCGCTAGTGTGCGCTCCTGCAAACCCGAGTCCTTTTCGTAGGCATCCCTCGTTCGCTGCACATCAGAGGCTTCCCGCTTGCGTGCGCGGTCGGCTGCCACTCCCACCGACGTGGCCAGACAGACCTGAACGTCGGGAAGCGGAAGTTGGAAATCTCCGAATTCGGTCTTCTCAATCCACCCGACGATCGCCGGATCCTGTGTGCGCGCCAGGGAGTATGCCGCGTTGGATGCGACGTAGCGATCGATAATCAGAACATCGTTCTCGCGCACTGCATCAACAATCGCTTCACGACGTTCTTTGCGGTCCAGAGCGAACAGGAGTGCCATTGCCCAAGCGGAGTCCGCGGTGTCGCCGAGCTGACCGTGCAAGGCTTGATCGGCGAAATCAGCGAAGATTGTCTGCCGGTACGCCGGAAAGGTCATCGAAGAAACGGAGTGTCCTTGACTTCGGAGTTGATTGGTAACAGCTGTGACAAGCGTGTTCTTGCCAGCACCGTCGATTCCTTCGACTGCGATAATCAAATTCTTCTCCTCGCACACATGGCTACGGCCTAGCCTTGGCTAGAACTAGTAGCGGTAGTGCTCTGGCTTATACGGGCCCTCGACGTCAACGCCGATGTATTCGGCCTGTTCCTTGGACAGTCGGGTGAGCTCACCGCCGAGTGCCTCGACGTGAATGCGAGCGACCTTCTCATCCAGAATCTTCGGCAGACGGTGGACAGTGTTGTCGTACTTATCACCGTTGCAGTAGAGCTCAATCTGCGCGATTGTCTGGTCGGCGAAGGAGGTCGACATTACGAAGGACGGGTGTCCGGTGGCATTGCCCAGGTTGAGCAGACGCCCCTCGGAAAGCACAATCAGAGAGCGCTCCTCGCCGTCTGCATGCGGGAAGATGTACTCGGTGACCTGCGGCTTGATCTCCACACGACGGACATCATCGCGGTGGTGCAGGCTGTGCATGTCAATCTCGTTGTCAAAGTGGCCGATGTTGCCCAGCAGCGCGTGGTTCTTCATCTGCTGCATGTGCTCGAAAGTAATGACGTCCTTGTTGCCTGTGGCGGTGATGACAATGTCGACATCTGCGATGACGCTCTCAGTAGCGACGACGTCGAAACCGTCCATCAATGCCTGCAATGCGTTAATCGGGTCGGCCTCGGTGACCTGAACGCGAGCGCCCTGCCCCGCCAGCGCCTCCGCGCAGCCCTTACCCACATCGCCGTAACCGCAAACCAGCACATTCTTGCCGCCAACCAGCATGTCGGTACCGCGGTTAATGCCGTCCAGAAGGCTGTGGCGGGTGCCGTACTTGTTATCGAACTTGGACTTGGTGACGGCATCGTTGACGTTCATGGCCGGGAATGGCAGCACGCCCTGCTCTGCGAAGTGGTAGAGGCGGTGGACACCAGTGGTGGTCTCCTCTGTGACACCCTTGACCGACTTTGCAATTCGGTGCCAACGGCCGGCATCCTTCTCCAAGCTGGCGCGAAGCATGTCCTTGAAGGCAATAAACTCGTCCGAATCCGACTCTTCTGCAGGCGGCACCAGGCCAGCATCCTCGAATTCCATACCCTTAATGACAGCCATGGTGGCGTCGCCGCCGTCGTCCAGAATCATGTTGGCATCTTCATCGCCCCAGTCAAAGATGCGGTCGAGGCACCACCAGTACTCCTCCAGCGTCTCGCCCTTCCAAGCGAAAACCGGAACACCCTGCGGATCCTCCGGAGTGCCGTTTCGCCCAACGACGACAGCCGCAGCGGCCTCATCCTGAGTGGAGAAGATGTTGCACGAGGCCCAGCGGACCTCTGCGCCCAGCGCCGTCAAGGTCTCGATGAGCACTGCGGTTTGAACCGTCATGTGAATGGAGCCGGAAATACGGGCACCGGCCAGTGGCTGCTGCTCTGCGTACTCTTCGCGCAGCGCCATTAGGCCTGGCATCTCGTGCTCAGCCAGACGAATCTGGTGACGACCGGCCTCAGCCAGGGAGAGGTCTGCAACCTTGAAATCAATGTTCTTCGAGGACATGTAACGCTTTCTCTAGATTCTTTGACGTGAGATTCTTCTTAAAGAATCACTACTGGGGACGCGAGAATTACTCTACCGCTTCGACGCAGTTTTCCAGCGCCGCCTGGTCAGACTCACTGAGTTCCCCCAGAAGATTATCGAACACCTCGGAGGCGATAGCCAACGCATCCTCCTCGCTGCCGTGTGCCTCCGAGATTCCCTCCCGAATGAAGCTGTAGTCCTCCACAATGTCACCGCCGCTAAATGGCGCACCATTCCAAATTGCAATAATCACAGCCGCCGCGAGTGCGCATGCTTTCTCATCGCTACTTTCGGAATCCACCCCAATGCGGCCAGCATCAATCAATGCACCAACGCGATCCTGCGAGTCGAGATCCTGAACCTCATCGAACAGTTCAATGACCGAATCGCTACCAAAAACCTCAGTCTCCCAGATGGACATGATAGGTGGCCACGCTCCTTTCGCGCTTCGAACCAATTGCCAGTTTTCGTCTTCGACGAGCGCTTTCCAAAGAGCGCTTTTCGACGAGCCCACGGTAATCTGGCCGCCGACCTAATAGCTGTCGCCTGCACGTACCGCTAGCCGGAAAACCGCATGTGGCCTTACCGAAGTTCTACCCGACTTTTCGCCACTTTTACAGTGCGAGAGACTTATTTAATCCCCTCAACACAATTTTCACCCTAGAGAGAAGATAACGGGCATGTTAAGTTAGTTCCCAGACCTCGTAATGTAACTGTTATCTTTTTCGTTACAGGGCGATTTCACGCATGACACGAAAGGAGTACCTACCATGGTGAAGAAGGCCTTTGGAGCTCTTCTGCTCGCAGCCCTTCCCCTGAGCGTTTCGCTCGTTGGCTGCTCCGATAGCAGTGCTGCCGAGGGTGCAAATCCGGAAAACGCCGGCTCTCAGTCGGAAATGGAGACCTCTGCTCCACTGCCTCCAGTTCCTAGTGATGCCGAGCTGCAGCAGACCACTGAACCGAATTCAGATTCCTCGCTGACTGAGACGAACGACAGTCTAGTATCTCGTCCGACCACGTCATCGAGCACCGAGATCGTTGAGGATCCGTACCTGCCACCGCAGGCGTACATCCCCCCGACTTCCACAAGCTCAAGTGCGACAACTCCGACGTCGACGACATCGACACCTCCGACGACCACGGAGACCACAGAGCCCACCTCTGACGACGTTTCTTCGCCGACGCCCAGCAAGCCGGTGCCACTGCTACCGGAAGATAACTCGGAAAAGCCGAACGACAGTCTTCCGGAAGGCGATGGTGGTGCAGCAGCTGAGCCGAAGCCGCCTTCATCGCAGGCGCAGTCCCAGTCGGGTACGCAAACCACAACTCCGTCCGAGACTCCTCAGAAGACTCCTTCGAAGGAGCCGACATCCCCGAAGGAGCCGACACCTCCGAAGGACCAGACCCCTTCGACGGAGAAGGACACCACTGGCGGCAATGGGGCTAGCAATAGCAAGATTTCCCCAATCCCGGAAAAGCCGAAGGACTCCGGATTCCTGGGAAATCTCTTCGATAACGACGAGGACTAACCCACCCGCGGGACGGTCGCGACAAAGACGGTTGCCCCGTCTTGGCGCGCAGTCAGCTCAATATCGACTGCGTCGACAGCCGGAACCCAGGCCGCATGGCCGCTGGGAACCTCAACCACGGAGTCGTCGTGACGCAACGCCACCGTGCCCGCTGTAGACAACACAACCGTGGCGGATTCTTCGTCGAGCAGAACATGTTCGCCCGGCTCCAGATCCCGCGAACGAAGGCGAAACTCGCGCACCGGCGCGTCATAGTCATTCCAGCCATCATCGGTCAGCCGCGACTGCAGCACCGGATCTGGCAGCGGTCGGAAAGAGAGCACGCGCAGTAGCTCCACGACATCGACGTGCTTAGAGGTCAGCCCTCCGCGCAGCACGTTGTCGGAGTTGGCCATGATTTCCACGCCCATGCCATTGAGGTAAGCATGCAGCTGTCCAGCACCAAGGTAGATGGCTTCGCCCGGCTGTAAGCGAAGGCGATTAAGCAGCATCGACCCCAGGACTCCCGGGTCCCCCGGATACTTTCGAGCCAATTCGCAAGTGGTCTCGGCTACTCGCGAGAACTCCTCGTCATCGCCACTGTAATCCGCGCACTTGGCAGCCACGGCCTCGACCAGCTCATCGAGGACATCCTGGGGCAACGTCAACCACGTTGTAAACAATGCCCGCAGAGCACTCTCGTCATCGGCGGCATCGAGCAGTCCCATGTAATGGTCGAGCTCCGGTACCGCCAGCGTCGCGAGCAACTCCTTCGTGCGCTCCACCGGGCGGAATCCGGCCAACGCGTCGAAGGTAGTCAGGGCGACAATAAGTTCCGGCTTGTGGTTGTTGTCCCGGTAATTTCGGAAATGTGCAGTGGCCGGAATGCCCTCCGCATTTTCGCGTGCAAATCCCTCCTGAGCTTCTGCCAAGGTGGGGTGTGCCTGCAGCGATAACGGCTCATCGGCTGCGAGCAGCTTCAACAGGAACGGCAGCCTGCCGTTGTCGGTGTCAATTGCATATCCGAGCGCAGCTGCCGGATCCTGCGCAATGAGCTCATCCAGCGGCGTGCCGGCCACCGTGGCCGATGCCAGTGCATGCGCACCAAACCACAGTTCCGCCCAGGGCTTCGATGTGGGAGCGTCCGCACCGGTGATTCTCGCCAAATGTGTACGAGACCCCCAGGGGTACGACTGCAGCACGGGGTCCAACAGCTCCATGCCCGTATCACTCCTCTAATAGTCACTTCTGGCGCGAGCACGCCAATCTCACCGAAGGCCCAAAAGCCTTCGGTGACACCCGGCGATTACGCAGAAAACGCCGCAATCGCACCAACTCTGGCTGCAGCAACACATACTTCAACCAATGGATGATGAGTCTCCGCATCGAGCGCAGGGCACTCCACACGAGCCCATCCAACCTCGCCGTAGTGGTCCCGGTAGTGGCCCACATTGTTCGGCGCAGCTAAAACAATCGCCCCCAACGGTAGCACTGTCGCCCCTTCATCCCCACCATCAATAAACGGGTCATAGAAAATATCGCGGCTTTCCTGGGGTTCTGCAGCGAGCAACGCGCCCACACTAAGAGACAATTCGCTTATCGACGACGCTGCCGAGACCACGCCTGCCTCAAGCATCTGTAACGATGCCAGTTCCGCTACCGGCGCCAGCGCCGAGGTCGTCGACACTGCAAGCATTCTGCGGCCTGCCACCCACTGCGCTACCTGCCGCGCGGGGTTAACTGTTTCATCTCGCTGCGGAGCACAGGCGGCAATATCGGCGTCCACCGCATCAGCGACTTCCTCCACTACCCCGGCCGGAGCCAGGGTGGTGGCACCGCATTCGGTGAGCGCGCTGGCGATGGCACCGACATAGGCGGTAAAGGACGCGGACTCCGCCATCGCCGGGCGCGGAACCACAACCGTATCGGGGCTACCGGCGGCACGCAGTGGCCCTTCACCGGGATCCACCACGACCGTGGCAGCACCTCGCCTATCAGCTTCAGCCAGAGCTGCCCCCAGTGGGCTGCCGGGGTTGTCGTCACAGACGATGACCAAGTCGAGGGCACCGACATAACTGGGCAACTGATGCGCAATTACCACCGGACAGCGGATATCGTCGGCAAGCGCGCGCACGGATTCGGCAGCGAGCTGCGCCCGACGATTTCCCACGAGGATGACCGCACTGCGCGGCAGTGAAAGTTGAGCAAACGCACCCCCGCGAGTCGCGGAAGCAGCAGCTCTGAGACCTGCACCGGCAGTGGCCATACGATAGAACAGGGCCTCTTGGCGCGGGTTATGGGAGGAGTCGAATGACGAGGTCATACTCCCAAGCATGCCTGAAAACGGGCGCGTGGGGTTGATTAACCGCGGATGATGCCGAGAACTTCGTCGACAAGAGCGTCGACCTCAGCACGCGTCGGAGCCTCGACGTTCAGACGCAGCAGCGGCTCCGTATTGGAGGCCCGGACGTTGAACCACGCCTTGGAGTCCGCCAGCTCAATGGTCAGGCCATCCATCCAGTCCGAGGACTCCGTGCGATCGGCAAACGCGGCCTCGATTTCCTTCTGCTTGGCCTGCTGCTCCTCGGCACTACCCAGGCGGGAGTTAATCTCACCGGAGGCCTCGTAGCGGTTGTACTCGGCCATGAATTCACTCAGCGGCTTATCCTGCTCGGCCAGTGCGGCCAGGACATGCATGGCAGCCAGCATGCCGGAGTCTGCGTTGAAGAATTCCTTGAAGTAGTAGTGCGCTGAATGCTCGCCACCAAAAACAGCACTGTGCTCGGCCATTTGCGCCTTAATAAAGGAGTGCCCAACACGGGTACGAACCGGGGTTCCGCCGTTTTCCACAATCATCTCCGGCACGACGTGCGATGTGATCAGGTTATGGATGATAGCCGCACCCGGGTTCTGCTCCAGGTAGCGGGTGGTCACCAACGCACAGATGGCCGATGGGCTGACCGGGTTGCCCTTCTCGTCGACGACGAAGCAGCGGTCAGCGTCGCCATCGAAGGCAATACCGATGTCTGCGCCCTGCTCCACCGTAAACTTCTGTAGGTCAACGAGGTTGGCGGGCTCCAATGGATTGGCCTCGTGATTCGGGAAGTTGCCGTCGAGCTCAAAGTAGAGATCAGCAACATCCATGTCTTCTCCGAGCACTGCCGGAACTGTCAGTCCCCCCATACCGTTACCGGCATCGACTGCAACCTTCAGGCGACGGCCGGAGCGAATGTCGACCAGCCCATGGAGGAACGCCGCGTAATCCTGCAGAACATCCTCACGATCAATTTCGCCCGGAGTGCCGGTGTACTCCGGGATTCCGTCGACAAGCAGATCCTTAATCTGAGCAAGCCCTGTCTCCTGCCCGATCGGGCGGGCGAGCGAACGGCACATCTTGATGCCGTTGTACTCAGCTGGGTTGTGGCTGGCAGTGAACATCGCGCCCGGGCATTCCTTTACTCCGGAGGCGAAATACAGCTCGTCCGTAGAGGTCAGGCCGAGCAGGGTGACGTTGAGCCCCTGTGCAGCCGCGCCGTCGGCGAAACTAGCCGCCAACTCCGGTGAGGACTCACGCATATCGTGGCCAACTACGGCACGTGTTGCGCCCTCTGAACGCATGATGTGTCCGAAGGCGGCGCCGATGGCTCCGACAAGATCCGCGTCGATGCCCTCACCGACAACACCGCGCACGTCATAGGCCTTGATGACGGCATCCAAATCGGAACGATTGTAAGTGCCCACGAAAAACCTCTCTGGGTAAGTATCAGTTTTGTGAAAAATGATACTAGCCACAGAGAGGCTCTCACAAAGAAATGCCGCGGCAAGATGGCATGAGCTGGGGCACGGCGCCCGACCCGTTAGTCGTCCGAATCCTCCGGATCGCGAACTACATGCAGGTGACCGCGCGCGGATTTCCGCGTCGACGGGTGGCGGCTGGAATCAATCTTGTAGGTCTGCGGACGGTTGTCGACCTCATCCCGCAGCACCAGGCCAGTCGCGTTGCGGCCAGCTTCACGGACGGCTTCCGCCAGTGCGGTCAAATCATCATCGTCCTGGGCGGGCGTCGGCACGTCGTAACGCACGAGCTCCCACCCCAGCGGTGCGGTGATAGAACGCGCGTGCTTCTCACAGAGATCCCAGCTATGCGGTTCGGACGCGGCGGCGAGCGGACCCACCACAGCCGTCGACTCCGCGTAGGCATACGTCAACGTAGCTACGGCAGGTTTGCCACAGCCGGGCCGGCAACAACGTCTAAAAACACTCACGGCATCAAAGTCTAGACCCTAACTTTAAGTTTCGATAGTTTTTCTCCCACTCGGGCGTTTTTCGCTTTCCGACGCTCCCCCGGGGCACCCCAGCCTTACCCAGTAAAGCTGCGACATGGCCGGAAGCTGGCCTCACCCACGTTGACGATCCGACCGATTAAGCTCAACAAATATGAATTCATCGGCTTATACTCCGCGCTCTTTGCGACGCTCACTGCGACGCGGTCGCGGACCTCGGGGTCCTCTGTTGCCGCCGGAGGTACCCCGCTGGAAGAGCCGTTCAGAAGCTTTTGACCAGGCGGTTATTGACGCCTACGCCCCATTGGATCAGCACTGGTCCCGGCAACTGTCACACCTGGACATCGCCATCGACACGATTCCTCGCATGCAGTTGCGCCCGGACATGTATTTCCCGGAAGAGATTGTCGCTGACGGACCTGTACCGCTGGGACGGCTTATCCCCGCTGGCATTGACCGCGTAGGCAACCCCACCCGCCCCTGCGTAGTAGTGTTCCGCCGCCCCATTGAGCGCCGTGTCTCGGGTCGAGTGGAACTGGACCAGATGCTGCAATATGTACTGATCCGCCTGGTGGCGGTATATCTGGGCATTGATCCGGTTGAGGTGGACCCTAGTTTCAACGAGAACTTCCTGTAGAAAGCTTTCTTCTAAGGAGCTCCCTAGAGACCGGGTTAATAGACAAACAGTGTGTGATTCTCAAGATAGTAACTGGTCAGGCCCCATAAATTACCGGCTGCACGCGTGAATACGGGCTGCAAATGTGAAACTGTGCAAGTTTATGACACTTTCAGGCCATTTTTCGGGCGTTTTTTGTCATAAACGCAGTCAGTAACTCGCATTAAGAACTAAGCGACAAAAGGGCCCACCCAGCGACATGCTGAGCGGACATATTTTCGTCTATTAACCCTAGAGAGCAGGAAAAACTCGTTCACCGAAAAATCCCCCAGGGTATTACCCAAGGGGAAACTGCGAGGTCGAGCGAAGGATAAAATACAGACCCGGCTGCCCTAGCCAATCTGCCGCTTCAAACGGCGGCGCTCACGCTCAGAGAGGCCACCCCAAATGCCGAAGCGCTCATCATGCTCGAGAGCAAACTCCAGGCATTCATCTCGCACACCACAAGCACGACAAATACGCTTTGCTTCGCGAGTGGATCCACCCTTCTCAGGGAAGAAAGCTTCTGGATCGGTCTGGGCACACAGAGCTTGCTCCTGCCAGTCCTGATCGACGGCTTCAAACAACCCCGAAAGGTCATCTGCCCACTCTGTCAACGGCCGAGGCTGGTTTTCAGAGGAGCTATCATTCACAGCGATGTCACCCGCATTCGTCTCACTATCCACAGCAGAGCCGCCATCAAACATGCTGGACTTTTCCATGCCGAGGGCCTCCTGATGGTTGTTGCTGCGGGTCTTTAAATTGGGCTTAGTGTGCGAAACACACATTTGTGATTACACACGTGTAACCCACCATCGGTCAAGCCGAATAGAGAATTTGCCCCAATACTTTTCATTGCCCCTGAAGCCCCTCCCCCCGCGTTGGGGATTAAGTTCAGGTTGAAGGATGGCGCCCGAACCCTAAACCTGCCACCTGAACTCAATCACATTCGCCACATGCCTCTCACCAGCAACTTTGACGACACTTCGGCAACTCTAATCAGATATTGCCGACAAAAGTCTGACACGCCGAAGGCTGCAGACTAGACATCCGTCGAAAAACGTACTCCGTGATCGGGGATCTGGACGCCCGGCCACACACGGATACCGTTGATCAATTCACAGCGCGCACCAACGACGGCACCCTCGCCGATAATGGCATCACTGATGACCGTTCGCGGGCCAATATCGGCACCATCGGCAATCACAGAGCGCTCGATTACAGCACCGGCACCGATGCGTGCGCCGTCGAAGATCACCGATTGATCAATCCGAGCTCCCGCACCAATCTCCGCCCCACGGCCGACAACAGAGCCACCGTAGAGAAGAGCACCGCCACCGACCGACGCAGATTCGTCGACAAGCGCTTCGCCGTGCTTACCCTCTAGAAGTGGTGACGGCGCGATACCGCGGACCAAATCAGAGGAGCCGCGGACGAAGTCACCCGGAGTCCCCATGTCACGCCAGTAGGCGTAATCAACGTGACCGTAGACGTTCATACCGCGGTCAAGCAGCGCTGGGAAGATTTCACGCTCAACGCTAATGGGGCGACCAGCCGGAATCGACTCGATAATCTCGCGGCGGAACACGTAGATACCGGCATTAATCTGATCGGTCGGCGGATCCTGGGTCTTCTCCAGGAACTCCAGGACGCGCCCATCCTCATCGGTCGGAACACAGCCGAACGCGCGTGGATCCGGCACACGGACGAGGTGCATCGTGACGTCCGCATCCTTCTCCGCGTGGGTGCCCAACACCGCGCGCAAGTCGGTACCGCCGAGGACATCGCCATTGAAAATCATTGCGGTGTCATAGCGCAGCTTGTCTAGGACGTTTCGGATACCGCCACCGGTTCCCAGCGGCTCAGCCTCAAAGACGTATTCAATTTCGAGACCCAAATCCGAACCGTCGCCGAAGTGTTCTTCAAATACTTCAGCTCGGTAGGAGGTGCCCAATACCACGTGCTTCATACCTGCTGCACGAATGCGGCCAAGCAGATGCTCCAGGAATGGATGCCCTGCCGTGGGCAGCATCGGCTTCGGCGTATTCACGGTAAGGGGACGCAAACGCGTACCTTGCCCGCCGACCAGAATGACAGCGTCAGTCTGTTCAGCCAACGTGGCTCCCGCCTGCTGTGCAGCATCCGCTCCCGGCTGGAAGGCGGAGCCATGCCCAGCACTCGGACGAACTTCGGTAGTCATGAAATCGGTAACTTTCTTCGATGGATCGTTCCAACAGTTAATTAATTCCTACGCTTTTTGACCGCGATTATGACTTTGCCACGCAGGAACAGCCCCAAACGCAATGCCAGTCGCACAGGTGCCAGCGCCGGCCCCGGCAGGCGATCTGACATAAAACGGTATGCCGACTCGTGATGGGCCCTTACGGTAATTTCTGGGTGCTTACTGGCAGAATGGCCCTGCGCGTGACGAATCTCTGCACGGGGACAGAAAATATTGCTCCAACCGGCCTTGCCCAGTCGGTCACCCAAATCCACGTCCTCCATGTACATGAAGTAGCGGGTATCAAAGCCATCAATCTGGTCGAACGCATCCCACCGCAGCAGCAGGCATGCACCCGACAACCAGCCGGCCGGTCGCTCGCGATCCATATCCGCGTCATCCCGATAGCGCCGTGAGAAAGGGTTAGTAGGCCAGATGTCGGCGAGCAGCGCGTGTCCGATACCGCTGACAAGCTCAGGAACCGCGCGTGCCGACGGGTACACGCTGCCATCCGCCTCGCGAATCAGCGGACCAATCGCTCCGGCTTTGGGATTGCGCTGCGCGCATTCCAACAGAACATCGATTGCGCCAGGGGCAAACACCACGTCAGGGTTGACCAGCATGACGTAGTCAGGATTAATCTCACCGGCACGGCGAGCCCGTCCCAGCTCCGCAATGCCACGGTTGGCGGCCGCGCCATAGCCAATGTTGCCGCCGGTGCGCAGAAGCTGAACATCCGCTCCGGTCTCCTTAGCCCGAGCTTCTTCCTTCTCCACGGAACCATCCGTCGAGCCGTTGTCGGCCATGATCAGACGCGTGGAGGCACTGGCGGCGGAGCCCAGCGAATCCACCAGCTTGCTCAGGTGCTCACCGGGCGAAAAGGTCACGGTGACCACACCGAGCGGAAGCTGCGAGGGTTGCGGGGAATTCGAGGTTGCATTCACAAACCTAGACCCTAGGTCAGGACTGCCCGCAAAGTGTCCTGCCACTCCGGAAGTGAATGTAGACCTACCTCACTCCATGCGGAACCATCCAACACGGACCAGGCCGGACGCGGCGCCGGACGAGGGAACTCACTGCTGGTACACGCCACCACACGCTGTGGATCGTGACCGATGAGCCGAAACACTTCGCGAGCCACTTCGAACCATGTTGACTCACCGCTGCCCGTGACATGGAAGGTGCCGGTCGGTGCGCTGCTCGGTTCGGACAACACGCGATCGCACAACTCCCAGATAGCTCCGGCGAGGTCACCAACAAAGGTGGGGTTGCCGTGCTGATCGTCAACGACCTTAATAATTGCCGGATTGCCCTTGTCATCAGTCGCCGTCTCCGCCAGACGCATCATCGTGGAGACGAAGTCCTTGGCCTCTGGCTGTGTGGGGCCCGACCAGACCCACGCCGTACGCAAAATAGCGGAACGCGCGCCCGAATCACGCACATTGTTCTCCCCCACTAACTTGGTACGTCCATACATAGTCTGAGGTGCGGTGAAATCATCAACTCGCAGCGCTCGGCGCTGCCCCGTCATCTCATCGATTGCTACATCACCGAAGACATAGTCGGTGGAGATGTGAATGAGATACGCGTCTTCCTTTTTCGCCCGAGCCGCCAAGTACTTCGGTCCGAGTGCATTGATTAGGTGCGCCGAGCCGGGATCGGATTCTGCACCATCGACATCGGTCGCCGCTGCCGCGTTAATGATGATGTCGACGTCGTCAAGCAGAGGCGTTGCCTCCACAGCATCCGAATCAGTGATATCCAACTGTGCCCGAGTGAGAGCGCGCACCTCAACATCGGCGGCGAAAGAATCACGCTGAAGCGCAGTACCCAGCTGTCCAGCAGCACCAGTTATGGCGACAATGGGACGCCGCGAATTGCTGTGGGTTGGTCCATGAGTGGCGAAATGCGAGACTGATATTTCAGACATATTCTTCTTTATCACTATCGTAGATACGATTGACACTGTGTTGAGGTGCCACCGCACACGGTTGGACGGTTAAGGTTTATGTAGTTTCCGCAGCTGCTTACTGCTCTCCACGATGTGTGGAATGCCCACGCAGACATGCAGCACAAATTATATTTTCGAAAACGGTTTAAGAGGAGCCCCGGTTTGAGCAGCCACACGCCACGCGCGCGTCACGCACGCGATATTCAAGCGCCACCGTCCTCTGCAGAGAGTACCGCCCAAGCTTGGCCGCCGATGCTGCGCAATGCGCTTGTGCTGCTCTCGGCCATTATCCTGGTTATTTCCGCAGTTGGCTGGTGGACACTCGGTAGGACCACCGACAACTTGGGTTCGGGTGGCGACTTCGGTCTGGGCAGTGAGAAGGACGGTGCAACCGATATTCTGCTCGTCGGCTCCGACTCCCGCACCGATGCCCAGGGCAACCCGCTGACTCCGGAAGAAGTTGAGCTTCTGCGTGCCGGCGACGAAGAAGCCACGAATACAGACACGATTATTGTGATTCGTGTTCCTGCCGATGGTTCTTCAGCGACGGCAATTTCCATTCCGCGCGATACCTATGTCCACACCAATCGCCTAGGCAACACAAAGATCAATGGTGTCTACGGCAATACAAAGCAGATGGTGGAAGAAGAACTCGCAGGAAGCGGGGCCTCGCCGGAAGACATTGAGCGTCGCTCGACCGAGGCCGGACGTAGAGCTCTGATTGAGACCATTAGCGACCTCAGCGGTATCACCGTTGACCACTACGCAGAAGTTGGCCTGCTCGGCTTCGTCCTGCTCACCGACGCCATCGGCGGTGTCGATGTATGTCTGAATGAGGCTGTTTACGACGAGTTCTCTGGTGCGGACTTCCCGGCGGGCTCACAGACGTTGAAGGGTGCCGACGCGCTCTCATTCGTCCGCCAGCGCCACGGCCTGCCCCGCGGTGACCTCGACCGAATTACTCGCCAGCAGGTCTTCATGGCCTCGTTCACCAATAAGCTGCTCGGCGCTGGCACACTGTCCAATCCCGCGAAGCTGTCTGAACTGGGCAACGCTGTCCAGCGCTCAGTGGTGCTCGACGACAACTGGGATGTCACCGGATTTGCTACCCAGATGCAGGGCCTCAGTGGTGGCAACGTGAAGTTTGAAACTATCCCGGTGACCTCGATTGACGGTGTTGGTGACTATGGCGAGTCGGTGGTCACAATCGATAAGGGCCAAGTCCACCAGTACTTCGAGACCCTGCTGGGCACCAAGGAAGAAGAAGCTCCGACGAAGGAAGAAGACGATAAGAAGGCTGACCCCAACGCGGCTGAAACTACAGTCAGCGTTTACAACGCCACAGGCATTGAAGGTTTGGCCAGCGGCGTCTCAGGTTTCTTAACAGAAAAGGGCTACACCCAGGGAGAGGTCGGCAACGCTGAGTTCGCCGGCGTTGCCTCCAGCCAGATCAATGCGGCTGACCCAGAGGATCCGGCAGCTCAGGCCATTTCTGAAGCACTCGGTGGCGTACCGATTGTCCACGATCCATACCTCGATCCGCACCACATCTCAGTGACGATTGCCGGTGACTACGACGGCCCAGGATTGACATCAGAGGGAATGGCCACTGATTCGGGCGACGGTGCCGAACCTGCGCCTGAAGTTGAAGATGGTTCCAATGGCGACATCATCGGCCAAGAGGGCGGCGAAATTCCGCAGGAAGATCGCCCCGCTATTGACGCCGCTGGCGTGACCTGCGTGAACTAGGTCCGCCCCTTCGGGGAGACCTCAGCGACATGTTCGATGAGGTTATATTCCTCAATTGCGGCTAAGGACTCCTTGGCCTCCTGTTCGTCCAGCACGTTCATGATGAACCCGTTCTGGACGAACACCCAATCACCTGCCACCAGCTCAGGCACGTACATTGCCGAGCATTGCCGCTTCTGCCCCGCCATATCCACTGTCGCCATCGGCAGTGGACCATCGGCTATTGCCAAAACCCGGGCAGGAATTCCAAGACACATCGTGTTACTTCGTCCTCTCCGCTACAGTCGGGGCGTCCGCCGAACCACGGCTATCCGTTGTCATATTGTCCGCAGGTGCACCGGCATGTTCCTGCATCGTGAATGTCATCACTCCCGCAGGTGCCGAACTACACGGTAAGCACGGATCAGCGGCCCAGATGGACTTCTCGACCCCCGCAGCCTCTCCGCCGCCGCACAGCTGCTCGGTGAGCATACGAGTCAGCCAGGGTTCGTTCTGCGCAGTTGGTGTCATGATCTGACAATCCGTGATGATGCCGTCAGCCCCTGCCGTATAGCGATGCACTAACAGCCCGCGCGGCCCGTCAATCATCCCGACACCACTGCGATGCCCTTCAAAGTCAGCATTCTCAATCGCTGTCGCAGCATTCGGATCGCACACATGCTCGCCGAGCAGTTCCCCGTCGGAAAGCACCCGCCTCGCCCAAGCCACGGTGTCAGCGAGAAGCTGGCGTTGGGCGTCGCGTGGGCTCACCCCACGCTTATCGACGACAACCTGTCTGGAGACCGGCCCCACCCGGTAGAAATCGGCCCGCTGACCTTCACAGCCATGCTTGCCCAACTCCTTCGAGGCATCAAACACCGGTCTGGGAGCGGCATCGCCCGGACGGGATTCACGAACGCGTGTGGGCCAATCAGCAGCCGGGAAAATCTCCGCCGCGGTATCGGTGTCATGCCGCGCGACTGCGAGGTAATTTCCCAGCGGCGCAAGCTCACCGTCGGCATCGACAACTGCCACGTCGAGGCCGTCAAAAGTATCCGTCCAAGCATCAGGGGCATCGGGAGTGGGAAGAAGCTCCACTTCCTTGATTACCGCCGTCTCAGCCAGTACCTCCAGAGCAGTTTCTGCCTCAGAAACCAGCGTCTTATCCACTGTCGCGCGCACACCGCCGGGGACGGCGACATCCGGGAAGTGCGACGGTGCCCCCGCTGCACGCATCAGAGCTTTTCCGGCACGCTTCATTGCCCGCGCCCCCTCGCGGTCGACGGCCACAAATTTGGTCGCTAGATTATCCAAGGTCGACCCGGCCGCCAGCAGCTCTCGAATCAACTGTGCGGTTCGAGGAATGTCGAAGACCCCGTAAAGGTCCTCTACCGCCCGCACGCCTGCAAGATGATGCACAACCGGGCACAGGCCACACAGCCGCTTGGTGATATCTGGTACAGCCAGCGCCTGCTTGCCCACGAGCATCCCGTCGATACGCGGTAGCCCTGAAAGGTCGAAGGACACCTGTGTGATGGCGCCGTTGTCATCGCGATAGACATCCAGTCGTGCCTCGAATGGGTCAACAAGCTCATCGAGCTGGATGTGCTGGGTAACCGGAACGGATTTGGATGACATGGTCCGCCTGCGCCTCCTTCGCGCTGAGTACTTCGCCATAATGGTATCTGTGCATGAGCTTGGATTGTTGACCAGCGTGGTGGAAAAGATTGCCGAGGTCTGCCCGGGACGTACCGTGACAAAGGTGTCAATGCGTGTGGGCGACCGCTCCGGGGTCGTCTACGATTCCCTCATCGCCGCATGGCCTGTGGCCAGTGCCGCGACGCAGTGTGAGGGCGCCGAGTTAGATGCCGAGCTCATTGTCTCGACGGTCTACTGCCCCACCTGCGAGGCTGAGCATGAAATTGATGAATTCTATGCTCTAACCTGCCCTGTCTGCGGCACCCCAACTGCGGATTTGCGGCACGGCCGCGAGTTTGAAATCTCCAGTATTGAGGTCAGCGCTGAGGGCGAGGGTTAGACGTCACTGGCGCGCTCGTCGGCAAGCCAGCTGTCGATGAGCTCGCGCGCAACCTCAGTCGCCTCCTCAATGCCGCCAAGTGCCGTGTTGCTGAGCCCCACCACCATGTCGGCAGACTCGTAGACCACTCCCACCACACCGACGCGCTCAGGCTCCTGCCCCAGCAGTCGCGCCGCGGTGAGCAAATCCAGCAAGCCGACCTGATGCGCGGACAGCTTTGCCGCCAATAGTCTAGGGATCTGGTCACCGACGAGCTTGACGACGGTACCGGGATCCCCCGGACCAGCGAGAGCGTCGAGCAACAATAGGTTCTTGGCCTCCTGCACGATGGGCAGCAACTCCATACCGCAGGTGCCACCATCGATGTAGGCAACCGCACCCGTCCATTCGTCCCCTCGCCCGGCGAGGTTCGCAGGATCATCGAGGTTAGAGGGCGACCAGACCAGATGCGCAGAATCCCCGGCCTGCGTTGTCTGCCCCATGCCTGCAGATTCCAGTTCTGGGGCAAGGCGCCTCAGCAGCTCGAGACCAATGCCGTCGTCGCCCATGACGGGGTTGCCGATGCCAAGAACCGTCACCAACGGAGTGCCAGCATCAGCACCGGTGACTGCGTCGGACACCTTATCGTTACCCAATGATCTCCTATCCAATGCGTGGAGAGTCAACCGGTTGCGTGCCGCGCGGTAGCCAGACAGAGCCACCAATCATCGAGGACAGACCACCGTGGTTGTGTACCGCATCGGAGCGGATAACCAGGTAGACGTGAATGATGGCGAAGAGCCAAATCAGGTACATGATGATTGTGTGAATCAGGCGGAAGTAGCCGATGCCAATCCAGTGCGTGGGCATAGCCAACAGCTGGAAGAACCAGTTGGACTGGTCCATCATCGCGTATAGCGACAAACCTGTGAGCATCTGGATGAAACACATCGCGTAAATGCCGGTGTACGCCAGCTGCTGCAGCGGATTGTGTGCGAAGTAGAACGGCCCTTCCTTGCGCAGGAAGAGGTAGTACTGCATCGTGTGCCAGAGGTCTTTAACATCCTGCTTGTTATAAATCGGCCATAGCGCACGCCATCGTGTTTGTCGGTCGTGGGTAACAAACAGCAGAATGACACGCCATAGCCCCACCGCGATCCATAGGAATCCGGCTAAGAAGTGCGCGAAACGGACATATCCCATCGCGAATCCCGCGGCCGAGCCGTCATAGGTGCGCTCAGTCAAATAGGGCTGCATGATGTACCAGCCAGTAAAGGTCATCACCAACATCAGCGCCAGGTTCAACCAATGTTGAACGCGCAGCGCCCATCCCCACAGGTGAACCTCGACCCACGAACCGGAGCCCTTCTTGTTCTCCGCAATGGCCTCGTCGAGTTTCCGCAGCCCCATTGCCACGAATCCTTCGAAGATGAACTCTCCGATGATATTTCCGTCTTTGTCAATGGGCGCAAGCGCGACGCCCATGCTGCGGTGCCCGCGACCATGATGCATGTTCGCGTTACGACGAAGTAGAACGCCTTCCTCACGGGACATCGTGGATGCCTCAACGACCGCATTCAATTCACCGCGCATGATGGCGACATCGACCGTTTGATCCGCAATGTTGAGGCCGTGCACCTTGGCAATGGAGTAACGGCGGTCAGGCGTCGCCGGGTCGTAGGAATCCGGGGTCAGTTTCATCAGTGGCGTGCCGTCGAGGTGGAAAAGATCGTCACGACGACGACGCAAGCTGACCTTTAGCGCAAGGTCGACAGGATCGCGGGAGTCGTCCGGGACAATTGCTGCGGCCTGAATGACCTCGGATGGCGACAACCAGTGGCTGGTGTGTGCGTCAATAACCGCAATAACCAGGGGGTTGCCCTTGGAATCTTTTAGTCGCAGTTCCGGATTTTCACTCACTGGGGGTGTCATGCCGTCGTCACCTTAAACATTTCCTGACCAGCCGGATCCAAAATGTGGACTGCGCAGGCCATACATGGATCGAAGGAATGAATCGTGCGAAGTGGTTCAAGCGGCTGCTCGGGATCAACCAGCGGATGTGTGCCATCGCCAGCCAGCGCGTGCTCGTATGGGCCAAGCTGCCCCTTCGGGTCACGGCCACCGGCCAGCCACGTGGTGGGAACCACGGCTTGGTAGTTGGTCACCTTGCCATTTTCAATTTTGACCCAGTGGCTGAGCATGCCACGAGCGACCTCGAGGAAGCCCACGCCCTGGCACTTTTCCGGCCACGTGGTCGGCTCCCAACGGCTGTTGTCGAAGACATCGATGTCGCCGTTCTTCAGGGCCTCAACGAACTCCGGGAAAATGTGATCTGCCAAGTAATTGGCGGTGGTCACAGACTCCACAGCACGTGCGTAGGTGCGTCCCGCAGTGGAGTTCATCTGCTCAATGCGCAGGTCGAGCTTATCCATGACCTCGTCGACCAGGCGCATTGTCTCCGGCTCCTTCTGCAGGTATGCCAACAGCACACGAGCAACCGGGCCAACTTGAACAGCGCGACCGTCGTAACGCGGCGCCTTCGACCAGGTGTACTTTTCATTGTCCGACAACCACTCGTACGGCGGCTTCGGGCCGGTGTAGTTCACAGTTGTTTCGCCGTCGTACGGCTTGAGGCCGACATCATCGCCGGCTTCCTGCGTATACCAGGCGGAGTTGATGAATTCCTCGATCTTTTCCGGCTGGAATGGGTGGAGCTTGGTGTAGTCACCGTCGAGAATGACACCGGGCTTGATGTCTGGATGCACGGTCTGGACACGGGACTTAGCCGGGTCGCCGGAGTAAGTGGCGCCGGCCATGCCTACCGCCAGGAAGCTGTCGGAGGAGCGACCGATGTCGAAGTAGTCCTTGTAAACGCTCATGATGGCGACTGCATCTGGGTAGAAGCAGTCATTGACGAACTCCACGATCTCGTCGATCCAGGACTTGATCTGATCAATGCCGACTTGGTTGACCGTCTCAGAGCGTTCCGGGTCGATGGAGCACGCCATGCCTCCGACCAGGAAGTTCGGGTGTGGATTCTTACCGCCGAAGACGGTGTTAATGCGGATGATAGAGCGCTGGAAAGCCAAGGCGTCGAGGTAGTGCGACACTGCCATCAGGTTGGCCTCAGGTGGCAAGCGGTAGTCCTCATGTCCCCAGTAGCCGCCGGTGAAGATGGACAGCTGGCCGGAGTCCACAATGCCCTGCACGGTCTCCTTGACCCGGGCGAAGGTTTCTTCGTTGTTGCCCTTCCACGTCGAGCCGATCGACTGCGCGAACTCAACGGTCTTCTTCGGATCTGCCTCGAGAGCCTTCGTGACATCAATCCAGTCCAGACCGTGAAGATGGTAGAAGTGCACGACGTGGTCGTGAATCTCCTGCGAGCCAATCACCAGGTCGCGAATACGACGTGCCTGCGGGGGCGGTGTCGAGCCAATGGCATCTTCGACAGCGGCAATGGACGCCACCGAGTGAGTACCCGTGCACACACCACAGATACGACCAACGAATGCCCAGACATCGCGAGGATCGCGGTTTTTCACAATGGTTTCGATACCGCGGAACTGAGTAGTCTCACTCCACGCGGTTTTGATCTGGTCTCCCTCGCGTTCCAGCTCAATGCGAAGGTGTCCCTCGATTCGGGTAATCGGGTCGATTACAACTTTTTCCGTAGCCATGTCCTATGCCCCCTTAGTTGTCCTTCGAATCGGATGCTGTCTCGCTCTGCGTGCCTGGTGCGTTTGAAGGAAGGTCGACCATCGGTGGCTTCCGGCCTTCCACACCACCAAACGCAGCCAACACCTTTTCTTCGCCGTTGGAGCGCCTTATCTTCAGTTCCTTCACCAGTGTGAGTCCGCCATGGACCGCGGCACCTGCGGCAGTGGCAGCCAGCAGTCCAACGCCGACCGTGTTCACGCTGGACTCCACTCCAATACCCGGGATTCCCGGCAGCTTGTCGTAGAACGGAGTGAACTGGTCGAAGAAGTCCTTCTCAGTACAGCCAATACATGGGTGACCAGCACCAATTGGCCAACCGGACTTAAGGTTCCACTGCACGATTGGGCATGGGCTAAACGTGGATGGCCCCTTACAGCCGACCTCGTAAAGGCACCAGCCGTTTCGTGCGCCTTCGTCGTCGAAGGTTTTCACGAACTGACCGGCATCGTAATGCGCGCGACGCGGGCAGGAGTCGTGAATACGCTGGTCATAGGCAAACTTTGGCCGCCCCTCAGCGTCGACCTCCGGTGTCTTGCCATAAGTGAGTACGTACGTCAGGGTGGCCGTAATCACCTCACCAATCGGCGGACAACCAGAGACGTTAATCACCGGCTTGTCCTTGATAATCTCATCGACACCCTTGGCACCGGTCGGATTCGGCTTAGCAGCCTGGACAGAACCCCAGACTGCGCAGGCACCAACGGCCAGGATTGCCGTGGCCTTCTCAGCAGCCTCGAGCAGCACCTGTTCTGCCGACTTACCGCCAATGGTGCAGTACGCACCGTTCTCGCCGGTCGGAATCGAGCCATTGACCACCAGAATGTGATCCTCGGCATTCATGTCGTCCAAAGCCTTTTCAGCCGCATGCCCGGACGGTGCCATGAGCAGCTCGTTGTAGTCCATCGAAACCAGGTTCAGCACCACATCTTCAGCAGTGGTGCCTCCGGAACGCAATACGGATTCCATACATCCGGTACATTCCTGCAACTGCAGCCAAGCCACCTTCGGCTTCTTTACAGCCGAGAGCTTATCTGCGATTTCCTCCGCCGAGGGAGTCAGTGACTGCGCCGCAGCCTCACCGACATTCGGAGTTCCGGCGGCAAAAATTGCCGCCATAGTGCCACAAAACTTCATGAAACTGCGCCGTGAGACACCAGCTCTAGCGAGGTTTTCGCCGAGGGTCCCTTCCTGCCAATTCGCGCCACTAATCATTTTTTCGCTGCGCCTTCTGCTTAGTTATTAGGAATATTGGTTTCGAGGTTTTACATCTACCCAGGCTCATTGCCTATACATGGCCAAGTATAGCGACCTAAGAACAAGCTGAATAACGTCGCTGCGCTGCGGTTATAACAAAATAATATGCAAGATAAATGTTGCGTAAATATAGCTCCAGGTACAGGGAATGAACGTGAGAAACTGCCGCAGCTTACGGCCGGATATCACCTATCCCCCACTAAGGTGGAGCGAAGCGAGGGGGGGGTAGCGGGGCCGTCGTCAAGCATGCCGTGACGCCCCCATTGCTTCACGACGGCCCCCGGCGCGCGCTTAATCAACCAGCGCAGGGTTGACCCAACGGAGCCATTCGTCGATGCCCGCCCCGGTCTTAGCGGAGACCTCAATCACCTTCACGCCTGGATTGACCTTTTCCAGGTTGGCGCGGAAGAGCTCCATGTCGAAGTCAAGGTACGGGGCAAGGTCCATCTTGTTGATAACCACTACCTGCACAGAGCGGAACATCACCGGGTACTTGACCGGCTTATCCTCCCCCTCGGTGATGGAGTAGACCATTGCCTTACGAGTCTCACCGACCTCAAACTCAGCCGGACAGACAAGGTTTCCCACATTTTCAATCATGACCAGGTCAAGCGTGGCCAAATCCAGCCCCTCGAGCGCGCGGGAGACCATCGGGGCGTCCAAGTGGCATTCACCACCGAATCCGTTGCCCGTGTTCAGCAGCGAAATCTGTGCCCCGTAGCCCTCCAAGCGGTCGGCATCGAGAGCCGTCTCAATATCGCCCTCGATAATGCCGACGCGCAGCTTTCCCTGCGCAGCCGCCAGTGTCTTCTCCAACAGCGCAGTCTTGCCTGAGCCCGGGGAGCTCATCAGGTTGATGGCTTCCACGCCATGTTCAGCAAGCAGCTCGCGATTGTGCTCCGCGCGATGGTCGTTTTCGCTGAAGATGTCCTCGAGGATGGTCACGCGTTCCACGCCGGTTTCATAACCTGAGTGGTCGCCGTGGCTAGTGTCATCGGGATCGGCGAGATGAACGTGGTCATGGCCGTGATGGTGGTCATGGTCGTGGTCATGATGATGGTGGTGATGGTGGTGTGCGTCATCGCCGTCATGCCGGTGGAAACGTCCCATGATAAAACCGTCTTTCCTACTTGTGCGTGTCGACGTCGATGTCGACGATTGTGAACTCTTCCCCCGAGATTACGCGTCCTGGCTTTCCACACGTGGGGCACAGCAGGCCGTCGAGTGGCCCCACCTGTTCGCGATGCCCGTGCGCGCATTCGACAACCGCAGGTACCCAGTCAATATCCAATTTCGCGTCCCCCAAACCGGTATCGCGACTGACGAAATCCCACGCGTATGAAAGGGTTTCTGGCACAACCTGCCGTAGAGCGCCTATCCGCAGGTGCACAGTGCGTACAGTTCGACCTTCGGCTGCTCTCGTGACAACCTTCGCTAACTGCATGCTCAACGCTACTTCGTGCACAATCTCCAAACTAGCAGTGCGAACGGACCCGAGCCGCTTACGTAAAGTTGAATGCATGGAAAAGGCAGGCGCGACCGGGGCGGGGATGGGTACGAGTATTCAACGCATTCGCTGGCGTATCGAAGGTATCGTCCAGGGGGTCGGATTCCGCCCTTTTGTCGCCACCATCGCCCGGCGCGCGGGTCTCGTCGGCTTCTGTGGCAACGATGAGCAGGGCGTATTCATCGAGGTAGAAGGCCCACCGGACGCCCTCGCTGCCTTCCGCAGCCAGCTTTTCACCGAACTGCCGGCGCTTGCCCGCATCATCAATCACTCCGCCGAGCACATCGCGACACTGGGCCATGAGCGCGAGTTCACCATCGTGCCCTCTCGCCACAGCTACTCCGGCCGCGCACTGCTTCCGCCCGACACTGCACTGTGCCCGGACTGCCGCCGTGAGTTTTTCGACCCTACCAACCCGCGCTACCTCTACCCTTTCATCTCCTGCACCAACTGCGGACCGCGCCTGTCCATCATCACTGAACTGCCCTACGACCGCCCGCGCACCACTATGGCGGCCTTTCCGATGTGCACCCCGTGCGAGCGCGAGTACACCGACCCCACCGACCGCCGCTATCACGCTCAGCCAATCAGCTGCTTCGACTGTGGCCCGCGTCTGAGCTGGCACGATGCAGGCGGCACCGCCACCGCCACCTCCCGCGAGGAGGTTCTCGCGCTCTTTCGTCGCGCACACGCACTGCTTGACGACGGCGCCCTGCTCGCCGTCAAAGGTATTGGTGGTTTTCACCTGGTCTGCGATGCCACCAATGACGCTGCCTGCGAGAAACTACGGATGCGCAAACGTCGACCCGACAAACCGTTAGCGGTAATGGCCCCCACTGTTGACACCGCTGCCCAACTGGTTGAGTTAACTGAGCAGGAGAAGCGTTTCCTCGACTCCCCTGAGGCACCGATTGTGATTGCACCGAAGCAGCGGTCGGGGCCGCTTTCCAATCTCATCGCACCGGGCCTCGACAGCTTCGGGATTATGCTTCCGTACTCAGGCATTCACCTGCTGCTTTGCGATCGCCCGCTCGTGGTCACCAGCGGCAACCTCAGTGGCGAGCCCGTCTGTACCGACAATGCCGACGCGCTGAAGAAGCTCGGTCACATCGCCGACGCTTTCATCCTCCACGACCGCGAAATCCACGTACCCGTTGAAGATTCGGTTTTCATCGGCACCGCCCCATCGCGCCGGTCCCGCGGCTTCGCTCCCGTCCCCGTTTCAATCACGCCCACCGATTCTCGTAGCCACACTGGCCCTGGCCCTGGCACCAGCGCCCGGAGCACGTCCCAACCCACCATTTTCGCGACCGGCGGAGAGCTGAAGAACACTTTCGCTATCGCGCATGGGGACCTCGCTCACGTCTCCGCGCACATTGGCGACATGGGTTCGTGGGCCAGTCAGAAGGCCTTCCAGAGAGCAGTTGACCAGCTGCTTTCCATGCGTGACGCGACCCCGGAGCTTGTCGTCTGCGATCTGCATCCGGACTACGCCACTACCGCCTTCGCCGAACGCTTCGCCGCCGAGCACGACATCGAGCTGCTCGCGGTTCAACACCACTTCGCCCACGCGCTTTCCCTACTCGCCGAGCACCGTCTCCTTTCCCTGAACGCGGGCCGTGCCGTCGTCGCCACCCTCGACGGCACCGGCTACGGCACTGATGGCACCATCTGGGGCGGCGAGATCCTCACGCTCAGTCGCAGTTCCGCAAACTGGGAACGCACCTGGCACTGCCCCACTTTCCCGTTGGTCGGTGGAGATCGCGCCGTCACGCACCCGTGGAGGCTCGCCCTCGGTCTCACTCACGCATGGGAGCTTCACGACGACCACCTTGTGCGCAACCTCTCCAACGAGCGCGAAGTAGCCCTGGTTAAAAGCCAGTTGGCGACGGGAGTTGGCACAGTGCAAACTTCATCTCTCGGCCGCATATTCGATGCCGCCGCAGCACTGCTGCTTCCTCGCTGGCGCGGTGGCGGAGCCATCAGCTACGAGGCGCAAGCGGCCATGGAGTTGGAGGCAGCGGCGACTCGCTACGTGAGGTCACATGCGGAAGCGCTTGAAGCGGTCAGTTCAGAGACCAAGCCAGTGCCCTTCCAGGACGCCATTCGGGAGGCGGTAGCATCGCCTGACGCTGAGCAGGCCGCATTTGTGTTTCACGGTGGGGTCGCGGGTGTCGTCGGCAAGCGATTGGTGCAGGCTGCGGAGGAAGCCGGCACCGATGTTGTCGGCGTCAGCGGGGGTTGCGCGAATAATGCGCTGTTGATGGAGCTGCTGCGGCGCGAAGTTGCAGCTGAGGGCTTTACTCTGTTGCAGCATCAAATTGTGCCACCGGGCGATGGCGGCTTGAGTCTTGGTCAGGCGGTGGCCGGCCGCCTGCTGGCGGCAACGGGCATGGATGTCTAGCAGATGCGCGGCAGCGGGTCGCCGACCAACATGTCCACCATGCGGGTGCCACCGAATCCGGTGACCAGTACCACGGAAGCGGCGGGCTCGTCCTCGATGGAGCCGATATCACAAGCCTCGGAAGCCCCGGCTGCGTGGAGCGCACTGAGCGCTGCCTCGGATTGCCCGGCGGGGACAACGGCGACGAAGGTGCCTTCATTGGCGACGTAGAGCGGATCTATGCCGAGCATGTCACAGGCGCCACGGGTCATTTCACGGACCGCAATGGAATCGTCGTCAAGTACGACACCAAGACCGGTGCCACGGGCGAGCTCGTTGGCGACCGTGCCGAGGCCGCCACGAGTGGCATCGCGCATCCAGCGAGTGCCGGGGGCAGCTTCAAGTAGTGCCTCGACCAGGCCGTTGACGGCACGGGTATCGGACTCGATAGGCGCGGCCAGAGCCAAGTCGCCGCGGGCGAGCATGACGGCCATGCCGTGATCGGCGATTGGACCGGAGACGAGGATGCGGTCTCCGGCCTCGATGTTTGCGTAGACAGATCCTTTCGTAGCGGCACCGGCGTAGTCGCCGCGGACCACGCCCATCCCGGCCGTGGTGATGTAGACCTGGTCACCTGCGCCCTTCGGCACAACCTTGGTGTCGCCGGCGACGATGCTCACCCCTGCGGCATCGGCAGCGACGCGCATACTCGCCACAATGCGGCGCAGAGTCGCAATCTCCAGCCCCTCTTCCAGAATGAACGATGCGGTCAGCGCCAGGGGCCTGGCTCCAGCTACCGCCAGATCGTTAATCGTGCCGTTGACGGCCAAATCCCCGATGTCGCCGCCCGGGAACTCGATGGGATTGACCACATAGGAGTCGGTGGACATTGCCAACCGCGCCCCACCATGTGCAGAAGCTGCCGCAGCCTCGACGACGGCTTCGGCAGCGAACAGCCCGGAGTCGCCACCCTGCCCTAAAATTTCATTGCCATAGGCGTCGAAAAAGACCTGTTCAACCAGAGCTGCGGAGGCCTTTCCACCGGAGCCGTGTTGCAAGGTGACGTAATCGTCGAGAAGCCTGAACGGACGTGCCCGAACGCGACCAATATTGGTGTTTACCTTGGCTTCGTTGGTGTTCAGACGATTCTTCGGCTGCATGCTCACTATCCCTAACTTCACAGCTGGTGGCGGACAAAACTGCTTGCGTCACTCGTCCTTCGAAAACGAGGTTCGCTGCCTCTGATGGTAGTCTCGATAAGTATTGCAAACGAGGAGAAGCGTATGTGTCTTGGTGTCCCTGCCGTCATCACAGAAGTCCACGATGCTGCCCGTGCAACAGTGGAAATTGGTGGCGTCGCACGCATGATTTCCACCGATTTACTTGTTGACGAGAACCTCACCGCCGGTGACTGGGTTCTCGTACATGTCGGTTTCGCCATGAGCAAGATCGACGAGGAAGAAGCCAGACTTTCGCTCCAGCAAATCAAACAGCTAGGCGGCGACACTTACGAGGATGAGCTGGAATCCTTCTCATCGTCACAGATCAACTGAGGGGCTGGACGGCACCATGAAATACGTTGACGAATTCCGCGACCCCGCCGCTGCGAAGAAGCTGCTCGCACGCATTGAACGCGAGGCCACCAAGCTGGAAAAGCCCATCGCGCTGATGGAAGTCTGTGGCGGGCACACGCACACCATTTACCGTTACGGCTTGGAAAACCTCCTACCCGAGAACATCGAGCTGATCCACGGGCCCGGCTGCCCCGTCTGCGTCATCCCCATGGGCCGCGTCGACGATGCCATTTGGCTGGCACAGCAAGAAGACGTCATTTTCACGACCTTCGGCGACATGATGCGTGTTCCGGGGTCCGAAACGTCGCTGATGCAGGCACGTGCGCGCGGCGCCAATGTGCGCTTTGTCTACTCGCCTCTCGACGCGCTGAAGATTGCCACCGATAACCCCGATAAGCAGGTCGTTTTCTTCGCCGTCGGGTTTGAGACAACCGCCCCGTCGACTGCCGTGACCGTTGAGGCCGCGCGCCGGCAGGGAGTGGAAAACTTCTCCGTATTTTCCAACCACGTACTCATCGAGCCGCCACTGCGCGCCATCGTCAACGGCGGCGAAACCAAGGTCGATGGTTTCATCGGCCCAGGTCACGTGGCTACAACCACCGGCACGGACGCCTTTGAGTTCCTGCCGCGCGAGTTTAATCTGCCAGTGGCGGTCACCGGTTTTGAGCCATTGGATGTGCTCCAGGCCGTCGTCATGCTGCTGGATCAATTCGTCAGCGGCGACGTTGCTGCCGGTAAGTCGCGGGTGGACAACCAGTACGCGCGCGTCGTTCGCTCCTCCGGCAACACCACCGCGCAGAAACTTATGGACCGCGTCTTTTCTCTCCGCGACACCTTCGAGTGGCGTGGCCTCGGCTGGATTGAAAACTCCGGCCTCGGCATCTCTGAGGAATACGCGGCATTCGACGCCGAGCGTCGTTTCCAGGTGCCGGGGCGCCGTATCCCAGATCCCGTGACCTGCGAATGCGGTTCTGTGCTCACCGGCCACATCAAGCCCTGGCAGTGCGCGGTCTTCGGCACTGCCTGCACCCCGGCGACCCCCATCGGCACCTGCATGGTCTCCCCCGAAGGCGCTTGTGCGGCGTACTACAACTTCGGCCGCATCGATCGGAAGGTCACCGAGAACCTGGCGAAATCCCGCCGCTAGTTACTCCGTAATTCCCGCACGCGCGAGCGCTGCCACCGCCTGCTTTACGACGGGCGCGTCAATCATCTCGCCATCGAGCTGAAAGGCGCCAGTGTGCGTACCTGCGTGATCGACAATCTTCCGGGCGCGGGCGAGCGTTGCTTCCGACGGCTTATATGCCTTGCGCACCGGCGGCACCATCGCCGGGTGGATGCAGGCCGTAGCCAGGAAACCACAGCCCACGGCATCGAGAGCCTCTAGGTACTGGCCGCGCTCATCGCGAAAGTCAGTATGAACGGCATCAATGGCGGCAATACCCGCCGCAGCTGCATGCACCTGAACGAGTGCACGAGCCAATCGCTGCGGATCGCGGTAGTGGCGACGAGGGTTTTCATCCACACTCTGGCGCGAGGACACGCCACCGAGTTCGGCGGTCAGGTCTTCGGCGCCCCAGAACAGACCCACAACGTCCGGGTGCATGGCAATCTGCTGGATATTAATCATGGCCTGCGGGGTTTCAATCATCGCGATGATCTTCAACCCTTCGAGCTCTGCGGGGATGGAGTCTCGAATCTTGGGCACCATGACGATGTCGTAGTCACATGCACGGGCAAAGGCGACATCCTCCGCGAAGGTCGGAGTCCCGGGACCGGTGATCCGAAGAATAGTCGTCTCCGGGTCGAGCGGATTGTTGATGATGTTCGCACGTGCCTGCTCGTGATTGTCAACGGCAGCGCCGTCTTCCAGGTCAATGATGACCATGTCCGATCGTTCAGCAGCTTTCTGGAAACGTTCCGGACGGTCAGCCGGGGCGAAGAGTAGCGCCGGGCCAGAGGGAAGCCAAGGGAAGGTCTGTTCACCATCGAGGGAGCTAAAGCCTGTCATAGCTCCTAACCTAATTGAAAACTCGAATCACCTTCGCGCAGGGGCTCCCCCAGGAGACAACAAAACCCGCGTTGTGGCATCCATAGAGTGGAAACCACAACGCGGGCTTGCTGAGTTTTCAGCCTTTGGCGATTAGTCGCGGTACAGCAGCAGCGCATCGCCCTGACCGCCGCCACCGCACAGGGACACACCAGCGCGACCCGAACCGCGACGGTTCAGCTCCATCGCAGCGGTCAGAGTCAGGCGGGCACCAGAGCAGCCAATCGGATGGCCGAGGGCAATCGCGCCACCGTGGATGTTGGTCTTCTCCAGCGGGTAGTCCAGCTCACGCAGGGACTTGACGGCCACCGCACCAAATGCCTCGTTGATCTCGATGAAGTCGAGCTCCTGCGCGTCCCACTCAGCGCGACGCAGGGCCTCCTTCAAAGAGTCCGCAGGCTGAGCGTGCAGGGAGTTATCCGGACCTGCGGTCTGGCCAGCCTTGCCCACAACTGCGAGGTAGTCCAGGCCGTGCTTTTCTGCGTAAGCACGCGATGCCAGCACAACTGCTGCGGCACCGTCGGAAATCGGCGAGGAGTTACCGGCAGTGATGGTGCCGTTTTCCTTCAGGAAGACCGGGCGCAGCTTAGCCAGGGTCTCCACCGTGGTCTCCGGGCGAATGCCCTGGTCGGTGTCGACAACTACCGGGTCACCCTTGCGCTGCGGAATCTCGATTGGAGCGATTTCCTGCGCGAAAATACCGTCTTCCTGCGCCTTAGCCGCACGCTGGTGAGAAGCGGCCGCAACCTCGTCCTGCTGCTCGCGGCTAATGCCGAGGTCGCTGTTCGGACCGTCGGTAAGCGTACCCATGGACACACCATCGAAGGAGTCGACCAGACCGTCGCGCTCCAAGGTGTCCTCCAGCTTCAGCGCACCGAAGGACTGGCCCTGACGAACACCGCGTGCAACGTGCGGAGCGTGCGTCATGGACTCCTGACCGCCTGCAACGACGACGTCTGCATCACCGAGACGAATCAAGCGAGCGGCGTGAATGACAGCGTTTAGGCCCGAGAGGCAGACCTTGTTAACGATCTCAGCGGTCGTATTCCATGGCAGACCTGCTTTAATGGCGACCTGTCGAGCCGGGTTCTGGCCAGCACCTGCGAGAATCACCTGGCCCAGAACGACGTGCTGAACCTCTTCCGGGGCAACGCCGGAACGCTGGACAGCGTGCTTGACAGCATGTGCGCCGAGTTCGACGGAAGTAAGCGGTGCCAGCTGGCCGAGCAGCTTGCCCTGCGGGGTGCGGGCACCGGCGAGGATAACGACATCATTCGGGCTGGGAGCTGGAAGGTTACTCATGGATGGATTCTCCTAAGTCAAATCTGATGAGTGTGGACTGACCATGATTGCTGCGTATTTAATTCTCGAGGTCAACCACGTATGCGGCTTCGGTGTTGGCCTCGATATCGGCTAGCGTCACTCCAGGTGCCAGCCTGCGTAGCACCAGGTGATCATCAGCGACATCGAAGCTTCCCAGGTTGCTAATAATCCTTTTCACTACTTTTGCACCTGTGAGGGGCAGTTCGCAGGCTTTTACCAATTTTGGTTTGCCATCTTTGGAAACGTGATCGGTCAAAACCACCACTCGAGGGGTACCAGCGACTAAGTCCATCGCGCCGCCCATGCCCTTTACCATCTTTCCCGGAATCATCCAGTTGGCCAGGTCACCGCACTGGCTAACCTCCATTGCGCCCAACACGGCCATTTTCACAGCACCGCCGCGAATCATGCCGAAGCTGGTGGCGGAGTCGAAGATTGCCGCGCCCGGCACCAATGTCACGGTCTGCTTACCCGCATTGATAAGGTCGGCGTCCTCTTCACCTTCATATGGGAAGGCGCCCATTCCCAAAATTCCGTTTTCACTCTGCAGCAGAACACGCACACCTTCGGGAATATGGTTTGCCACCAGTGTCGGAATGCCGATACCCAGATTCACATAGTCGCCATCGCGCAGCTCTTCGGCGGCCTGCTGTGCCATCTCGTCACGGCTCCAGCCCTTGTCCATAATTGTCTTCGCAGGTGCCATTTAAATCTCCTCCCCTGCTGCCGCGTCACCGGCATCGTGGCTGGAATCGGTATTGCGTTGCCGAGTTGTGCGCTTTTCAATGAGCTTCTCGCGGCCGTCACCGCGGACGATGTGCTGGATATGCACACCCGGAGTCATCACCAGATCCGGGTCGATCTCACCGCGGCCAAGCAAGTGCTCCACCTCCGCAACGGTCACCCTGCCGGATGCTGCACACAGTGGGTTGAAGTTCTGCGCGGTCCGGCGATAGACAAGGTTGCCGTCGATATCGCCGTGGTAGGCGTGCACCAGGCCAATGTCGGCAACGATGCCACGCTCCTGCACGTAGGTCTGCCCGTCGAAGTCGGCGTGGGGCTTGCCCTCTGCAACGAGCGTGCCGACGCCGGTTGCGGTGTAGAACGCCGGAATACCTGCGCCCCCTGCGCGAAGCCGCTCAGCCAGAGTTCCCTGAGGGGTGAACTCCACCTCGATTTCTCCTTCGAGGTACTGGCGGGCAAACTCCTTGTTCTCGCCGACGTAGGAGGCCACTACCTTTGCCACCTGTTTGTTCTCCAACAGAATGCCGAGCCCAGTACCGTCAATGCCCATGTTGTTGGACACGATGGTGAGGTCTTTTGCCCCGGAGTCGCGCACGCCTTCGATGAGGGTATATGGCACACCACACAGGCCAAAGCCGCCAACTGCCAGGGTCATTCCATCAGTGACAAGGCCTGCGACAAGCTCACGGCCGGTCTGATCAGTTGTTTTTGACATTCTTCTACACCCAGCCCAGGATTCGCGGAGCCATCTCACGCATCTCGACCTTGCGGACCTTGCCCGACGCGGTCATCGGGAACTCCTCGACGACGTGGACGTAGCGCGGAATCTTGTGACGCGACAGCTTGCCGTGGGCAAAGGCCGCCACATCGTCAGCGGTGAAGTCTTCCACATCGTCGTGCAGAATTACCCATGCCATAATCTCTTCGCCGTACTTGTCATCCGGCACACCGATGACCTGCGCATCGACGACAGCCGGGTGGGTGAACAGGAACTCTTCAATTTCGCGCGGGTAGATGTTCTCACCGCCACGGATGAGCATGTCCTTAATACGTCCGGTGATGGACAGGTAGCCCTCGTCGTCAAGCACACCCAAGTCGCCGGTGTGCATCCAACCGTCGGCGTCGATGGCCTCGGCGGTCTTTTCCGGGTGCTCCCAGTACTCCTTCATAACGGAGTAACCGCGAACGACAACCTCGCCCTGTTCGCCTCGCGGCAGCGTCTCACCCGTTTCTTCACAAATGATGCGGGCTTCCAAGTGCGGCATAATCTGGCCGACGGTGTTGACGCGCTTTTCCAGAGGAGAATCTGCGCGGGTCTGGAAGGACACCGGCGAGGTCTCCGTCATGCCGTAACAGATGGCAATCTCGCGCATATTGAGTTTATCCATCACATCACGCATGGTCTTCGACGGGCACGAGGTACCTGCCATCACTCCTGTGCGCAGGAGCGACAGGTCGTAGGGGGATCCGTATTCCTCCTGATCATGAGCTTCTTCAAGCTCATTGATGAACATCGTCGGCACGCCGTAGAGGCTGGTGGCCTTGGCCGAGTGCACAGCCTTGAGTGTTTCACGCGCCTTAAACGACGGGGCCGGGATGACAATAGCGGCACCGTGGGTGAAGGCGGCGAAGGTGCCAATCACCATGCCGAAGGTGTGGAAGAACGGCACCGGCACACAGATGCGGTCGGTCTCGGTGTAGCCCAACAGCTCACCGATGAAGTATCCATTGTTCAGCAGGTTGCGGTGCGTTAGCGTAGCGCCCTTGGGAAAGCCTGTCGTGCCCGAGGTGAACTGGATGTTGATTGGATCATCCGGCTTCAGCTGGGAGGTGTACTCGCTCAGGTCGTCGATTTCGCTGTGCATGTGCTCGTACCATTCGGACGAACCGAAGTAAATGACCTTGTCCAAGCGCACACCGCGCTGCTTGGAGGCCTCAATCAGCATGGTTCGGTAATCGGAGTCCTTGTAGCGGCGAGCGGCAAACACCATACGCACACCTGCCTTTTCCAGCACGTAGTTCAGTTCGTGCTGGCGGTAAGCCGGGTTGATGTTGACCAGCACCAGGCCGATGTGGTGGCAGGCGTACTGCACCACGGTCCACTCCCAGCGGTTGGTGGACCAAATGCCGATGCGGTCTCCTGGACGGTAGCCCTCCCGGATGAAAGCGCTGGCCAGGCGCAGAACCCGGTTATAGAAACGCTCAAAGGTAAAGGAGACATCCGCGTAGACGTCAACGACGGCGTCGCGGGAAGGAAATTTCTCCACAATCGCACGCAGGTTCTCACCGAGGGTCTCATCGCGAAGTGGAGCGGCGCCTTGCTCGACACCGGCGCCGAACACGTGGCTCATCTTGTTGCCATCGGCATCGACAACATCCTTGCCGTATGGTGCCGGCACAGTGGTGAAGCCCTCCGGCAGCTTCGAAGGATCAGCAGTGCGCTGTTCTGCGTGGTTCTTCAATGTCGCGGTCATGGGGAGATCTCCTTAGTTTAAGTGACTCCGCAGAGTGCGGAGTGTGTGAGAGGAAAATGTGTTCTTTAGGGGGATAAATCAGTGGTCGTTACCGGCCGTGGGACTAACCGGTTACAGCAGCTCGCCGAGCAATGGCTTCTGCTTGACGGAAGAGCGGCGCATCCACCATCTGGCCGTCAAAGCTGAAGGCACCGGTGTTCTTTTCCGCTTCCGCCAAGAGCCGACGCGCCCAATCAATCTCCTCGTCGCTGGGGCGGTAAGCCTTGCGGATTGTCGGGACCTGACCGGGGTGGATACAGACGGTGGCGGCAAATCCCAACGCAGCGGCATCTGCGGCCTCCGCAGCTAGCCCATTTGCGTCGGAGATATTGACGTAGATGGAATCCAGACTGGCCTTACCGTGCGCCGCTGCAGCCAGGTGAACGTGGCTGCGGGTATGTACCGCCACACTGCGGTAGCTACCCGCATGGATACGGCCCGGCGCGAGTGCAGCCTCTGCTTCGCTAAAGCGTGATGACGTTCCCGCCAATCCCGCCACCAGGTCCTCTGCGCCCCAGAACAGTGCAACGACACCATCGGCCTGCGCCAGCTCTTCGGCGCGCATGACCCCAAGCGGAGTTTCAATAAGGGCAATGACCTGGGTCTTCTCCCCCAGTGCCGCTACCAACTCATCCACTTGCTGAGCCGAGGAAGCCTTGGGCAGCATCACCTGGCGGAAAGCGGTGCCACGCAGCATGTCAATATCCGCTGCGTAGTCCTCAACCTCCGGTGGATTGACACGCACAATCGTGCGGGCCGGGTCGAGGTCACAGGAGGCGATATCCTCGCGGGCAGCCTCACGGTTTTCTGCGCGACAGCCGTCCTCCAGGTCCAGAATCACCATGTCGGCACGGTCAGCAGCTTTAGCGAATCGTTCCGGCCTGTCTGCCGGCGCAAACAGAATTGCAGGGCCCAGCGGCTGCCAGGATTTATGCGTAGACATGAGCCACTCACTTCCCCGCTGAAGCTGCGTTCTCGGAGCCGTCGTCAAGCGAAGTCGGTGCGCATTGGACGAGCGTGGACCGGACGGCGCGGCAGACGATCGTGCCGTCCTGATTGCGACCGATGTGCTCGAGCTCGACAATGCCCTGGTTGGGGCGAGACTTGGACCGACGCTTGTTACGGCAGACGGTCTCTGCATACAGGGTGTCGCCGTGGAACATCGGTGCGGGAAACGCCACTTCGGTGAAGCCGAGGTTGGCGACGATGGTGCCGAGCGTCAGCTGCCCGACGGACAGCCCGACAACCGTCGACAGCGTCCACATGGAGTTGACCAGACGCTCGCCGCCGAATCCCGGCTGCTGGCTCGACCAGTGCGCATCCAGATGCAGTGGCTGGGTGTTCATGGTCAGCGTCGTGAAGAGGACGTCATCGGTTTCAGTGACGGTTCGCCCCGGACGGTGCAGGTAGCGCGCGCCGACCTCGTACTCTTCGAACCACAGTCCGCGCTGGACGACGTCGTGGGTGACTTCGGTTGCGTTGTTGTCAGCCATTTTTACAGCCCCAATCCACGTGCGATCAGCATGAGCTGAACTTCGGTGGTGCCCTCGCCAATCTCCAGAATCTTGGAGTCGCGGTAGTGACGTGCCACGCGGTACTCGTTCATGAATCCGTAGCCACCGAAAATCTGTGTCGCGTCGCGCGCGTTGTCCATCGCTGCCTCGGAGGCGATCATCTTGGCGATGTACGCTTCACGACGGAAATCTGCGCCCGCGGCCATCTTTGCGGCTGCGTCGTACCACGCCATGCGTGCGGCATGCGCACGCGCTTCCATTCGTGCGATCTTGAAGGAAACAGCCTGATACTCGCCAATTGCACGGCCCATGGACTGACGTTCCTTGGCGTGACGGACCGACTCATCGACACAGCCCTGGGCGGCACCGGTGGCAAGCGCTGCAATCGCGACTCGGCCCTTCGCCAAGATGGACAGGAAGTTAGCGAAGCCGCGTCCACGGGTGCCCAGCAGGTTCTCCTGGGGGACGCGGACATCGGTGAAGGTCAGTGGGTGGGTGTCGGAGGCATTCCAACCGACCTTGTCGTAAGCCGGTTCCGCGACAAAGCCCTCCGTGCCACTCGGGACGATGATGGTAGAAATCTCCTTCTTTCCATCGTCCTTCTGGCCGGTGACTGCGGTGACAGTAACCAGCGAAGTAATATCCGTGCCGGAGTTGGTGATGAACTGCTTGGCACCGTTGATGACGAAATCATCGCCGTCTTCACGGGCGTTGGTGCGGGTGGCACCGGCGTCGGAACCTGCATCCGGCTCGGTGAGACCAAAACCGGCGAGCTTCTTACCAGCAGTCAGCTCGGGCAGGTAGGTCTCCTTCTGCTTGTCATTGCCGAAGTGGAAGATCGGCATGGCACCTAGGCCAACGCCCGCTTCCAGGGTGATAGCGACCGACTGATCGACCTTAGCCAGCTCCTCCAGAGCGATACCGAAGGACAGGTAGTCGCCGCCCATTCCACCGACTTCCTCAGGGAATGGCAGACCGAACAGGCCCATTTCTCCCATCTGCGAGACAATCTCGTACGGGAAGGTGTGGTTGCGGTCGTGCTCGGCGGAAACCGGATCGACAACTTCGTTGGCAAATTCGCGAACTACTTTCTGCAGTTCCACGTATTCGTCGTCGAGGATGGCGGTTGCAATCTTGGTGCTTTCGGACATGATGAGTGCTCCTTAAAGATTTTGTAGGTGTAGGACCTGATTGGTGCGTTTTGTGTGGGCTTTTATTCTTCGGCTTCGGCCACGGTGATGACGGCCAGCTGCTGGTCACCGGCGACCTGATCGCCCGGCGCGACGGTGAAGCTAACCTCACCTGCAATTTCGGCAGTGAGAGTGTGCTCCATCTTCATGGCCTCCATGACCAACAGAGCCTCACCAGCTTCGACGCGGGCTCCCTCCTCCACCGCCAACGCGATAATCGCGCCGGGCATCGGAGCTTGGATGACGCCAGAGCCGCCTGCATCGGCTTCGGCACCGGTGGTGACTACCTCGGTGCGGGGCAATACCCAGGTGCCGTGGGCACCGGCGACGACGTACTCTTCGTGGTTCGCCGACCCCGCATTGTCGATGGTCTCGACCAGGAAGTGCTGTGCGACTCCGTCGCGGACGATGCGCAGATGTTCCCCGTCGCGAAAGACCGAAACTTTGTAATTTCGCGGTTCTGGAACGTCGATATCTTCGTTCTCCGCTTCGGCCGACAGACCTGCGACTACGTCACCGACAACGACGTCAGCACTCGCCGGGGTGCCCACAATCGAGATCAGACGCGAGTCCTCCCCTGCCCCAAAGCGAATGCGCTGCGCGGCAGGCGCACTGGCACGCCAGCCATCCGGGGTCAGCCACGGTGAGTCGGTGGCTTGTTCAAAGCGGGAAGTCAGCCAGTCCATCGCAGCGGCGAGGTAGACATCGTCCGGTGTTTCGGAGGTGGCGAAGCCTTCCGCCACGCGGTCGAGCAGACCGGTATCAAGATCGCCGGCGCGAACCTCGGGGACGTTCAGCAGGTAGCGACAAAAGTCGATATTGACTCCGACACCTGCGACAACGGTGTCTCCGAGCGCTCGGTCCAACCGCTCGAGCGCCTGCTCACGGTTTTCCCCATGGGAGATGATCTTCATCAACATCGGGTCATAGAGAGATGAGACCTCGGAACCGTCGACAATGCCGGAATCCACCCGGATTCCCGCCCCGCTCGGCTCGACGACACGTGTGACCGTGCCACCGGTGGGCAGGAATCCCGCCGCCGGGTCTTCGGCATACACGCGAGCTTCAATCGAGTGACCGGTGAGAGTTACATCTTCCTGAGCAACCGGCAGTGGGCGTCCCGAGGCAATGTCAACCTGCAGCGCCACCAGATCCAGGCCGGTGACCTGCTCAGTCACGGGGTGCTCAACCTGCAGGCGCGTATTCATCTCCATGAAGAAGAACGACGACGGGTCCTTCGCCGGCACAATGAACTCCACCGTGCCCGCGCCGACGTAGCCGACCGAGCGGGCCGCGTCACAGGCCGCTTCACCAATTGCGCTGCGCGTTTCCTCATCCAGCAGAGGGCTCGGTGCTTCCTCGATGACCTTCTGATGGCGTCGCTGCAGCGAGCACTCACGCTCGCCCAAGTGGATTACATTGCCGTGTTTATCTGCGAGAATCTGCACCTCGATATGCCGCGGGGTGTCGACGAAGTGCTCGATGAACAGGGAGTCATCGCCGAAGGCACCCGCCGCTTCACGACGGGCCGTCGCGAGCGCAGCCGGCAGGTCAGCAGCGTTTTCCACGCGGTGCATCCCCTTGCCGCCACCGCCTGCCGACGGCTTAATCAGTACCGGAAAGCCAATCGATGGGGCTGCCTCAATGAGGTCCTCGTCGCTAAGCCCGGGGCGAGACAGACCCGGCACGGTGGGAACATCGCGGGCTTCGACGGCAGCGCGGGCGGAGATTTTGTCACCCATGGTGTTGATGGCACTGGCCGGTGGGCCAATGAATTCAATACCTGCTTCCTCACAGGCGGTCGCGAAGTCTGCGTTTTCAGACAGAAAGCCGTAACCGGGGTGGATTCCGTCTGCGTCGCAGCGGCGAGCGGCATCGATAATCTTGTCGATAACCAGGTAGGACTCACGTGCCGGAGATGGGCCAATGTGGATGGCCATATCCGCCATGCGGACGTGAGGGGCGTCGGCATCGGCATCCGAGTAGACCGCGACGGAGCGAATTCCGTTGTCACGAAGGGTTCGAATAATGCGGCAGGCAATCTCCCCGCGGTTTGCGACCAATACGGTACTCAGGCTGCCGCCAGCTGCGTGGGGCTGCGTGTTGTGCGCTGTCATGTGCCCTGTGTTTCCTTTCCAGAAAATGCGGTGTCGAGAGTTTTTAGCTGGTTACTACATGCGGAAGACGCCGAAGCCCTGTTCATCCAGGGGCGCGCCACTTGCCACATCGAGGGCCATGCCAAGAATTCGGCGGGTATCTGCGGGATCGATGACACCGTCATCCCACAGGCGAGCCGATGAGTAATAGCAGTGCGACTGGCGCTCAAACTGCTCGCGGATCGGAGCTTCAAACTCCTCCTGCTCTTCCTGCGACCAGCTCTCACCTGAGCGTTCAATCTGGTTGCGACGAACCGTCGACAGCGTCATCGCCGCCTGTGGACCGCCCATGACGGAAATGCGAGCATTCGGCCACATCCAGAGGAAGCGCGGCGAATATGCGCGACCGCACATGGAGTAGTTGCCGGCGCCGAAGGCACCACCGATGACTACGGTGAACTTGGGCACGCGGGTGGTAGCCACGGCGTTGACCATCTTGGCGCCGTGCTTTGCGATACCGCCGGCCTCGTATTCGCGACCAACCATGAAGCCCGTGGTGTTCTGCAGGAATACCAGTGGGATGCCGCGCTGATCACACAGCTCGATGAAGTGCGCGCCCTTCTGCGCAGATTCCGCGAAGAGAATGCCGTTGTTGGCGATAATGCCGACGCGGTGGCCGTGGATGCGGGCGAAAGCAGTGACCAGGGTCGTACCAAATTCGGCCTTAAACTCCTGGTATTGACCTCCATCCACAATAATTTCAATAACCTCGTGAACGTCGTAAGGCACTTTGGCATCGACGGGGACGACATCGTAAAGATCGGTCTGGTTGCGAGTCGGCGAGACGGTGGATTCTGTGTCCCACGGAACTTCCGGGTCCTTGGGGAGCGTTGCGACGATATCGCGGACACGACGCAGTGCGTCGGCATCGTTAACCGCGAGGTGGTCAGTAACGCCGGAGGTCTTGGAGTGCAGTTCGCCGCCACCGAGTTCCTCTGGTGTGACATCTTCACCAGTTGCAGCCTTAACCAGTGGCGGGCCTGCCAGGAAGATGGTGCCCTGGTTTTTCACAATGACCGCTTCATCGCTCATCGCCGGCACATAGGCGCCACCGGCGGTACAGGATCCCATCACGGCGGCAATCTGCGGAATCCCGCGAGCGGAAAGGTTGGCCTGGTTGTAGAAAATGCGACCGAAATGATCGCGATCAGGGAAAACTTCATCCTGGTTGAGAAGCATGGCCCCGCCGGAGTCGACCAGGTAAATGCACGGCAAGTGGTTAAGGCTGGCAATCTCCTGTGCGCGCAGGTGCTTCTTGACAGTCAACGGGTAGTACGTTCCGCCGGAAACGGTTGCGTCATTGGCTACAACCAGGCAGCGACGACCTTCGATGATGCCAATGCCGGCGATGACGCCAGCAGCCGGAACCTTGCCGCCATACATTTCGTGGGCCGCTAGCGGTGCGACCTCAAGGAAAGGGCTGCCGGGGTCAAGCAGTTGGTTGATGCGCTGACGTGGCAGCAGCTTACCGCGGGAAATATGGCGAGCACGGGCACGTTCGGAACCACCGCGTGCTGTTGTGCTAAGCAGCTCTTTGAGCTCTGCGACGAGCTCTTCGTGGCGCTGTCGGTTGGTCAATGCTGGAGCGTGAGTCATGGGCGAAATACTTTCCGTTAATGACTATTAACTTTCTTGACGAAAAGATTAATGTGACCCCAGTCACCTCACAACAAATTTTGTTTCTTAGACCACACTTTCACCCCCGGAAGTCTTTTATGCAGCTTGAAATACACACCTCTCCCCGAGGTCGCAACATGTTTCCAATAGAGATTTATGTTTCCCCTAGAAATCTGTTTCGGGGGTGAATTCAACTGAATGTGAGCGCCCTGCACCGCACAACAAAGCCGCCTGACCTCACACTGCTGAGCACAGTGAGGCCAGACGGCAGAAGAATGAATACGGATTATTGGTTGTTAATGCCCAGCGCAGCGAGGGCCATCTCAAAGGCATTTTCCCTTGTCGCCTCGGGGCCCGCCCATTTGAGCACATGCCTGGAAGAGTTAATCAACCCAGCGGTGAGCTGGACTTTAAGCTGCGCCTCGTCGGAGGTGAGTTCGGGCTGTAGTTCACGCAGAGCGTCCACCCATAAGACCATGTAAAGACGCTGCAAGGAACGCACTTTTGCGCTCTGCTCTGGCGCCAGATTTCCCCCTTCGCGCTCTTGGACACGAATGCGATCGGGCTCCGTGACTGCAAAATGCACGTGATGCGCAAGGAGGCCGCGAAGAGTCTCCTCTGGCTCCCAATCATTGCTCTTTGCTCGATCGAGAACTGCTCGCGCACCATCGACAAGTCGGATAGAAATATCGATGAGGATCTGCGCCAACAGCTCTTCCTTGCCGCTGAAGTAACGGTAAAGAGCTGGGCCAGAAATGCCGACAGCGGAGCCAACATCCTCCAACCGAGTCTGATGAAACCCTCGGTCGGCCAGGATCGCAGCAGCAGCGGAGAGAATCTCTGCTTCTCGACGCCGTCGCGCTTCGGTTCTACGTGACATAAGCCCTTATGTTAAACGCATTGGAGCCATTTCGTCTGCATAATTATCACCAGCGCCTGCCCTCAGCGTGTGTTCACATAGACCACGGCTCGACAACAGACACACATCCTCGCCCACAGGTCCCCACACGTCCGGGTAGAGAAAAACCGCCGAGGTGACAGTTAGCACCGCGGCGGTTAGCCCCTAATCCAGTAAGGAATTAGTGGAAGAAGTGACGAGTACCTGTCATGTACATGGTGACGCCAGCTTCCTTGGCAGCAGCTATGACCTCTTCGTCACGGATGGAACCACCTGGCTGGACAACTGCCTTCACACCGGCATCAATCAGGACCTGCAGACCGTCAGCGAACGGGAAGAAGGCATCGGACGCAGCGTAGGCCCCCTGAGTACGGTTTTCTCCGTCGGCAAGCGTATTTGCGCGCTCAACGGCGAGCTTTGCGGAGTCCACGCGGTTGACCTGGCCCATGCCGACGCCGACGGTGGCGTTGTTCTTGGACAGCAGGATGGCGTTGGACTTCACAGCGCGGACGGAGCGCCATGCAAACTCGAGCTCAGCCAGCTCTTCAGCATTCAATGCCTCGCCGGTGGCCAGCTCCCAGTTCTCCGGCTTATCACCCTCTGCCTGGTAAGTATCCGGATCCTGGGTGAGCAGACCACCCGAGATAAACTTGTTCTCGGTGGTCGGTGCTTCGTACTCGGCGACGAGAATACGCAGATTCTTCTTGGCCTTCAGCACCTCAACGGCACCGTCTTCGTAGGACGGAGCGACGATGACCTCGGTGAAGATGTCCTTGACCTGTTCGGCCATCTCAACGGAGACCTCGCGGTTGACGGCAATGACACCGCCGAATGCGGACATCGGGTCACATGAGTGAGCTGCGCGGTGAGCTGCGGCGATGGACTCATCCGAGACTGCGATGCCGCACGGGTTAGCGTGCTTGATGATTGCCACACACGGGCGCTCGTGATCCCAGGCGGCACGCCATGCGGCGTCGGCATCCTGGTAGTTGTTGTACGACATCTCCTTGCCGTTCAGCTGCTTGGCGTTTGCCAGCCCCTTGGTACCAATGCGGGTCAGAGTTGCCGACTGGTGAGAGTTCTCGCCGTAGCGCAGCGGAGTCGGAGTGGATCCCTCAGCGCCACCGAGCTGCTCAACAAACCAGTTGGACACAGCTGCGTCGTAATCAGCGGTGTGCAGGAATGCGTCGCGAGCGAACTCACGGCGCTGCTCGAGGGTGAAGCCGCCTTCCTTCACGGCGGTAGCGACATCGCCGTAACGAGCCGGGTCGACGACGATGGCAACCGACGGGTGGTTCTTCGCCGCAGCGCGAACCATCGACGGGCCTCCAATGTCGATCTGCTCCACGCATTCGTCGTAGGAAGCGCCCGAGGCAACGGTCTCCCGGAACGGGTACAGGTTAACGACAACGAGCTGGAAAGCCTCCACACCGAGCTCCTTCAGCTGAGCCAGGTGGTCTTCCTTGCGGGTATCAGCCAGAATGCCGGCGTGAACACGCGGGTGCAGCGTCTTCACGCGGCCCTCGAGGCACTCCGGGAAACCAGTGAGATCCTCAACCGGGGTCACAGGCACGCCAGCTGCAGCAATCTTGCCAGCCGTGGAACCGGTGGAAACGATTTCCACGCCAGCCTCGTGCAGGTCGCGAGCCAGCTCCTCGAGCCCAGTCTTGTCGTAGACGCTAATCAGAGCGCGCTTGATCGGTTTACGCTGCGTGTTGTCGTTGGTCATTTCAGATAAGCCTTTCGTCCGTCACGCTCAATTCCGTGATCGGCAATCGAGTGCAATACATCAACCAGGAGTCGGCGTTCGACAACCTTGATTCGTTCGTGCAGGGTCTCCACCGTGTCGTCGTCCTCGACGGCCACTGGCTGTTGCGCCAGAATCGGCCCGGTGTCCACTCCATTATCAACGATATGCACGGTCGTGCCGGTGACCTTCACCCCGTAGTCAAGTGCATCCGGTACCGCACGCGCCCCTGGGAAGGACGGCAGCAGCGCTGGGTGCGTATTAATGATGCGATTGCTGTAGGCCTCCACAAATGATGGCCCCAGAATGCGCATGAAACCCGCCGAGACAACGATATCCGGCGAAAAACTGTTCACGGCCTCTAAAACACGAATATCCCAACCTTCTCGGTCCTTCTTTGCCTCAGCATCGAAAGGCACCCGAAAAGTTGGGATATTGAGGTTTTGAGCCCTCTCCAGCGCCGGACAATCCTTGTCCGAACCAACCGCGACAATCTGAACCTTTTCAGCGTCCAGCAGTTCCAGCATCGACTGCAAAAGGGAGCCCAGGCCAGAGGCCAGGACTACGATGCGGAGCTGCTTGCTGGAGGAATTATTGTGCGAAATTTCTGCGACGGGCTGTGCTTCAGTCACGGCGTTTAGCTTACCCAGCCCGGCAGAGACCCCAAATTCCGCTCCCCCTAAGTTGGCTTAGCTCTTTTGGCTTGACGACGGTTCCCCGTCGCCGCCTTCCTCCGAGTCTTCGGTGTCCTCATCGGATTCGTCCTCGTCGGTCGCATCTACTTCGCCCGATGCTTCTCCGCCTGCGGCGCTTTCTGAATCCTCTTCAGAGTCGTCCGATTCCTCAGCGTCTTCTGAAGTGTCTTCAGACTCAGCACCGGACTCTGATTCCTCCTCTGTGTCGGACTCGGCTTCGTCTTCGGAGGTCGCTTCATCTTCGGAGGTCGCTACGACTTCCCCGTCGACAATCTCCTCCGACTCCTCCGAACCGCTCCCGTCATTGTCGGACTTATCGGCGTCGCCGGCATCCTCAGCCTCAGCATGACCGTTTCCATCTCCCGCAGGCTTCGGCGGGAACTTCTCGGCGGCCACTTCCGAGACTCCCTTGTCCCTACCAAGTGACGGCACACCGGTCATCGCAACAACCACGATGGCCCCCGGAACAACCAGCCACATCGAGCCGAGCAGTCCAGTCAGCCACCAGGAGGCACCGGCCCACCCAAAGATGCCAACCTCACCGCCGAGCAGCCAAGCCAGCCCCATGAGGAAGATGATCGACCACACGGCAGCGAGAACGACGACCAGGTAGGGCTGCTTCGGTGCAGATTTCTTCAGGAATGCCACGACGCGCCAAGCCGCAACGGCTGGCGGTAGCACAATCAGCACTCCGAAAGCCCAGTGCACCAGCGACTGAGGCATGGCAGCCAAAATCGGCAGCGGTGGCAGCTGAGCCGGGTGCACTGCGAACAGCCCAGCCTCCGCTGGCCCAAACGTCGATTTTCCGCCCACCAGCACACCGACAGCACCGAAGGCCACATTTGGCAGGTACAGCAGCGAGAGGCCGCTGACCGCAACACTTTCACCGACGGTATCCGTGATTGCAAATGTCTCTGCCAGCAACTCTCGATGCCAAATCAGCGAAACGAGTGTCACCACAACACCGGCCAGCCACAGCCATGCCACGTAGCTGCCCGCCAGACGGGCCGACCCGAGCAACCACTCCGGCAGCTTCCGGCGCAGCAGTAGTGCACGCAGCAACCGCTGCCCCATTCCCAGCACCAAGGCCACGAGATTTACAAGCAGCGCGGCTGCAATCGCAAGGCCGAAACTAGGGGTCTGAACGCGGGGAAACACCTTCGACGCGTCGTAAAGCATGAGCCACGCGATGATGGTGAGAACAATGGGCGTGCCCAGATACGCGCCGACCAACGCGCGGACATCCTTGATGCTGATGCGGTCAGCGACTTCGCGGCGTACACGCCAGGCGATGAACAACACCATCAGCACCGCGGGCAGTGCTGGTGTGAGCCCCAGCGTCGTGCCGTTAAAACGGAACGGCGCGAGGTTAAAGATCATCCACATCGACGCGATACTCGCTGGAAGCGGAGACATTCCAGCGCCACTGACGATGACGCCAATCAGAGCTACCGAGATGATGAACAGCAATACGACGCCGTAAGAACCGGCAACAGACAGCCCAAACCGGCGTGTACGAGGCGAGTTAATGAAACGACGGAACCCCGAGGGACGCCCCTTGCGTGACGACGTTCCGGAGCCCCCCGCTTTCATCTTCGTCGTGGCGGCTCGATTGCTGTCGGCACCGACGCTGCGCGCACCGCCAGTCTGACCGGCCTGCGTATTCTGCCATGCGCGGGCAGTGCGCTCGCTGCGGACGCTACGGGAACCCCCGCCGCTGCCACCGGCACCGGTGCGGCTTCGCCGATTTCGATCGCTACCGGAGGAACCTCTCCGCGAATCCGCGCCTTTCACAGTGACATCGTCCTTCCCGCGTCTAATCATTGACAGCTGATTGCCCACCTATATAGATAGGGTGCCACGCAAGGGTGCGTCACAGCCATGGCCATATAGTGCCATACATACAACGCCTCTTTGTTTAGGCATTGCAGAGTCTAATTTGAAGGTACGGATCCCAGGACGGACGGTATCCGTTGAGTCCGATCTCCTTTTGCCCCCTCCCCGTTACCTTGTGAGTGTCCCCGATAATGGGGATAGTCGCTGGTCCGGTATGGCTTAC